>JAIPDL010000096.1 GCA_021737695.1 Desulfotignum sp. | reverse complement strand
TGATGAAACGGTTTGACCAGGGCGCGGCCGGTGATTTTTCCGTGCGCATGCCCGTGACCACCACGGATGAAATCGGGCAGCTGGCCGGATATTTCAACCGGTTCATGGACAAGCTGGATGTATCCCGCCGGAAGCTGGAATCGGAAATCGGTATGCGGAAAAAAAACGAGCAGGCCCTGCGCCTTTCCGACGAAATGTTTTCCAAAGCGTTTCGCAGCAACCCGGCCGGCATGTTCATTGCCGTGCTGTCAGACAGCCGGATCATCAACGCCAATGACAGTTTCCTGAACATCACGGGCTACCGCCTGATGGATCTTCTGGGCAGAGAAATTCTCACCCTTGATTTTTTCACCCCCCGTCAGGAAGGGCGGTGGCTGTTCACGGAAATCAGGGAGCGCCAGCCTGTGAAAAACAAAGAGATCGTTTTTTGGAACCGTACCAAAGAACGCCGCCAGGGGATCATTTCCGCCGAGCGGGTGATGGTCTGGGGAGAGGCCTGTCTTCTGGCAGCCATGGAAGATATAACAGACGCCCGGCGCCTGGAACAGGAAATTTTAAAAATCGGTCTCCGGGAACGTCAGAACATTGCCATATCCCTGCATGATGATTTGTGCCCCCAGCTCATTGGTATCGAGGTCATGGTCAAGATGCTGCATCAGCATCTTGCCAACGCCCCGGCCCGAGACACCCTGACCGGGGAAATCGGGCGGACAAAAAAAATCAGAGCCGTTGTTCAGGATGCCATTCACAAAACCCGGACCCTGTCCCGGGGGCTTGAACCGGTCAACCTGGCGGACCGGGGATTTGATGTGTCTCTGGCATCCCTTGCCGACTATGTCCGGGAAGTGTTTTCCATTGCCTGCTTCCTGGACTGGCAACTGGATCAGCCCCCTTTTACCGATGACACCGAAGCCACCCATGCCTATTACATTGTTCATGAGGCCGTGCACAATGCAGCCAAACATGCCCAGGCCACCCGGATCGACATGGTTCTGACCCGTGATTCAGAAAACATCCGCATGGAAATCTTTGACAACGGCAAAGGATTTGATTTTTCAACCAAAACCCGGGGTATAGGGATCCGGATCATGACCTGGCGGGCCGCCCGCATCCGTGCCACCCTGGCCTTTGAACCCATGTCACCCAGCGGTACCCGGGTCACCCTGGAGATTGCCCGACATCCTTTTGACAGGAACGCCTGACCATGAAAAAAATTGCCATTCTCATCGTTGAAGATCACCCCATTTTCCGGATGGGAATCAAGGACATGATCGATCATGAGCCGGATATGCAGGTCTGCGGTGAAGCCGAAGATGTGGACACCGCCATCGGCCTGATCCAGTCTTTGAAACCGGATCTGGTCATCGTGGATCTGTCTTTAAAGAACAGCACGGGCGTGGATCTGATCAAAGAGATCCATGACCGATTCCCCTCCTGTGCCGCCCTGGTCCTGTCCATGCACGATGAATCCCTGCATGCGGAACGCTGCCTTCAGGCCGGTGCCAAAGGGTACATCATGAAACAGGAAGCTTCGGAATCCGTGGTGGAAGCCATCCGCAACATCATGGCCGGACACATTCACGTCAGCCGGAAAATCATGAATCATCTTTTGACCATCTACCAGAACCAGCCGGCCACGGCCCATGAATCCCCTTTGAAACGGATTTCAGACAGGGAACTTCAGATCTTCAGGCTTATCGGCCTGGGACTTTCCTCCAAGCAGATCGCCGTGCAGCTGAACCTCAGCATCAAAACCGTGGGCACCTACCAGGAACGCATCAAGGAAAAACTGAATCTGAAAACCGCCCGGGAGCTGCTCCGGCATGCCGTGATCTGGGTGGAAACCGGGCACATGGACCCTTTTGACCGCCTGTAGGCATTTCCCCTACACCCTTTTGGGTATCCCCCCTATTTTATTTTTTTGAAAACCGGTCTATGAATACAATCCATCGGTTTTTTCATTAAAACATCACATACCAAGGAGGCTTCATGAAAACCAGACTGATCACTCCCACCCCCAGTGCCCATGCCTATCCATTGCTTATCAAGAACCTGCTGGACACGCCGTTGATCTATTCCCCGGACCAGGAGATCGTATACCGGGACCAGCACCGGTATACCTACAAAACCTTCAGCCAGCGGGTCCAACAGCTGGCTGCCATGCTGGAAAACTTAGGCGTTCGCCCCGGCGACACCGTGGCCGTCATGGACTGGGATTCCCACCGGTATCTGGAATGTTTTTTTGCCGTGCCCATGATGGGGGCCGTGCTGCACACCATCAACATCCGGCTGACCCCGGAACAGCTGATTTACACCATCAACCATGCCGAAGATGACGTGATTCTGGTGAACACGGAATTTGTGCCGCTCCTGGCATCCGTGAAAGACCGGTTCGACACTGTCAAAAAAGTGGTGGTGCTGTCTGATACCGGAGAAATCCCGGAATCGGATCTTGACTTTGCCGGAGAATACGAAGCCCTCATGGCAGACACAGCCCCTGCCTATGAATTTGCCGATTTTGATGAAAATACCATGGCCACCACCTTTTACACCACCGGCACCACGGGTCTGCCCAAAGGGGTGTTTTTCAGCCACCGCCAGATTGTCCTGCACACCTATGCCACCCTGTCCGTGCTGTGCGGCTATGCCCACCAGGCCAACATCACCTCCAATGACGTGTACATGCCCATGACCCCCATGTTCCATGTCCATGCCTGGGGCATGCCGT
The DNA here is from genome assembly GCA_021737695.1 of Desulfotignum sp. Lineage (GTDB taxonomy): Bacteria > Desulfobacterota > Desulfobacteria > Desulfobacterales > Desulfobacteraceae > Desulfotignum. The sequence continues at coordinate 11,567 of JAIPDL010000096.1, read as the reverse complement.
ATCTGATGACGCTGCTGGGGGCCAAACAGGTGTATCCGGGCCGGTATGAACCGGAAATGCTGCTCAAGCTCATTCTCACGGAAAACGTCACTTATTCCCACTGCGTGCCCACCATCATGAACATGCTGGTCACCAGTCCCGCCATCAACCAGGTGGATCTGACCGGATGGAAAGTGATCATCGGCGGGTCAGCCCTTTCCAGGGGATTGTGCGCTCAGGCGTTGAAACACGGCATCAACCTGTATACGGGGTACGGCATGTCCGAAACCTGTCCCGTGCTGACCCTGGCCATGATCAAGCCCTCTCTCATGGAAACAGATCAGGAAGAACAGGTGGCCATCCGGTGCATGACGGGCCTGCCGATTCCCCATGTCCAGATGAAAATCGTGGATATGGAGGGCAATGCACTGCCCCATGATGGCAAAACCGCGGGTGAGGTGGTGGTAAGGGCCCCCTGGCTGACCCAGGGATATACCAAATCCGAAGAAAAAAGCGAGGCACTGTGGGCGGATGGCTGGCTTCACACAGGCGACATTGGTGTCATCGATGCCCAAGGGTATCTTAGAATCACAGACCGGCTCAAGGATGTGATCAAAACCGGCGGGGAATGGATCTCCTCCCTGGAGCTGGAAGATATCATCAGCCGGCATGACGCGGTCAGTGAAGTGGCCGTGGTGGGGGTTGCCGATGACAAATGGGGGGAACGGCCGCTTGCCATGGTGGTGATCAAGGACGCGTTCCGGGGCAAAGTCAGTGAAAAAGATATCCAGGACCACTGCATGGGATTTGTGGAAAAAGGGCAGATTCCCAAGTACGGGGTTCCGACCCGGATCATTCTGGATGCGGACATCCCCAAAACCTCGGTGGGAAAAATCAGCAAAAAAGATATCCGGTCCCAGTACCAGTGATTCCGGCAGCCTGACAGTTGAACCGGTTGATTTCCAGGTGGGGCCGACAGCCTTGGGCCGCACCTGGAAATCCGCTATCCGGCTTTATTGTCCGGTTTTATTTTCCGGCTCAGCCGGCGGGTTCAACCGTCCGGTTCAATCAGCTGATCCAGCCGCCTTTTTCAGCCCGTTTCAACCGCCCGTTTCAATCCCTGGATCAATCCGCGACAAACAGGTTGATGGGCTCGATATACACCGGGTCTTCATCATCCAGGACCTGAATCAGGTCTTTGTGCATGCGCTGTTTCAATTCCTTGAAAATGCCCCGTTTTTTGTCAAACGCTGCGGCAAAGGCCAGGGCCTCGGTCATGAGGTGATCCTGGTCGTCGCAGGCCTTGACGATCACCCCATTTGCTTCAAGTTCCTGGGCCGTCATGCGCTGACCGGACAGAATCATCCGGTTGAACAGCGGTTCCGGCACGGCCTTGCGCACAAACGCAATCATGCCGGGCAAAAACGGAATTCCCACATCCACTTCGGGAAAACAGAAAAATCCTCTGTCCTTTTTCATGAACCTGAAATCACAGGCACAGGAAACAATGGCACCATTGCCGAATGCATGGCCGTTGATGGCCGCGATCACGGGCACGGGAAACAGCAGCAGTCGCTTGAAGATCCGGTTCATGTCATACATGAACGCCTTGACCGTGTCATGGTCTCTGTCCTGGATCTTTTTGCCGATCCACTCCACATCGATACCCTGGGAAAAATTTTTTTCATCCGTCGATGTCAGGACCACGGCCCGGACATCGGCATCCTCCTCGATCTGATCCAGACAGGCGTTCAATTCTTGAGAAAATATCCGGTTCATCCGGTTGGGGCCGCTGCACATTGTCAATACCGCCGTTCGGTTGTCTTTTTTCCATGTCACCACCGGCATATCGTCTTGCTCCTTGTGTGGTTAAAAGTTAATTTGCCGGCCTGCAAAATAAGGCCGATGATTCTATTTATATGGTGTACGCCCTGACATCAAGATCTTTTCATGAATCAGTTTTGCGATCCTTTGTAAAACGGTCCGTTCCCGCACCCGCCCCGGTTGATCTCCTCCCAGTTCCGAAAGGATGCATACGCATCCGGATCAATGGGGTAATCCCAGGAACCGGCCCGGTGAACGACCCGTCCCCCGAACCCGGTTTTGAACCGGTACAGCCCGAAAAAAGGATGGTCCGGAAAACAGGCCGGCGAGACCGCACCCATGTCATAGGTTTTGCAGTTCAGGGATTTGGCATATCGGATCGTTTCCCAGTGCAGGGCATAACTGGCCATGAAATTCCGTTTCTTCATGGCGGACGCCCCATACAGAAAATATGCGGTTTTTTCCGTGACAGCGACAATGGCCCCGGCCAGCACATCTTTGCCGTGAACCGCCAGCATCAGCTTGACCTCACAGGGATCAGCGTTTTCTTTTTGTGAAGCAAACAGGGTTTCAAAATAAGGATACTCCCTGACCAGAAATCCTTTCCGCTTGGCCGTTTCCAGGTGAAGCCGGTGAAAAACAGGCAAAGCTCTGGTGGAAGCGGCATACACCCGCACTCCTTTTCTGGCGGCCAGTTTGATATTGTACCGGGTTTTGCTTTTCATGCGTGACAGCATCCTGTCTTCAGTATCATGGATATCAATGACGTAGGAGTCCGCCACCGTCATGTCCACGGGCGTTTTTCTGAAATTCCAGTGTCGGGTTCCGAAATTCATGCGGATTTCCCGGATTCTTTCTTCGGGAATCTCATGGGCCGGAGTCTGATCCAAAATGTCTGTGTACGGGGATTCCCAGGGAAGATCATATCGAATGAACGCCACATCTGAATTCATCTGATTCACAATGGATTCTGACAATGATTCCAGATACGGCCCATAGTTTTCCCGGCAAGGCCCGAATTCGGGGCCCTGGGGAATATATGCAGCATACACCCCGTCTTTCAAGGGTTTGAACAGCACCAGCATGTCTTTTCCGGACTCCCGGTCCTCGATGTCATAGGCACACGGTTGCCAACCCAGCCGGGCTTTGACTTCTGCCCAGTATTCGGTTTGAAAAATAATGTCTGTGGGCAACAGATGGGTCACTTTTTTGGGTGTCACGGACAACTGCATTCATGGTCACCTTTTTATGTCATTTTTGTTTTATCTTTAATTGCGCGGCACAGAGAGTAACAATTAAATCTTGACATTTAAATACCACAAGGTGATATTAATTTTTTTTCAATCCATGATCAACCTGTGATGAGGAAACCATGAATCCACCACTTCATTTTGATACCCGGGCCATTCACGAAGGGATCAAAGACCATGACTGGGAAGGGGCCACATTGCCGCCCATTTTCCAGACTGCGGCCCATTTCCATGATACGGCCGCCGATCTGGGCCAGACCTTTGCCGGAGAGCGGTCCGACCATATCTACATGCGCCTGACCAACCCCACCAACCGGTTCCTGGAAGAACGACTGGCCTCCCTGGAATCAGGACAAGCCGCCGTGGTCACGGCATCGGGCATGGCGGCCATCAGCAACGCCTGCATGACGCTTCTGCGGGCCGGCGATGAATTTGTGGCATCCTCTTCTTTGTTTATGTCCACCTATGCCCTGTTCACCAACATCTTTAAAAAATACGGCATCACCGTGCGCCTGGCCGATCCGTTGAATCTCGATGACATTGCCGCACAGATCACGGACAAGACCCGGTTCATCTATATGGAAACCATCACCAACCCGGGCATGGAAATCCCGGACCTCAGACAGGTGGCAAACCTGGCCCATGAAAACGGAATTCCTCTGATGGTGGACAACACCCTGGCCTCCCCGTGGCTGTGCCGGCCCATTGAGCTGGGGGCGGACATTGTGGTGCACTCCACCACCAAGTATTTTTCAGGCCATGGTGCCGCCTTAGGGGGCGTGGTGGTGGATGCCGGACACTTTGACTGGCACACGGACCGGTTTGCCGATTTTGCCCCTTTTGTAGCGCAGAAAGGCAACCTGGCGTTCATCCACCGCCTGTTCAAGGAACACCATGTCAATTTCGGCACCACGGCGGCCCCGTTTCACTCGTTTCTGACGGTACTGGGCCTGTCCACCATGGGGGTACGCATGGAACGGCACATGACCAACGCCGTTCAGGCGGCAACGTTTCTGAAGGAGCACCCCAAAGTGAGATGGGTCAACTTTGTGGGATTTTCCGATCATCCCTGCCATGAGATGGCCAAAAAGCAATTTGGCGGCAAAGGATTCGGCACCATGCTGACATTCGGCCTGGCAGACCAGGATGCCTGTTTCCGGCTGGTGGACCACCTGTCCATGATCCTGAACCTGGCCAATTTAGGTGACTGCAAGACCCTGATCATTCATCCGTATTCCTCCCAGTATGTGTCCTTCCCTAAGGAATTGAAAGACCGGCTGGCCGACCCCTGCCTGCTGCGGTTTTCCGTGGGCATCGAGCACATCGATGACATCTGCGGGGACTTGGCGGCGGCCCTTGAAACGGTGTAACCATGAGTGAATATATCGGTCATGATCACAACGGCACCACGGTGGGGCCGGTGGAAAAACAGTTTTTCACCTTTGCCGGCAAAGAGGACCCGTTCCTCCTGGAAAGCGGGGCTGAGATCCATCCGGTCACCCTGGCCTATGAAACCTGCGGCATCCTGAATGAGGACCGCTCCAACGCAGTGCTGATCCTCCATGCCCTGTCCGGGGATTCCCACGTGGCCGGTTACTACACCCCGGAAGACCCCAAACCCGGATGGTGGGACATCATGGTGGGGCCGGGCAAGGGCATTGACACGGACCGGTATTTCGTGATCTGCACCAATATCCTGGGATCATGCATGGGCTCCACCGGACCGGCTTGTGTCAACCCCAAAACCGGGATCCCCTATGGCACGGACTTTCCCCTGATCACCATCGGGGATATGGTCCGGGCCCAGAAAATGCTGATGGATCATCTGGGCATCAAAAAGCTGCTGGCCGTGGTGGGGGGATCAGTGGGCGGTATGCAGGTGCTGGAATGGTGCGTGCGGTATCCGGACAATGTGGCCTCTGCCGTGGCACTGGCCACCACCTGCCGGCATTCCGCTTTGGCCATTGCGTTCAATGAGGTGGCCCGGCAGTCCATCATGGCGGATCCCAACTGGTGCAGCGGCCATTATTACGGCAAAGCCAAACCCGGCATGGGACTGGCCATCGCCCGGATGATCGGGCATATCACCTATCTGTCCGACGAATCCATGCGCCTGAAGTTCGGACGAAGGCTCCAGAACAAAAGCGCCTTGAGTTTCGAGTTCGGGGCCGAGTTCCAGGTGGAGTCCTATCTCCAGTACCAGGGCAGAAAATTCATCGAGCGGTTTGATGCCAACTCATTTCTCTATATCACCAAGGCGGCGGATTATTTCGACCTGGCAAGAGAACACGGCAAAGGCTCCCTGGTCAAGGCGTTTTCAAAATGCCTGGCCCGGTTTCTGGTGGTGTCCTACACCTCGGACTGGCTGTATCCCACCTATCAGTCCAGAGAAATGGTTAAGGCCATGAAAAAGAACAACCTGGATGTCAGTTTCTGTGAAATCGAGGCCCAGTGGGGCCATGATGCGTTTTTGCTGCCCAATGACAAACTGGATCATCTCATGAAAGGATTTTTAAACCGTGTGGCCCATGAATCCGCTCCGGTATGATTTACAGATCATCGCCTCCTGGATCCCGCCCGGGGCCAAGGTCCTGGAGCTTGGCTGCGGCGAAGGGGATCTGCTGCTGTGGCTCCGGCAGAACCGTCAGGTCAAGGAACGGGGCATTGAAATCAAGGAATCCAAAGTGGTCAAATGCATTGAAAAAGGCATTTCCGTGCTCCAGGGGGATATCAACACAGAGATCATGGATTATCCGGATCAGGCCTTTGATTTTGCCATCTGCTCCCAGACATTGCAGCAGGTGTATGACCCGGTGTTTCTGATCCAATCCATGCTCAGGGTGGCGGACCAATGCGTGGTGAGTTTCCCCAATTTCGGGCATTACAAAACCCGGGTCCAGCTGATGTTCACCGGGTGCGCCCCGGTCACCAAAGAGCTGCCCTATGAATGGTACGACACCCCCAACATCCGGGTCTTAAGCCTCAGGGATTTTGAAAATTTCACCCGCCAGGCCGGGTTCCGGATTCTGAAAAAAGCGGCCATCAACACGAAAAATCACCAGATGGAGGGAAAAATCGTCACATTTTTACCCAATCTGTCCGCCACTTATGGTATCTTTCTGATCGGGCATCAATGACAGTGCCCGACATTCGTGAAAATCATCATAACCTTTTGACAAGGAGACCGCTATGGCATTTCAAGACATTCTGGTAACCACCCCGGCCGATCATGTGGGAACCATCACGCTGAACCGGCCCGAGCAGATGAACACCTTCAGCACGGGCATGGCCCGGGAGCTGAACCGGGCACTGCTGGATCTGGATGCAGATCCCGGAATCCGGGTGATCCTGATAAAAGGAGCGGGCAAGGCGTTCTGCGCCGGCATCGATGTCACGGAACTGGCCGGCAAGTCTCCTCTGGAATACCAGGCATGGATCGAGACCATGGAACAGCCTCTGGTGACCATCTCAAAACTCAACAAACCCGTGATCGCCCAGGTGCACGGCGTGGCCGTGGCCAACGGCATGGGCCTTGCCGCAGCCGCCGACCTGGTCATGGCGGCGGACAATGTGCGCATGGGGCTGACCGCCATCAATGTGGGTCTCAACTGCGTGGGCCCCATCATTCCGGTGTCCCGGTGCGTGGGCCGGAAAAAAGCCCTGGAACTGCTGCTGTACGGCGACCTGATCAAGGCCCCGGAAGCCCTGTCTTTAGGCCTGGTGAACAAACTGGTTCCCAAGGAGGACCTGGAAGATCAGGCCCTGGCCTGGGCCGCTGAGCTGGCCAAAAAGAGTCCCATTGCGGTGCGCATCGCCAAAACCGCGTTCTACCGGTCCGAAGACCTGCATTACGAAGCCCGGTTCGCCTATATGAACGAAGCCTTTGCCCGGCTGTGCACCACAGAAGATGCCAAAGAAGGGGTGAGCGCATTTTTTGAAAAACGCCCGCCTCAGTGGCAGGAGAAATAAGGAGGCATCATGACAGAAACGACCCACTGGCATCCCGGCACCCTGCTGGCGTTGTCCGGATATTACTGGAAAACCTGCACCCTTCACGCGGCTGTGAAACTGGATATCTTTACCCTTATCGGTAACGATACCCTGACCGCCCTGGAAATAGCCCGGAAATCAGGGTGGGATGTCCGGGGCACCACCATGCTCCTGGATGCCCTGGCCGCCATGGCGCTTTTGACCAAAACATCATCCGGTTATGCCAATACCCAGGCAGCCGCTGATTTTCTGTCAAAAGATTCTGACCAATATATCGGGTACATGATCCAGCACCATCACCACCTGGCCGACTCCTGGGTCCGCATGGATGAAGCTGTGACCATGGGCGGCCCCATCCGGGAGCGGCCGTCCGTCTCTTCGGAAGAATGGCGGGAGGCTTTTTTGATGGGCATGTTCAACAATGCCATGGCCACGGCACCGGTCGTAGCTCAAACAGTGGACCTGTCCGGGTGTCCCCGCCTGCTGGATATGGGGGGCGGTCCGGGCACCTATGCCATCCATTTCTGCCGGGCCAACCCCGATCTGACCGCAGTGGTGTTCGATCTTGCCACCACCCGGCCCTTTGCCGAAAAAACCATTGAACGGTTCGGGGTGTCAGACCGGATTCAGTTTGCCGAGGGTGATTATACCACCGGAGATGTTCCCCTGGCACAGGCATTTGATGCGGCCTGGCTGTCCCATGTCCTCCACGGGGAAGGGCCGGACAAGGCTGCCGAAATCGTGGCTCATGCGGCAAAGACGCTGGTCCCCGGCGGACAGATGCTCATCCACGACTTCATCCTGGAAGACACCCGGGACCGCCCCGAATTTGCGGCCCTGTTTTCTTTGAACATGCTGCTGGGCACGGATTCCGGGCAATCCTACAGTGAATCGGAAATCCGGGAGATGATGACTACCGCCGGCCTGACAGATATCGTCCGCCTGGATTATTCCGGCCCTACCCAGTCCGGCATTCTCAAGGGAATAAAGCCGTAAATTCAAACCAGACAGGAACTAGCGCATGCAGTCCATTACTGAGGCAGAACTCCGGACAAAGATTGAACAGCTCCGCAAACGCATCGACGAACTGGAAGCCCAGGCCGGGGAAACGGATCGGATATTACATGAAAACACCCTGCGGCAGGTGAAAGAATGGTCCCAGAAGATCATCGACAATGCCCCGAACATCATCCTGGGGTTGCAGGAAAACTCAAATATCGTGGTGTTCAACAGGTTTGCGGAACGGCTGACCGGCTATAAGGCCCAGGAGGTTGTCGGTAAGGAATGGATATCTACGTTCATTTCCAGAGAAAAGCAGGAGGCCATCTATCGGGTCTGGGACGAAATTTTAGACAACCAGCAGATGGATCATCAGTTTGAAAGCGAGATTGTCACCAAATCCGGAAAACTGCGACTGATCAAGTGGCACAACACGGTGCTCACGGAAAACGGTAAGTTCCGAATGATCCTGTCCCTGGGCGAGGATATCACCGAGCAAAAAGAAACCCATGCGGCCCTGCACCAGGCAAATGAACAATTGCGCACGAACTACCGCAAAACACGCGGCATCCTGGAAGATCTGAAAATGGAAGTCCAGGCCAGGCAGGACAAGGAGGCCGAACTCCTGAAGGTGACCATGGCCGTAGAGCAGGCCGGGGAAGTAATCGTGATCACGGATCCGGCCGGAACGATCCAGTATGCCAACCCCGCCTTTGAAACGGTGACCGGATATTCCCGGAAAGAAGTCCTCGGGCAGAACCTGCGCATCTTCAAAAGCGGCAACCAGGATGAGGCGTTTTACCGCGATCTGTGGGACCGTATTACTCGTGGACAAACCTGGAAGGGCCGCATGGTCAACAAACGCAAGGACGGCAGAAGATATACTGAGGAGGCAACCATTTCCCCGGTGTTCGATGCCGCCGACCAAATCATCAATTATGTGGCTGTCAAACGGGATATCACCGAACAGCTGGAACTGACGGCCCAGATCCAGCAGGCTCAGAAAATGGAATCCGTGGGCCGGCTGGCCGGCGGTGTGGCCCATGACTACAACAACATGCTCAGTATTATCATCGGATATGCCCAACTGGCCATGGATAAAGCCGGGGCCACGGATCCGCTGTATGCCCCTCTCCGGGAGATCGATAAAGCGGCCCAGCGCTCCACGGAGATCACCCGCAAATTGCTGGGTTTTGCCCGCAAACAGACAATTTGTCCCGTGGTACTGGATTTGAACACAGCCATCGAGGGCATGCTCAAGATGCTTCGGCGGCTGTTGCGGGAAGACCTCACCCTTTACTGGCACCCGGGAGCCGGGGTGTGGCAGATTTACATCGATCCGTCCCAGATGGACCAGATCCTGATGAACCTGTGTATCAATGCCCGGGATGCCATCGAAGGAACCGGCGAGATCCTTATCGAAACAAGGAATGTGGTGTTTGATCCGGACTATTGCGAGTTGCACAAAGGATTCACTCCGGGGGAGTATGTCATGGTAGCAATCAGTGACAACGGCTGCGGCATGGATCAAAACACCCTGGATCTTATTTTTGAACCCTTTTTTACCACCAAAAAAATAGGCCAGGGGACGGGACTGGGACTGGCCATGGTTTACGGCATCATAAAACAGAATAACGGTTTTATAAATGTCTACAGTGAGCCGGGTCAGGGAACGACCTTGAAAATGTATTTTCCCCGGGACAAGACCGGTATCAACGGGGAAACAGAACCCGAGGAGAAAAAACCGGATTCAGGCCGGGGTGAGACCATATTGCTGGTGGAGGATGAACCCACCCTTCTGACGCTGGCAACGCAGTTGCTGGAAAGCCTTAATTACACAGTTCTGGGCGCGTCCCGCCCGGACGAGGCCCTGCATCTGGCTGAAAAACACGCAGGAAAGATCTGTCTGCTTTTGACCGATGTGGTCATGCCGGAGATGAACGGACGGGAGCTGGCAGACCGGCTTTCTGCCCGTGATGCGGACATGAAACTTCTTTTCATGTCCGGTTACACGGCTGACGTGATCGCCAGCCAGGGAATTCTGGACAAGGGGATGCATTTTATTCAAAAACCGGTAACACTCCATGCACTGGCCGCCAAAGTGAGACAGGTCCTGGACAGTAAAAGATGAGGCAACTATTCATTATCATATAGATCCATATCTGGATAATATTTTTCAGCGCACTCCCGGCAAATGCTATGGCTGAATTCCGCTTGCGAATGGTTACGTATGTAGGTTTCAATTTGATTCCAGTACCCCTTGTCATCACGAATCTTTTTGCAATGCATGCAAATGGGAAGCAGACCGCGTAACTGCTTTATTTGACTCAATGAATTTTTTAGCTCCTGTGTCTGACAAAGCAACTCCAGATCTTTTTCAATCGAGGTCTTAAATTCTGAAATTAATTGCCTGAACGTGTCATTATATGCGTTTTCCTTGTTATCGAGCACACAAATAGTGCCGAAATAATCTTGGTCCGGCCATATGATGGGAAGCCCAAAATACGAAATCATGTTCAGCTTGACATCCGGATTTTCTTTCCATTCTTCATGTTTCAACGCATTGTCTACAAGAAGTTCCGCGTTATTCCCGATTACCGTTTCACAATAAAGCCCGTGTCCCAGAGAATCACTTGCGCCTTGTTGATAAGGATTTGCCGTATTGCTGCTCTTTAAAAAGACCTGCATTGAGGTGTCGGTAATCTGCATAATCAGTCCTGAGGGAACATCTGCAATTCTGGCGGTTAAATCAATAATTTTTTGCCATTTTTCAACAACAATGTCTTCAATTTTCGGTTTTTCCAAACCCGTTATATTTACTCGTTTTGTCATTCGTTCCTGCCTCAGGAACACATCAGCGTGTCTCTTCACTTCAAAACCTCCACTTCATATGCCGTCTCAATTCCTGCATCTTGAAAAATACACTTCAACGGGCATTATCGGTATGTATTGTATCAGGATATGAACCCTGACGCTGTTTACGCATTTTGCAAATAGCAAAACGCGTAAACAGCGATTTTTTGACAGATTTTTCCATCCCGCAGACGGCTGTTGATTACGAAGGCCTGAAAGGCATGATGATAATGAAAATGCAGAATATGGGAATGGCCCCTTCTGAAGACACAAAATAAAAATTTGAAATTCTGGAAGACGAGGTGTGATAGATCCCGACAAAAGAGCAGACTAAATAAACACCACGGGAGAAACCCCAAACCGCAGGCCCAGGGCCTTCACCTGCCGGGTGTTCAGCCTGCGTTTCCCACTTAAAATTTCAGAGACAACCCCCTGGCTGCCGATTTCCGGCAGATCCCCCTGCCTGACACCGTGTTCCTGCATCAAATAATTCAGGACATCCGCGGGCGATCCTTCGGGCTCCGGCAGGTTGGCAGCTTCATAGGTTTCCACCAGACTGCCGACGGTCTCGATCAGAGACGCCAGCGGGTGCCCTTCGTCCTCTCCGACTTCCTCCAAAAGACTGTCAAGAAAAGATACCTGCCGGTCATATTCCGCTTCTGAATGGGCCAC
>JAIPDL010000095.1 GCA_021737695.1 Desulfotignum sp. | reverse complement strand
ATGAAATCAAGGAAGACATGGGGTCCACCATGATCTTCATTGCCCATGATTTGAGCGTGGTGCGGTTTATTTCCGATTTTGTGGCCGTGATGTACTTAGGAGAAATCGTGGAGTTCGGGCCGGTGGCATCCATTTATCCGCCCCCGTATCACCCGTATTCCGAAGCACTGCTGTCTTCGGTTCCCATTCCCGATCCCGCAGCCAAGCGCCAGTCCATTATTTTGTCCGGAGATGTGCCCAGCCCCACCAACCGGCCGTCCGGCTGCTGTTTCCATACCCGGTGCCCCAGAAAATCGGTACTGCCGGATAACGGCAAAATCTGTGAACAGGAAAAACCCCGATTCCAGCGGCTGCCCAACGGGCACAAGATCCTGTGCCATATTCCGGCGGACAAACTGACGGAACTGGCCATGGAGCGGGGAGATAAACGCATGATGCTGCCCACGGGATAATCATAACAGACAATAATTTTTTTAATCCAGAAAAAGGAGAAGATGGTGGTTTTCAATTCAATGACAGATGCTTTGGTAGCATGCGACAAGGACCGGCTTATCGTAATGGTGAAAACGGCACTTGAACAAGGGGAATCGGCTGATGATATTCTCAACCATGGGCTTATCGCCGGCATGGAGGTTGTGGGGGATCGTATGGAAAGCGGAGACATGTTCATTCCAGAGGTACTCATGGCAGCCCAGGCCATGACGGAATGTGTCGAAATTCTCAAACCGCTGCTGGAAGAAACCGGAGGGAATCATGCCGCTGCAGTGGTGATTGGAACCGTTAAAGGAGATCTTCATGATATCGGGAAAAACCTGGTAGCCATGATGATGGAAAGTGCGGGATTTGTGGTGCACGACATTGGCGTGGATATTCCAGCAGAAACTTTTATTGCAGCAATCAAAGAAAAAAATGCCAAAATTGTATGCTTATCCGCACTGCTCACCACCACCATGCCGGCAATGAAGCAGACGATCGATGCCATCTCAGAATCCGGAATCCGGGATCAGGTAAAAATACTGGTGGGCGGCGCCCCGGTCACCCAGGCATTTGCTGAAACCATCGGGGCCGACGGATTCGCTGCCGATGCCGGGTCAGCAGCAAAACTGGCCAAATCCTTTATTCAATGAAGGGTCGGTTCAATGAACAAAATTGAAAAAATCTACCAGCATGCCCTGAACATCCTTTCGGAAGTGGGAATTAAACTCAAGCATCTGGAAGTATTAAATATTTTAGATGAAAACGGTATTCAGATCGATGAAGAAACCGCGTTTTTCACCCCTGAGCAGGTGGCGTACTGGATTTCAAAAGCCCCTGGGTCCTTTACCCTGTATGCCAGAAATCCAGCCTACAACATCGTGATCGGAAATCAGCACCGGCATTTCATGGCAGGCTATGGCTGCGCTGCCATTTACGATAAGGAAGGGACCGCCAGGGACAGCCTGCTGTCCGATTATATCTGTTTTGCGCGTCTGGTTCATCAGTGCAGTCATTTTTCAATCAATGGTGGAATCCTGGCACAGCCCAATGACGTGCCGGCGGAAATCAGTCATCTGATCATGACCTATACCGCCATGATGACATCTGACAAATGCCTCATGGGCATACCGGGAAACGAAGACCAGGTGACCCAGATCATGGAGATGGCCGCCCTGTTGTTCGGCGGGAGGTCCGTTCTGGAAAAAACCCCCCGGATTCTGACCATGGTGAGCACCATCAGTCCACTGCTGATCGATGAGATGGATCTGAGTACCATTCTTATTTCCGCCCGGTACAATCAGCCGATGATCATGTCACCGGCATCCACGGCCGGCACCACCGGTCCCATCGACCTGGCCGGAAACCTGGCACTGTCCACGGCGGAAGCCATGGCAGCGATTGTGATTGCCCAGATCATCCGCCCCGGCGTGCCCGTGGTGTTCGGCCTGCAAAGCAATGTCGCCAATTTGAGAACCGGCAATATTTCTGTGGGATCTCCGGCGTATTCTCTCCAGAAAAAAGCGGTGTGTGAACTGGCCCGATACCTGAAACTGCCCAGCCGTTCAGGAGGCGCCACCACGGACTCAGCCGTGATTTCTCCCCAGGCGGGTTATGAAAGCATGCTGTCGCTGATGGCTGCCTATCAGAATGGGGTGAACCTGATTATCCACAGTGCTGGCATCCTGAACAGCTATGCCGCCATGTCCTATGAAAAATTCATGATGGATCTGGAGCTGATGGATATGATAATGCAATACGAGGACGGCTTTGAAGTGAATGACGACACATTGAATCTGGAGCTGATCAAATCGGTCGGTCCTGGAGGACATTTTCTTGGGGCTGCCGATACCATGAGAAAATGCCGGTCTCATTCCAGACAACCCAGAATCGGTGTGCGGGAAAATTTCGGCCGCCGCCCCCCTTTGGAAAAATACTTTAAAAATATAGACAAAGGACTGGAACAGATGCTCAGGGAATACAAGCAACCGGACATGCCTTCGGACATCCTGCGGCATCTGAACGATTTCATGGCCGGTCAGGGAATTCCCGCTCCGGTCCTGGAACAGCTGAACCATCTGACCTGTAACCTGGAGGACTTTTGAATGTATTATCAAAACCGCGACCGGAACATACACGCCGCCTGGACCCGGAAAAATCATACCTGCTACGGCATGGGCCTCGGTATCATGGTGCTGGATGATGCCTATCCCGGATTTCCGGGGGATGTGAGAAACGCCAGTGCATTTCCCTATCCTGTCCAATATGAAATCGCCGCCGGGGTTGATAATTACACCCTGGTATGGGAACCGGATAAAACACCCTGCAGGGAGCCGATTCTGAATGCTGCGGCAAAACTAGAAAAGATGGGCTGCAGAGCCATTGCAGCGGAATGCGGGTATTTTGCGTATTTTCAGAAAGATGTGGCCGGCCATGTCAATGTACCGGTATTCATGTCCAGCCTGCTTCAGGTGCCTTTTATCCAGCAGTTGATCGGACCGCACCGATCCGTGGGAATCGTCTGCGCCCAGAAGCGGTTTTTAACCGACATCCATCTGACCCAGGTGGGTATCGATTTATCCAGCAACTTCTATATTGCCGGTGCACAGGATGAATACGGGTGTCCGGAATTTGACAATCTCTGGGACCATGAAAAGCGGCCGGACATTCCCCGGATCAACTATGAAAAAGCGGAAACCGACATGGTGGACATCTGCCGGCGGTTTGCGGACTCCAGAAAGGATATCGGGGCATTGATGCTGGAATGTACGGGCATGCAACCGTTTGCCCGACGGATTCAGCAGGCCGTGGATCTGCCGGTTTTCAGCTGGGGTACCCTTCTGGACTACGCCTATTCCGTGGTGGTGCACCGGGATTATTACGGCCATGTGTAACCGCATCCATTCTCAAAGAGGACATGGCGGCCGGCAGGGTCGCCATCCCATGAACCAACCGATCAACAAACCGATTCTGCCTATCAGAAGTGTGTCCGCCGGGGCATTGCCCGGCACCAAACCCACAAACAACTCAAATGAGTTACTAAGAAAAATACAGGGAGACAGGAAACATGCCTTTTGAAGACCCCGAACGAATCAACCCTTCCGTGTCCATGACAATGGTTTCAGAAAACCAGCTGGATGACATTTTCGAAGCCGCCCTGCTGGTGCTGTCCAGGACCGGATTCAAGATGACCCATGATGCGGCAAAACAGCTCTGCCGGTCCGCCGGATGTCAGGTGGATGCCGACCGGGTAAGGGTTCCCCGGACGGTGGTGGAACAGTGCATTCAGACCGCCCCCAAAGGCTTCACCATTTACAACCGCCTGGGCAGCCCGGCCCTGGATCTTAAGGGGAGGAACAGTTATTATGGCTGCTCCACGGGTTCCCCGTATACCCTGGATTACGAAACCGGCAAAATCAGACCCACCCGGTACAGGGACCTGGAAATCGGTGCCCTGGTTTCCGATGCCCTGCCCAATATCGACTGGGTGATGCCCTTCGGCACCACCCAGGACACCCCGAAGCACGCATCTTTTCTGTATGATTTTGAAGCCTGCATCTCCAACACCACCCTGCCGGTGATGTTTTTGAGTGAAGGACAGCAAGACAGCCTGTATATCCAGAAAATGGCGGCCGCGTGTGTCGGGGGCAAAGAACGGCTTGAAAGCAAACCGTTTCTGATGGCGTATCCGGAACCCATCACCCCGCTGTTCTACCCCGAAGAGGTGGTGAGCCGGGCGTTTCTGGCGGCAGACTGGGGAATCCCCCAGTGTCCCGGCACCTCCCAGATCATCGGTGCGACCAGTCCGGTGACCATGGCCGGTGCCGTGGTGCTCTGGCTGGCAGAAGCCCTGATGAGCGTCGTTGTTCTGCAGCTTTACAAACCCGGTGCCAAAATCTGCCTGAGCGGAAATTTTGGAAAATTTGACATGGCCACCACGGTCAGTGCGATTGCCTCCCCTGAAACCTGCATGTGCCTGGCCGTCGAAGCCCAGATGGGACAGCGGCTGGGACTGCCTACGTGGGGGCTTGCCGGGGCGTCGGATTCCATGCTGCTGGATGGACAGGCCGGTGTGGAAGCGGCATTTTCAATCTTATCCCAGGGCCTGTCCGGGCTGAACCTGATTCATGATGTCGGATACCTGGGTGCCGGCATGATCTGTTCCCCGGAAATGCTGGTGATGGGGGATGAAATCTGCGGCATGACACGGCACCTGCTCCGGGGAATCACCGTGGATGCAGACACCCTGGCAACCGAAGTGATTGACAAGGTGGGACCGGGCGGCAATTTCATTCAGTCACCCCATACGTTTAAGCACTTTAAAAAAGAATCCTGGTTTCCGGACATTATGAAACGGTTTTACAAAGACCGGTGGGAACAGAGCGGTTCCCCGGATACCCGGGAAAGGGTCCGGGAAAAATTATCAAAAATCATCCAGACCCACCGACCGGCCGCCCTTGATCCCTCAGTAAAAGCGGAGATAGAAAAAATACGTCAGCAGGGAGAGTCCTCATTATAACTGGAAGAAGCGTTTTCCCATGAATACCGACCGGGGGTTGAGACTCCTGTCCCAGCCTCCTTCGTTTTGCTTCATCCATCAGCCCAGCTTTGCAAACACCTCCCGGATCTGTTCCATGGCCCAGTCGATGTCCGGTTTCGTGATCACCAGGGGCGGGGCGAACCGGATGGTCCAGGTGTGGGTCTCCTTGCACAGGATCCCTTTTTCCTGAAGGGCTTCGCAGATGGACCTGGCGCCGCCCGGAGTGTTTTCGTGCAGCTCCACGGCGATCATCAGGCCGATACCCCGGATTTCCTTGACGGCCGGGTGCTGGATCTGCCGCAGCTGTTCCAGGAAATAGGCTCCCATGGCTGCCGCGTTGTCGATCATGTTTTCTTCCACCAAAACTTTGAGGGCAGCCCTTGCCACGGCACAGGCCAGGGGGTTGCCGCCGAAGGTGGAACCATGCTGGCCGGGCTGGAGCAGGCCCAGGACGGCCTCGTTGGACAGCACGGCAGAGACGGGGTAAAATCCGCCGGACAGGGCCTTGCCGATCAGGGTGAGATCCGCCTGGACCCCTTCGTGTTCCTCAGCCAGCAGTTTGCCCGTACGGCCCAGTCCCGTCTGGATCTCATCTAAAATCATGAGCACGTTCTTCCGGGTACAGATCTCTCTGACTTTTTTCAGATATCCTTTGGGCGGAATAATGACCCCGGCTTCCCCCTGGACGGGCTCCACCAGGAATGCCACGGTATCCGGCGTAATGGCGGCTTCCAGGGCATCGGCATCTCCGAATGGAATCACGGTGAATCCCGGAGTGAACGGCCCGAAGTTCTGCCGGGCATTGTCATCCGTGCTGAACCCGATGATGGACAGGGTCCGGCCGTGGAAATTGTCCGAGCATACGATAATGTCGGCCCGGCCCCGTGCCACGCCCTTGGATTCATATCCCCATTTTCGGGCGCATTTGATCACGGTTTCCACAGCTTCGGCCCCGGAGTTCATGGGCAGCATCTTGTGGGAATCCGTGAGGTGGCACAACTCCTCGTACAGCAGGGGCAGCTGATCGTTGCGGAACGCCCGGGAGGTGAGGGTGAGTTTTTCTGCCTGGTCCACCAGGGCCTGATAGATTTTGGGATGACAATGCCCCTGGTTCACTGCGGAATAGGCAGACAGGCAGTCCATGTAGCGGTTGCCTTCCACATCCCAGACCCAGATGCCGGATCCCTTGCTCAATACCACATCCAGAGGTTTGTAGTTTTTTGCCCCGAACTGGTTTTCTTTGTTAATGAGTTCTGTTGTTTTCATTGCAGCTATCCTTAAGTCTTTATATTGACCACGACCGCTCAATCCATGCCCATCCGGGCCTCTACCTCGGCAATTTCCTCAAGAACCCGCTGTTTCTCCTCCGGAGACAGGTCCGGGGCTGCCAGTTTTTTCTGCAACGCCAGAAGGATCATCTCCTCTCTGTACTCCTGGCAGGTATATGTGCCGGCTGGATGATAAGATGTCATGGGTGGTGGTTTCCTTTTTCAACGAGTTATCTGTTTCACCTATCATATTTTTATGAAAAAAACCAGACGGGCTGAAAGCAAAACGGCCGGTGCCGGGTTCTTTCCATTGCCAATTGACATCTCTTGACGAAGAAAACTTACCATGGTAAAAATGAAATTACAAATGAAATTGAATTTTTGCGAGGCACCCCCATGTTGGATGTATCCAGAACCACCGATACCGTGCTCATGGTCCGGCCCCATGATTTCGGGTTCAACGAAGAAACCGGGCAGGACAATGAATTCCAGCATCTTCTGGAATTGTCGGAAACAGAGATCAACCAGAACGCCAATGCCGAATTTCAGGCCATGGTGGACACCCTGAAGCAGGAAGGAATCACCGTACTGATTCTGGAAAAACAGACCCGGGAGTATCCCAGGACCCCGGATGCCATTTTCCCCAACAACTGGTTTTCCACGGAACACGACGGCACCCTGATCACCTACCCCATGGCCGCCATCAGCCGGCGGTATGAGCGGCGGCCCGAGGATGTGGAAAAACTGCTGGTGGCCAATGGCTACAAGATCCGGAACGTGATTCACGTGGGTGCCCTGGACGAACGGGAACGGTTTCTGGAGGGCACGGGAAGCATGGTGATCGACCACCGGGCCGAGGTGGTGTATGCGGCAAGATCCCACCGATGCCACGAAGCCCAGTTTGACAATTTCATCCGGCTGCGGTTCTACAGGGAAGGGATCCTGTTCGATACCCGCAGCTCCCGGGGCCGTCCCATTTACCATACCAACGTGATCATGAGCATCGGGGACGGGTTCGCCGTCATCTGTCTGGACTGTATTCCGGATCCGGCCCAGCGGGACCGGGTCAAAACCTCGCTGGAACAATCCTTTGACGTGATCGAAATATCCATGGACCAGATGGAGACCCATTTCTGCGGCAACATTCTGCAGGTCAACTCCGCCGGGGGCCGTCCCCTGATTGTCATGTCCCGGCGGGCCGAACAGGGGTTTACCCCGTCCCAGCTGGAACGCCTGACCCGATATGGCAAAATCCTGCCCATGGAGCTGGACACCATCGAACAGGTGGGCGGCGGCAGTGCCCGGTGCATGATGGCCGAGATTTTTTCGGAAAAAAAATAGCCGGTCGTATCCGTGCTGTCACCGAAATTACCAGTTCAGGTCCAGGTCCGGGTCTGTCTGGGATTCCATGCTGGAAAGGACGGCATCCCGAACCGCGGTCAGGTGATGCTGAAGGGCTTTCCGGGCCGCTTTGATGTCGCTTTTTTTCAGATGATCCAGAATCTCCTGGTGGTGGGTTCCGAACCGCTGCCGGGGAGAAATATACAGAACCACCCCGCGATTTTTCAAATACAGCATTTCAAACAGGTTCCGCATCAGGCGCTCTCCGGCCGACCCGCTGGAAATCCTGGCCAGGGTGGTGTGAAATGTCATATCCGCCAGAAGCACATGCCGGGCCGAGTTCTTTTCCAGGGCATCCAGGTGCATGGCCACGGCAGTGTCAAGCGCCTGCCAGCCGCTGGATGTAATCCGGCCCGGAAGGGTTTCAAGACCGGCGGACTCCAGGGCCAGGCGCAGGTGAAAGATATCCTGAATCATCTGCGGGGTATTGGTTTCCAGAAAATACCCCTTGTGGGGCACATGCCCCAGGATTCCCTGGAAGTAAAGGAGTTTCAGGGCCTGAATCACGGGCGTGGGGCTCATGTTCAGCCGTTTGGACAGATCCCTTGCATTGAGCCGGAGCGCTGAGGTGATCTCATTGCTGAACAGCATGTTTTTGATGCCGTTGATCGCCTTCAGGGTCAGATCTTCATGATGGGTTTCGGGCTGCGTTGTTTTCGTCATCCATCCACTTCCCGTTAGAATCTGGTTCCACTTGCCCGAATGAGCTACCACGGTCCGTCATTTCTGTCAACAGACACAACGGCTTTCATAAACGCATTCCTGGGAACAGGTTTCTGACGTCTGTGCTGCCGACACCTGCTGCGCGGTCACAGGTGCCGACAATTCCAGTGCATCCCGGGCAGCGGTGCGGCAGACGGTCTGAAGAAGGGCCTGCTGGCCGGAGGTCATGCCGGCCAAAGCGTCACTGTCTTGCAGCAGTTCGGACATGAAACAGGAGATGCACAAAGATACGATGGTGTCAGCATTGTGGTTCATGGGATTTTCCTTTCTGCGTCATAAACCGGGTTCAAAAATTATATGTCGATCATTTACATATCGTCATCACCAACAGCAAAATTCGAGCCACCAGCATTCGAAGCGGGGCTGCCAGGAGCAAATGGCCCTGAGACAGGGATTTCAGGCCGGTTATCCGAAACCGGGTGCAACGATAACATAACGGCATCGCCGTATCAATTGGTCTACATGTAGCTTGAATGGTTCGGTTCGGCCGGATGTTTACTTGACGGATCAACTTTTTCTCGACATTTCAGACGGATGGTATTATAAAATTCATAGGTGTATCAAAATGAATACAATAGAAGCCCTCAAAGAAAAACTGGCGCTGTACGAACGGATATTTGACAATATCAATGCCGGAGTCCTGATCATTGATGCCCACGGATATATCACCCATTTCAACGAACCTTACGGCCGGTTCCTGAACCTGGCGCCCAGGGAACAGATCGGCCGGCACTGTACGGACGTGATCGAAAACACCCGCATGCACATCGTGGCACAGACCGGAAAGGCGGAGATTAACCACTCCCAACGCATCAACGGCCAGGACATGGTGGTCCAGCGCATTCCCATTAAAAAGGACAAAAAGGTCATCGCCGTTTACGGCCAGGTCATGTTCAAGGATGTGGCCGAGGTGCGGGACCTGGCGGACCAGCTGTCCCTGTTGAAATCCAAGGTCCAGCTGTTTGAAAAGGAACTTTTCGATCTGCGGGCCACCCGGTACACCTTTGACTGCATCATCGGTGACAGCGATGCCATCACGGGATTGAAACAGGAAGCGGCAAAAGCGGCAACCACCCATTCCAGCGTGCTGGTGACAGGAGAGAGCGGCACGGGCAAGGAGCTGTTTGCCCAGGCCATCCACAATGCAGGCCCCAGAAAGCGGCATCCATTTGTGAAAATCAATTGTGCCGCCATCCCCAGGGATCTGCTGGAATCGGAACTGTTCGGATATGAAAAAGGGGCATTCACCGGGGCCGGCGCAAAAGGGAAACCCGGAAAATTTGAGCTGGCCGGCAAAGGCACCATCTTTCTGGACGAAATCGGGGACCTGCCCCTGGAAATGCAGCCCAAACTGCTCCGGGTGCTCGAAGAAAAAGCGTTTGAGCGTATCGGCGGAAACCGGGTCATCCGGTCCGATTTCCGTGTGATCTGCGCCACCAACCGGGACCTGGCCGAGATGATGGGAAAAAACCGGTTCCGGCGGGACCTGTTCTACCGGCTCAACGTCATTCCGATCCATATTCCGCCCCTGCGGGAACGGCCGGAAGATATCCTGCCCCTGGCACGGCACATGTTGAAAAGAATCGCAAAAGAAGCGGGCCGGCCGGCCATGAGAATCGAAAAAAAAGCAGCCCGGGACCTGATGCGCTATTCCTGGCCCGGCAATGCCAGGGAGCTGTCCAATGTGCTGGAACGGGCCATGTACGCCTCAGGCAGCGGCACCATCTGCCCGGCTGACCTGCCCTTCACCCCGGCATCAGGCCGGCAGGTTTCCGGCAGGCGGTCAAAGCCCTCCCTGAAGTCGGCCCGGGATGAGGCCCAGATCACGGCTATCCACCAGGCCCTGGCGCAAACCGGGTACAACAAGGCCGGGGCTGCCCGTCTCCTGGGCATCCACCGGACCCTGCTGTACAAAAAAATGAAAAAATTCGGCATCAGGCTGACACAGGACCAGGCCCCGGACAAGATATGACCGACGCGATCTAACCCGACTAAAATTCAAACTCCCTGATCCCCTTCAGGACCGGTCTCTTTTTCGCCCCTGCATACCCGGCACCGGTCATCAGAACAGTATTCACAGGAAAAACAGTCTTTACAGGGAAATTTTTTCACACATTCTGCCCGCTCTCCGGGCACATACAACCTGCCCGGCATCCCGGGTATGGAAACAAACGGCATGGCTCCTCCCCCTTTCATTCCAACGCCTCCATAAAAATATAATAACCAGGCAAAAGGCAAAGAAAACACGTCTTTCAACATCCAGATACCTGGCGCTTCTTGTAAAAAAGACCGGTGAAAAATGGCCGGAACAGCCGAGAATTCAGCCGGATCACCGGTCTCGAACTGAATGACTGGGAAGGCTGAATTTTCTGTATAAATCCGTGGTGATGACAATGATTTGAAAATTCACAGATTCCCTGGCAGGGAGCGCTGTATCATCCCTGCTTGCCGGTCATCTCATGGATGGTGAGCTGAATCACAGCGGTTTTTGACAGCATCTCTTCCGGATAGTCAAAGGTCCGGCCTGAATAATGGGCCATGATGATATCCAGGCCGGCTTTTTTTTCCGCCGGGGTGTCCAGAATCCGGGCAGTCCCCGTGCCGATAACGCTTTTAAACGACACGCCCCAGTCACAGGCGGCAGGCGCCTTGTTCATCTTCACCAGCTCATCCACTTCAAAACAGACATGAGGATCTGCCTTGAGCACATCGATTTTCCGTCCCTCCGGGGCACTGTGAAAATACAGGGACCCGTCCCCGTACCCGAAATTCAACGGCACCACATAAGGCTGCCCTTTGTCCACCATGGCCAGGCGGCAGACCTGTGCCTGTGCCAGGATCTGTTCCATCTGTTTTTTGTCTGTGATCTGTTTTTCCTTCCGCCGCATCCGCATTCCTCCTTTGCTCATCACATGTTCTGGAGCAAAAAAAATTATCATACCCTGACATGAACTGCACACAAAAAATGGGATTCAATCACTTTTTTTCAGCAGCATCAACGGTCTTGATTTCAAAATTTTTCCGGCAGCTGCCACGGCCGTGGCCATACAGATCAACGTGGTCAACATCAGAATGCCCAGCAGATACCCGATGTCCAGGGCCCAGAGGCTGTCAAAAAAATACCAGGCAATGGCCCGGGAAAATCCGGCACTGAGTATCACTGCCACCAGGGCTGCAGCAAAGCCCAGGCTGCCGAATTCCACAAGACTGATGCGCCGGATATCGCCGAATCCGGTCCCCAGCACCTTGAGCAGGTTGGTCTGGGCCGCCTGGCGCCGGGCCTGGTGCCGGGCAATGGAAAAAATGGATACCAGGCCGGCGGCAATGGCCAGCCAGGCCATGAACCGCACGGAAATGGACAGCCGGTCCGCAATAAAAGTCAAGGTGGTGATCATCTGGGTGACATCAATGATGGAAATATTGGGAAAGGCCTGCACAATTTTATGTTTCAAGCCAGGCCGCTGATCCGGCCGTACCTGGGCCACGGCTCCCAGCCAGGTTTTGGGCGCATTGTTCAGAACCCCGTTTTGGAACAGCAGAAAGAAATTGGGCTGAAAACTGTTCCACCGGACCTTGCGGATATTGTGAATCCGGCCTTCCAGCAGCATCCCCTGGATGTCGAACTGCATGGTATCGCCGATCACCAGATCATGGTCATCGGCAAAGGAGCGGGCCACGGAAATTTCAAACGGGGTTGGTGATCCGAACTTCCAGGGTTCCTGTGACAGGGGCGGTCCCTGCACAATGGTTTCAGACAGGTCCAGATCGGCCCGATACGAAAAATTGTGCTCCGTGCGCCGGGGCCGGCCACTGGATTCCCGGTTGTCTTCCCGGGTATGAAACGGGATGTCATTGACGGACACGATCCGGCCCCGGACCATGGGAGACAGATTTTCCAGGTTCCCGGGCTGATCCTGCATGAACCGCTCCAGGTCCCGGGTCTGATCATCCTGGATATCCATGAGAAAGAATACGGGGATCTTCAAGCCTTCGGGACGCTGGATCTCGGCCTGAAGTCCTTTTTGCACCTGGGGAATCAAGCTGATGAGAAACACGCCCATGGCAATGGTGACAAAGCAGGCCAGGGATGCGCCCATATTGCGGTACAGATTCAGAAACGCCAGTTTGCGCACCAGATGGCGGGTATGGGCCAGCCGCCGGCACCCTCCGGCCCCCAGCCAGCCGGCCAGGGCAAAAATCACAAGGGCCAGCGCAAACCCGGCAGTGAACACCCATCCGTTGGCCGGCGATCCCCCCACCAGCATGGCCCCGGCAACAAACCATATCCCCCCCGGCAGGAATGCCGCGGCCCGCCACCACGGGTTTACGCCCTTTTCAGCCGCACGCCCCTGCAACAGCAGCAGGGGTTTGATGGTCAGCAGATTCACCAGCACGGGCAAACAGAACACCAGACTGCCCAGGCCGCCCAGCCCCAGGGCCATGCCTGCGGTCACCAGATCCATGTTCAGGACGATCCCTTCGGGCACCAGACCTTTGAGCATCCACGGGAATGCCGGCAGCAGCAGCCATGCGCCGGCAAGGGCCATGACCGCGGCCAGCAAACCCAGAAAAATCAACTGGGCAAACAAAAATGCACACACCCCGGACCGCCGGGCCCCCAGGCTCATGAGCACGGCGATCTCTTTGTGCTTTCCCCCCAGAAATCCCCGGAACAAAAAAGCGGCCGCCATCCCGGCCAGAAACAGGGCCACCAGGGAAACAAGGGCCATGTACCCGGCAAAATATCCCGTGACCCGGGACAGGTTCCGGCTGACATCCCGGCTGTCCCGGACCCGGACATTCGGCTGATCCGGGGACAGGCCGGCAAACCCTGAACGCAGCGCCTGTGTCAGGGCCGGCACATCCGTTCCCGGCGGCATTCGGCAATAAATATGATACCGCACCCGGGCCCCGAACCCCAGCAGCCCCGTGTCTGCCAGCTGATCCGCCCCCACATAGATTTTAGGGGCCAGCTCCAGGGTGGTCAGGGCCTTGTCCGGATCTTCGACAAAAAAACCGACCACGGCAAACGGCGTGTTTCCCAGGGTCAGGGTTTGGGACGCGTCCGGAGCGGCATCCCGGATGCCCAGAGTAACCGCCGTGTCCCGGGACATGAATACGCCGGGGGACTGATGAATGGCACTCCGATGGGTGCCGGGATCAAGGGCAACCCCGCCGTAGAGCGGGTAATTATCATCCACGGCCATCACCTGCACCAGCCGGGTGGTGTCCCGGGTCTGCACCATGGTGAAAAACCGGATCACTTCCGACACCTGCACATCCGGTCCCAGCACCTGGTGCATCACCTCTTTTTCCATCGGGGTGAACGGGGCATTGGCCGTGACCACCAGGTCGGCCGTCAGAATATTGCGTAAATTGTCATCCAAATGCTGGTTCAAAGACCGGCTGAAGCTCTGGACGGCCACAAACCCGCACAGCCCCACGGCCAGGTTGACCGTGAAAAACAAAGAAAATCCCCTGTTGCGGAGCAGTTCCCGAAAAGCCAGGCGAATCCACAGCATCAGGCAAGTGTTCCCCGGGACAGAATTTTTGTTTCCCGGCACCGGGCGGCCAGGTCTTGATTGTGGGTCACCACCACCAGGGTTTTGCGCCGGGTTTCCACCAGGTTAAACAGCAGATCCGCCACTTTTTTGCCCGTGTCCGTGTCCAGGTTGCCCGTGGGTTCATCCGCCAGGATCAGGGCCGGTTCCACGATCAATGCCCTGGCAATGGCCACCCGCTGGCATTCTCCGCCGGACAGCTGGCCCGGCAGATGGCCAGCCCGGTGGGTGAGTCCCACCTGCGCCAGCAGGGATTGGGTGCGCTCATGGATCCGGTCCTGCCTCAGAATTTCCAGGGGCAGGGAGATGTTTTCAGCCGCCGTCAGATGGGGCATCAGGTGAAAAGACTGAAAAATCATGCTAATGCTGGCGGCCCGGTACCGGGTCAGGGCCGCTTCGCTCAACGTACAGATATCGATACCATTCACCCGGATTTCGCCGGCATCCGGGATGTCCAGGCCGGCGATCAAAGACAGGAGCGTGGTCTTGCCGCTGCCCGAAT
>JAIPDL010000008.1 GCA_021737695.1 Desulfotignum sp. | reverse complement strand
CAATATCGATCTCACCGGTTTCACTGGTAGATGCGGACAACAGCAAGTCCATTCTCTCAACACTAAGGGGGAGCTGCTCAGAGACACCCATCTGCCTGTCCGGTGCGAACAGACCAGATGCCGCATCTGAAAAGGAACGGTGCCTATTCTGAGCCATTTCTCCTCCCAACGTCGAATTTTTATAGCTTTTCACCTGGACTGATTCACTCTTTTGGCCTGTAACGCCTTTTCCAACCGGCATCTCCTGTACCGATTCTGCCATCCGAAAAGCATTCATGGACGAATTTTGGGGCACTGAGGCTGATTCCTGCACTTTCTTTTCCAAAAATTGAATTCCTTCCAGGGCAAAAGGGAGATGGGACGCTTTATTCGGCACGGACAGGCCCAGTTTCTCCAGCCCGGACATCACCCGCTGAATTGCCTGCGGATCAGGCAGTTGATCCTGATGACCGGACACAGGTTGAACCGGGTCCAACGCTACCGGGGTTAAACCAGGTTTATCCCCTTTTGCATTCACTATGGACTTGAATTGAAACAATAGTTGTTCGATATCGATCTCTCCGGCCTCCCGGGTAACTGCAGCGCTTTTTTCGTCCGGTTTGTTCAGTTTATCGATCATCATTTCCCTGGTAAAGCCGAAATAGGTCTCTGTCTTCTCCATTGCCATGGATTTCACAGCCGGCATCTCCAGGATTGATTCAGCGATCCGGGTTGCATCCATGGGCATATTTTTAGGAGCGGAAACTGTTTCTCCAACTTTTTTCTCCAAAGACTGGATGAGCGTCTCCAGGGTAAATGGAAGATGGGACACTTTGGTCGGCACCGACAAACCCAGTTTCTCCAACCCGGATGCCAACCGCTGCACCGTTGACGGGTCTGTTTGCAACCCATTTGTATTTGTATGTTTGGCAATCTGACCTTTGCCAGGCCCTTGGACTGCACCAGCATTTTTCTCTTTTGTATCCACATAAGACTTTAATTGAAACACCAGTTTTTCGATATCAATGGCACCGGTTTTTCGGGCAGCCAAAGAAAGCAGGGAATCTATTTTTTCTGGTGGAATGCCTAAATCCCTTAAAATCAATTCCAGGTGCGGCACAGCGGATTTGTCCAGAGAATCGGTCAATGAATTGAAAATGCTGGATTCCCGGGCTGTGGTTTGTTCAAATCCAGACAGATTTTTGAGAAAATGGGATAGTGTAACAAGACCGTCTGACCGGGTTTCATTTATTTCCTGAAAAAACGATTTCAGGCTGGATCTGGAAAATCCCATGTCCTCCAGAACGGTGGCCAGAAAATCAAAATCTTCCCGGGACAGCACCACATTATCCGGAGAAACCCCGTGTTTGAGAAATGCGGACTCAAGGACAGCCGCAAACGGCGCATGGTTGTCTCCTTTGGGCCGATGTACAACAGCAGGGGCAAATTTTTCCACGCCAAAAGGTGTTTGGACATGACGGTTTTCAGCCAAAACAACACCAGGTGTTGTTTTGGCAAGCAGCCTGGCAAACAGGTTTTCTCCCGGCGCTGTTGTGGATCCACCCGATTTCAATCCGGACGATAGTGTCTTGCCTTGTAACGCAGATTGAGAAGACATGAAAAACGAATTCAAAAATGCGGATGATTTGTGCATCACCATATCCCCGGTTTATTCAGTTATGAAAACAATAAAAATATCATTATGTATTATGGATACTGCAAATCATGTGCCGGGGGTTGATTTTCAGGCAAATATTTCTATTTTATCTAATGATAACAAAGGGTTGATTTTTTTTGCATCTCATGAATAAAACCCAGGAATCAGGAGATAAGGAACATTTTGCAAGCCACTGTCCCCAGCCGGGAAAAATATTCCCCTTTGTATCATGCTTCATTGGATATCCAGCTCCGCACAACGGCGGCAGCCCTTTCCGGTTCTCTGGCACTCAATTCCGCTACCCGCTGGCGGGGATTTCGTGTTTCTTCAGATTCTGAAATCTGTTTGACTGATTCATCACCTGGGGGCAGTGCATTTTTCCCGTCACCCGCCTGGTTTCCGATGTCTTTCACGCTTTTGATCAAGGGTCTGACCACCAGAAAAAATGCGCAGACAATCAATATCAGATTGAAAATCATTTTTCCGTATTGCTCCAGAAACCGGGAAATAACCGGCTGTTCCATATTCACCATTGTCATGTCCTCTATAGCCGCATCGGTTTTAAATGGAACGGACTGAACCGATACCTGATCTTCCCGGTCCTCATTGAACCCCATGGCATTTCTTACCAGAGCCTCGAACGTTTTCAATGCCTCGGCACTTCGGGGCACATATTCCCGGGACGTGGTGCCGTCACTCCGGGTGACTGTGCGGTATTCTCCGTCGATCACCGCCGCCACTGAAAGCCGCTGAATGGTTCCGGCAGGGCGGACCACCCGACGGTTGATTTTATTGATCTCATAATTGGTGGTGGCGTTTTTGCTGACCTTTGATTTTCCAGCATTACCCACCCCGGCAGGAAGAATCCCTGCCCGCTGGTTTGCCACAGGTTCATCCCCGGCCCCGGCCATGGCATCATCATTATTTCCTTCATTGATTGTCTCTTCCATCAGCTTGTTGCTTCGAACCACCACCACTGTGGGATCATATTCTTCCTCACTGACCACCATTTCGGATGTGTCGATTTCCGCACTCACCCGGACAATGGCATTACCGGGGCCCACCACCTGTTCCAGCATGGACTGGACATTGTCCGTAATCTCTTTTTCAATATTTTTTTTATATTCCAGCAAAGTGCCGCCCATGCCGGCCATTTCGCCAGCTTCACCGGCATTGCCCTTGAAAATCACCCGACCCCGGGTATCCACGACACTGACCCGGCTGCTGTCCAGGCCCTCCACCCCATTGGCCACCAGCCGGACAATGGATTCCACCTTGATCCGGGAAAGGGACTGATTCAAGTCCAGCTGAATGGACGCGGACGGTTGTTTTTCGTCTTCCACAAACAACGATTCCTTGGGAATGGCCAGAAACACGGCCGCTTTTTTCACTTCATCGAAATTCATGATGGTTCGGGCCAGTTCCCCTTGCAACGCCCGCCGATAGTTCAGTTGCTGAACAAAATTGGTGGTCCTGAAATCCGGATTGTCAAACAATTCAAACCCCACGGTCCCCCCACCGGGCAACCCGTCAGCGGCCAGTGCCAGGCGGGTTTCATAAACCGATTGTTCAGGCACCATGATCCCGCTGCCGCCGGAAGTGATCTTATACGGAATATTCTGCTCCCTGAGCCGGGCCACAATGGCGCCGGCATCATCTGAAGCCAGTCCACTGTATAACACCTGATAATTGTCCTGATTGGCCAGATAAAACATCACCCCGAATCCGGCAATGACCATCAAAATAACAGCGGCAATGCTGATTTTCTTGGCAAGCGGCAGCGCAGCGACAAATCGAATGAAATCCCTGTAGGAGGTGCTCATCGTATCCTTGTTCCTTTATTGTCCCGGTTCTGAAAAACAGTATATATTTATATATTAAAACTGCATGCGGCTGACTTCCTGATATGCCTCGATGGCCTTATTTCTGAAGGAAACCAGTGTTTTCATGGAGATATCGTATTTCTGAAGCTCGATCATGGTTTTGGCCACATCCGCCTTACCTGCCAGCATATCGACAATGGCTTTATCTGCAGTTTCACCCATCTGATCCACATGGGATACGGCCTGTTTCATGATCTGACCGAAAGAGGCAGATTCTTTCTCCTTTGTTCCCGGATACGTTTGATTGACCGGCAATTGTGTCAATCCGTTGACAGTGATGGGATTCATTGATTACCTCCCGATCTCAAGGGCTGCAAGGGCCATTTCCCTGGCTGTTTTCACCGCAGCGACATTGGCCTCGAATGCCCGTTTGGCCGTAAGCATATTGACATTTTCCACAAAAAGATCCACATTGGGTTTCTGGATATATCCTCTTGCATCCGCATCCGGATGAGCCGGCACAAATTCCTCTTTGAACGGGGTCTGGTCCTCCACGATCTCATCGATACGCACCCCGGTAAGCGCCCCGGTCAATGCATCGGAAAATTCCAGTCCGCTGTCTGCAGGGCTCATGACCAGCATTTTACGCCGGTAAGGCGTTCCTTCTTCAGTGCGGGTGGTTTCAATGTTGGCTAGGTTATGGCTGATGATATCCATCCGTTTTCTTTGCACGGACATACCGGAAAAACTGATATCAAATGCGTTCTGAAAATTCATCCTATCGTCCTCCGTCTCTGATGGTTTCCTTGATGATGGTAATTTTTCTCTTCATTGCCTCCACCGCCGTCTGGTAAACTAGTTTGTTTTCCATCAATTTTTTCAATTCACTGTCCACCCCCACCCAATTAAGGCCGTCAAAGGAGGAAGGGGCTTCATGGATCTCCACATCAACGCCGCCTTGTTTTTCACCTCCAAGATGACCGGCATGGGTGCGGGTCATGGTGGGGCCGGCCATGTTTTCGTCCGATGCCATGGCTTTTTTCAGTGTGGCCTGGAAATCGATTTCCCTGGATTTGTATCCGGGCGTATCCAGATTACTCAGATTGCTGGCAATAACACCCTGACGTTTCCGGGAAATATCAATGGCTTTTTCCAGGGCCTGGAATGACTGATTGAAAACCGATGCATTTTGTATCATGGTCATGTCCTTTTTCTATCACTGGGTCGATTCGTTTTTGTTTGCACAAGAACAATGCAACTATCATTCCACTTTCACTGGACTGCCATTTTATCTTTGTATTCATTGAGTTTGTTTCGCAAGGTCCGGACACTGATTCCTAAAATCTGAGCGGCATGGGTCCGATTGTCATTGGTGTGATCCAGGGTGCTGAAAATAATATTTTTTTCCATCTCCTTGAGTGACAGCCCGGGGGAAAATACCGGCGCAGTGTTTCCGACAAAAGGTTGACTGCCAGGCATGGTAAAATCTTCACAGGTGATGGTCAACCCCTCGCACATCAATACCGCCCGCTGGATCACATTCTCAAGTTCCCGGACATTGCCCTTCCAGGACCGGTTCATCAGCAAAGACACGGATTCCTGTGTCAAGCCTTTGACGTTCCGGTTGTCGATCCGGTTGTATTTTCGAATGAAAAAATCCGATAACAAGGGGATATCTGCCCGTCGATCCCGCAGCGGCGGCACCTGCAACGGCACCACATTGAGCCGGTAATACAGGTCTTCCCTGAATTCACCGGCATGGATCATTGAATCCAGATCCCGGTTGGTGGTGGCCAATACTTTGACATCCACAGGAACGGGGCCGGTCCCGCCGACCCGGTCCACTTCCCGCTCCTGAAGCACCCGCAACAGTTTTGCCTGGAGAGAATAATCCATTTCACTGATCTCATCCAACAGCAGGGTCCCACCGTTTGCCTGTTCAAATTTCCCTTTTTTTTGTGCCACTGCACCGGTAAATGTTCCTTTTTCATGACCGAACAGCTCACTTTCCAGCAAAGACTCCGGCAAGGCCGCGCAGTTCACAGCCACAAACGGTTTGTCCCGCCGATGGCTGCACGAATGCACATACCGGGCAAAAAGCTCCTTGCCGGTTCCGGATTCGCCGTGGATCAGAATCGGGGCCTGGCTGTCGCATATTTTCCGGGCAGAGGCCAGCAGGTGCTTCATTCCCGGATCCCGGGTAACAATGGCAAACCGGTCCGCCCCCCGCTCATCCGGTTTGGGCTGTATTGCCACCCTGGACCAGACAATGTTCTTTACCATGTTTATTTGAATCGGTTTGACAAAAAAATCACTTGCTCCGGCCTTCATGGCCTGGACCGCAGTTTGCGGATCAGCGCCGGCCATTGCCATGATCACCGGCACCAGCGGATGCCGGGCTGTGATCCGCCCCAGCAATGTCAGGGCATCAGCCACTGGCGGACAAGCACCGATGACGACCAGGTCCCAGGCTTTCCCGTCCATTTTTTCAACCAGGGCCACCGGATCCGCCACGGTCACAACATGGTGATTCAATGTTTCAAACACTTCAACCAGATCTTTTTTATCCGCCGGCGTGGTTTCAAATATTAGAATTTTCTTTTCTTTCATGAAATCGTCAGACTCCTTACGAATTATCGGACCACATTGTCGAACGAAGCCGATGCCAGGTGTTCATCCGCCAACCGGCTCCAGAAGGAATCATTCTGCGCAGCCAGTGTTTCAAACAGAGCACGCCCCGCATCCAACTGTCCGGACCGCCAGAGGCTCAGTGCCGTCTTGTACTGAACAAACCCTTTTTCCAATGGCAAATCAGCCAGACTCAGCACGTGAGAATATACGGCAGCGGCCTGGTCAAAATATTTAGCCTGAAAATACAAGTCTCCGATCTGATCCCCCAGATATCCGGCCATGGCCGGACACTTGTCCATGACTTGCCGGGCGGTTTCCAGAACGGACAAGGTCTTTTCCATATCCTGATATGCCAGTGCAGCCCGACCCGTTCGTACCAGCAGGCTGGCCTGGTCACACGGCGATAACGGATGGGTCAACGCCCGGGTCATCATGTTCACCGCATCCTGATATTTTTCTTCGGCCGTCAAAATTTGTCCCATCAGATCCATGGCTGCCCCGGTATAGGGGCTTTGGGGATGTGTATTAATCAATTGCGACAGCCTTTCTTTGGCACTATCGAATTCCAAAGCTTCAACCAACGCACTGCCGGTGAAAAACAACACATCATCCGGCATATCCGTCAAAGGCATGGATACGACTAGTTTTTGATAAAGATCCAGCGCAGCAGCCTTGTCCCCTGAATGGCGATATGCCCGGGCCACCATCAGCTGCACTGAATCCAGATCCATCAACGGAAGCACCGACCTGGCTTCCTGTGTAAAAAGATCGATCACCCGATCATAATCTTTTTCCTCATACGCCTTTTGGATCATGCCTTCCAGCACGTTCTTCAAGGCAAACCGCCCGTTTTCCTGCAAGGCCGGATCCGGATTGTTTTCAAAGAACAATTGCAGGGTTTTCAGGCTTTCCGAATAATTATTTTCTTCCTGATATAACACGGCCAGCTTCAATATGGCCAGCTGTGCCAGAGAATCGTTGATGGACTGGCCCTGATATGTGTCTCGGATATTTTCATAAATCTGCTTGGCAGAATAAGACATGGATATCCGCTCGTCCGAATCGTTTTCTATTTGTTCGGCCAGGCGGAGCCAGCTTAAGGCAGCACCCTCACTGCCCGGATACCGGTCCACCACCCACTGAAAATACCGAACCGCATCCATCATTTCCCCCCCTTGAAGAAAGGCATCGCCTACGCGGGCCAGGAGTATATCTTTTCTCCGTTTTTCGGGTATGGCGTTGTAATAATGCAGCAGATGATTTCCAGCCCGGTCATACCGGCCCAGTTGAAAATAATTGTTCCCAATATAGAGCGACACGTCGGCATTTTGAAAATAAAGATCTTTATTCCTGGAGATCAGTTGTTCCAGCAATTTCAAAGATTCGTTAAAAAAATTTTGTTTATATCGAATTTTGGCGATTTCAAGCTGGGCTTCATTTCGAATCTTGGGCACATCATTTGATTCAAAAATATTTTCCAGAAGAAGCAGGGCCTGATTCATCCGGCCCGTTATTTGATAAATTTTTGCTGTTTCCAGCATGGCCCATCCGGAAATCAACGCACCCGGGTCAGACTTACTGGTGCGGGCCAATTTGTAATACGCCAGGGCTTCTGCATGGTTGCCCATGTTTCGATGCAGTCGTGCCAGCCCCAGCAGAGCCCCCCCCCTGTAAGGAGAATCCGGATACCGGTTCAACACCTCTTCAAAAACCTGCGTCAATTCCGGGTAGTGTGCGCCAGGATCATCGGCATAAAGTTCCTGGAAAATATCGATCAGTAAAAACCGGGCTTTTGCCGCATACGGGCTTTCTGAATACCGGTTCAAGATTTGCTGTACCTTGTTGCGGGCCATGGCCCATTGCCCATTGTCAAACAGGATCATCGCTTCCTGAAAAAGCCGGCTCTCCGGCGTTGTGAGTGGATCGACCATATCACCCAATAATTGCCGGATGATATGTGATGTTTCAAAAAGAGGTGTTCCGGAACGTACCGGGTCATTCCGGACCGAATCGGTCTGATCCATGAAGATCACCGGTGGGATTTCAGAAATCGCCACACGAGCCAAAGTCAGGAGCATGGCAACCGCTCCGAATACAAGAAACTTTTTTAATTTTGTCATAAAATTGACTCCCTGGTATCCTGATTTCCATCGGCACCCGCAGCGTTCCTGGATTCAAAACCCCTCTCTGCTGACTCCGTCGAAAACCGGACACCGTCTTTCTGAAAAAAGAATAGCAAGAAAAATGCCAGACAAAAAAATCGTCATACGTCGGTATTATACAGGAAATCCAAAGAGCAATAAGGAAGTTTCAGCAACAGCCAGTGGGGAATATGTCAAATGGCCGACATTTTTTTGACTGCCGTATCTAAGAATCAATAGAGGAAATATTGTGTTTTTTGATTTTTTCAACCAATGTGGTTCGTTTGATTTTAAGCATCCGGGCCGCTTTTGCCTTGACCCCGTCACTTTTTTCAAGGGCATGGCTGATCATCCGGGTTTCATAGGCCTTGACCGCGTCGGCCAGATTCATATCATTTTCCAGCATCGACAGTTCTCCTTTAACGGGAGGGGTATCAGCGGCATCGGAGATATCGACATCACTCCCTGCATAAAAATGTTCCGGCAAATCGGTCAATGCCACCACCGGGTTTTCACACAAAATGATGAGTCGTTTGATCAGGTTTTCCAGTTCTCTGACATTGCCCGGCCAATCATAACGTACCAGTGCGGCCATGGCTTCTGAGGAAAAAGACTGAATGCGTGTATCCTGGTCTTTCTGGAATTTTTTCAGAAAAAAATCCACCAGCAGCGGAATATCGGAACTTCGCCGGGTCAATGGGGGCACATGAATGGGGATCACGTTCAACCGGTAAAAAAGATCTTCTCGAAACGTGCCGTCTTTCACCGCTTCAGCCAGGTCTTTGTTGGTGGCGGCAATGATCCGGGCCTTGACATCAATACTCTGAGTCCCCCCCACCCGTTCAAAGGTTTTTTCCTGAAGGACCCGTAAGAGTTTGACTTGCAGCAGCGGGCTCATTTCCCCCACTTCGTCCAGAAATATCGTCCCTTCTCCTGCCAGTTCAAACCGGCCCACCCGTTTTTTGTGGGCCCCGGTGAACACGCCTTTCTCGTGTCCGAAAAGCTCACTTTCCAACAGCGCTTCAGGAATAGCGCCGCAATTAACCGCCACAAACGGATGTTGTTTCCGGCAGCTGAATCGATGAACGGTCCGGACAATGAGCTCTTTACCTGAACCCGAAGCCCCGGTCACCAGCAGCGTATTATCCGTGTCTGCCACTTTTTGAACCAGACCGTGAATTTTTTTTATGGCCGAAGATTCACCGATGAAATCATCATAACTGTACCCGGTGGAACCGGACTGCTTTCTTGCCGCGTCTTTTTTTTGAAGCCGGGAAAGTTTCAGCGCATTTTCAACATGGTTCAACAATTCCCGGAAACCCACGGGTTTGGTGATAAAATCAAACGCGCCTTTTTTCACGGCCGCAACCGCACCCGGAATACTGCCGTAACCAGTGAGAAGAATACATAATGTTTCCGGTGTATGGCCGATGATATGATCCAGAACCTGCATACCGTCCGGATCCGGCATGTTCAGGTCGGTAATCACCAGATCAAACGCCCCGGGGACCAGGTCCGATATCGCAGCCCGGCTATCCTGATGGACTGTCACATCATATCCGCCCCTGTTTTTGAGCATATCTTCAAGCAGATTCAGAATCTCGGGATCATCATCCAGAATCATTATTTTTTCAGTGACTTTCATGTATCCCTTTGCCGTTTACAAAAAATCACCCCGATGAAATTTGACCGTGGCAACCCGGGCTGTGAGTGACAATTCATTGACCCAGTCCATCAACGCTTCATCCCGGGAAAACCGGGCATTGGCTTTTTCTTCAAGCCGGGTCACTTCATGGTCGATGGCTTCCACCAGGGGTGCCATCTGTTTCAATGTTTTACCGGGATTTTCCAGATCAGCGGCATAGGTTTCCAGTAATGTCAGGATACCGTCTCCCTGGGACAGCATCTGGGCTTTATCGTCTGGCTTGCCCGATTCCAGAGGGATCTCAGAGGTTTTTTGAAGTGCGGTAAGCTCCTTGTTAAACACATGATCAAATGCTGTTAAAGTGTCCCGGGATGGAGAAGCTGTCTGCCGGTATCCGTTCAAAGGGATATCCATACCATAAATCTTCATACATGCCTTCCTGCCGGCATCAACTGCCGAAAACCTTTTCCAGTTTCTGGGTAATGGTTTCAGTGGTAAATGGTTTGACCACATAATTGTTCACCCCGGCCTGGACCGCCTGGATGATATTTTCCTTCTGGGCTTCCGCCGTCACCATGACAAAAGGAATATTCTTGAGAGCATCATCGGATCGAATCGCTGTCAGCAGATCCAGACCGGTCATCTCCGGCATGTTCCAGTCACACATGATTAAATCGATTTTCTGATTCTTCAGGACTTTCAGTGCATTTTTGCCGTTGTCCGCTTCATAAATGTGAGTGAAACCGATCTGAACGAGAATGTTTTTCAAAATTCGTCTCATGGTCGCAAAATCATCGACAATCAGCACTTCCATATTGAGATCCATAGGATAACCGCCCTTTTCTTATCTGCTGTTAATCAGGTACCTTGTTTCTGTCCCGAAGGAGGCTGCATGTCCGGCAATGTCGCCATCCCAGACCATCCCCGGATTCAGATACGAATCTTATCTTTCCAGAGGTATTCTGTCAAGCCCGCGGGCCAAAGAAACATCCGTTTCATGGCATACCGGTCTCAACCGGGTGATCGGGAAAAAGTCCCCGGGTGATGCGGGCACCGGTCTCCGAATCCACAAATGACAGAATATCGCCGACCACATCTCCTTTCATCCGGGAAAACAGTGCGGTCACCAGATCGATATCCAGCTGCTCGATCAGCTGGGCCACTTTTTGGGGTTTCATGGTGGAATAAATTTTTATCAAATGTTTGACCTCCGCTTCCTGGATCTCGGTTTTTTGGTCCAATGTGGCAAGAATCTCTTCCCGCAACAAGGTCAATTCCTGGATTTTTTGGGTAATTTCCTCTTTAAGCGCCAAAAGCCGGGCTTCCTGGCTTTCAAGATATTGCTCCCGTGCCGACAGCCGTTCTTTTTGGGCATCCAGCTGCGCCGCTGTCTGACCCGGTGCTGCAGTATTTTCCCCGGCTGTTTCCTTGACACTGTCGGTTTCGTCGATTTCGTTGATTTCGGTCTTATCCGCCGCATTGGCCGTCGCCATCAGGGAATGGAACGACGAAACCATCGGTTCAACCGACACAGGAACCGCAACTGTCTGATTTTCCGGGATGCCGGAGCTGTTGTCTGATGATCCCAAGGGAAGACCTGTCAGATAAACCATTACCAGGGCCACTTTTAAAAGAATCATCCACATCAGTACCGGCAAAACAAACTGTTTCATATACACCCTCCTTTGCGGAGCAGCACCAGCTCATCACTGGATTTCTGCAGTTCGGTCTCCACCTGTTTTTTATGAATCCCGGCATAATTGGTTTTCAAACCTTCCAGGGATTCTTTTTTAATATACTGTTGTTTCAATTGCGACCGAAGCTTCTGAATTTTTTCTTCCTGTTTTTCCAAATCAGCCCGTTTGAATGTCAATTCCCGGTCCAGTCGGCTGACAAAATTTTGGCACGCCAGATACTGGCCGGCAACGATCCCTTTTTGGCTGTCTTTTTTCAATTGTGCGTGCATCTGTTTTTTTTCACAGCACATATCCTCGATCCGGGATCGGATTTTTTGACACGTTATCCGGGCTTCCGCAAGATCCAACCGGGCTTTCTCTTCTTGATGCCTGCGGTATTTCAACACCGGGTCCAGCTTGAATTGAAACTGTTTCAAGTCCACCTCTTCCTTTTAAAAAAAATTCTTCAATTGTTTCAGACTCTTTTCAAAAGAAACTTTTTCATGAATCCCCTGCTGCAAAAAAGCGTTGACATTCTTGATCACTTTTTTAGCAAAATCAATTTCCGGATCACTGCCGTCCACATACGCACCGATCCGAATCAAATCCTCCGCCTCCCGATACGCGGTCAATACCCGCAACAGCCGCCTGGCTGCCTGTGCATGCTCCAATGAAACAATATCGTTCATGACCCGGCTGATACTGGCCGGTATATCCACGGCCGGATAATGGCCTTTCTGGGCAATGGTCCGGGACAGCACGATGTGGCCGTCCGTGATGGACCGCACTGTGTCGGCCACGGGTTCATTCATGTCATCGCCTTCCACCAGCACCGTATAGATCCCGGTGATGCTGCCACCTTGTTCCAGGATTCCGGCCCGTTCCAGCAATTTGGGAATCCGGCCGAACACGCTGGGGGTATACCCTTTTGCCGACGGGGGTTCGCCCACGGCCAGCCCCACTTCCCGCATGGACATGGCAAAACGGGTGATGGAATCCATGATCAACAGGACATCTTTACCCTGGTCCCTGAAATACTCAGCCAGGGCGGTGGCCGTGTATGCGCCGCGAATCCGTACCAGGGGCGGCGCATCGGACGTGGCCACCACAACCACGGATTTTTTCAGTCCCTCTTCTCCCAGGCTCCGCTCGATAAATTCCCGGACCTCCCGGCCCCGTTCGCCGATCATGCCGATAACGATCACATCTGCTGCCGTGTTCCGGGCAATCATGCCCATGAGCACACTCTTGCCCACCCCAGAACCGGCCATGATCGCCATTCGCTGCCCCTTGCCCACGGTCACCATGGCATTGATGGCGGAAACCCCGACATCCATGACTTCATGGACCACTTTGCGCTTCATAGGATTGAGCACATTGCCGTATACCGGGTAAGTGGTTTTGGCCACCAGCGCGTCTTTGTCATCAATGGGACGGCCCATTCCGTCCACCACCCTTCCTAGAAACGCGTCCCCCACCGGCACATCCGGGGTATCACTGACCGCCAGGGTTCGGCTGCCCGGCCGAACCCCGCCCATCTCACCAAACGGCATCAGGATAATATTTTTTTCGTTGAATCCGATCACCTCGGCCGCTATGTGGCCCCCCTGATTGTCCTCAATATCACAGATGCTGCCCACGCTCAGGCGGGGGCCGTTGGCTTCGGCCACCAACCCCGTCACCTTGAGGATGGACCCGGTCAGGCGAACCATGGGGCAGGAAGCCAATGCCTTGTGGTATTTTTCCCAGTCAATCGGCGGAAACGCATCATATGTCAGTGTGTCAGCCGGCATTGGTTAAAGATGTCCCATCAGATTCGGCCCCTGGGCGTTTCAGGATGTCATACACATTTTTCAGCCGGGTTTCAATCGAGGCGTCCATATCGCCGTGCGGGGTTTCCAGCTGGCATCCCCCCCGGGAAATCGATGTATCAGAAACCATGGACACCCGGTTCATGTCTGTGGCAGAGACTTCTGCACTGGATATGAGTTTTTCAACGGCTGCCATGTCCTTTGGATGCAGCCGCACAGTGACCGGTTGGCCAGCCGGTGCATCGTCCAGGATATGGCGCATCGTCTCCTGGATAACCTGATGATTCACCGAAATCTCACAATAAATAATTTTACGACAAATGGCCAGAACCAGATCCAGCAATTCAGTTTCATACTGTTCAACCAGCTCTTTACGAAGTTCTGCCACAGATTCAATGACCGCAGACAGATCCGCCCCCAACGTCTGCATCTTTTTTTCACCCGCCCGGATACCATCTTTTTCACCCGTGGCAAACCCTTTGTCATAGGCTTCCTGTTCCAGCAATGTGCACTGGCGGCAGGTTTCTTCCTTGAAAGCCGCCATCTCTTCCTCTGTCTGGCGGACAATTTCCAGGGCCTCACTGCAACGCGCCCGGGCCGAAGGACCATCGGATTTCGAAGGTGCCAGATCAGGATGATCCGTGATGGCCAGAAATTCTCCCGGGGACTCCGGCCCATCCGCCAGTGTATCAAAATGGTTGTCAGACCCTCTCGGGCGTTCATCGACTGCATCATCCAGCGGCACATCAAATGCCTCAAAATTCACTTTGGAAAATGAATGTACTTTTTTCAACACCTTAGGCGGACCATCAGACCAGGACATCTTCCTTACCTTTTCCAGGAAATATCACGCGACCTTCCGCCTCCAGGCGTTTGGCTGCAGACAGGATCTCCAGCTGGGCCTGTTCCACATCACTCAACCGGACCGGCCCTATCACTTCCATATCTTCTCTGAGCATTTCCGCAGCCCGCTGGGACAAATTCTGAAACACCTTTTCCTTTAATTCTTCCGAAGCGGTTTTCAAGGCTTTGATCAGCAACTGGCTGTCCACATTCTGCAGAATCTCCCGAAAATTCTTGTTATCGAACTCAATCAAGTCTTCAAATACAAACATTTTCTGCCGGACGGACTGGGCCAGATCGGCATCCTGTTTCTCCAGATAGGCCATGATGTTTTCTTCGGTGGTGCCATCCACCTGGTTGAGTATGGAAGCCAACGCTTCTATACCATCAAATTCCCGGGAACTGGTTCCCGTGGCAATCAGGTTTTTCTGTATGGTCTGATCCAGTTCCCGGACAAATTCCATGGGTACATCCCCTAAGTCGGTCAATCGGTAGGCCACCTCGATCCGGATATCTTCGGGCAGCAGATGAAGGACTTCCGCAGCCTTTCGGTCGGACACATAGGACAAAATCAGAGCGATGGTCTGGGGATGTTCGGCCCGGATGGCAGTGGTCAGTTGTTCCGGGGATAAATGAACCAGGTTTTCGAACGGTTCGTTTTCCAGGTCAAGGTCGGCATCATCTTCTCCCAGAGTTTCTCTGACCGCACTGGCAAAAAACTCTTTGCCGGATATCATCAACGTGTCTGTCTGATTATAGGTTTTCAGAAAATCATCCATCACCTCATTGACCACCTCAGTGGAAATGTTGGAAATCTCGGGCATACACTGGCCGATTTTTCTGATTGTCTGTTTGTCCAGGGTTTTCATGAAATAGGTGGTGAATTCCTCACCCGCACTCATAAGAAAAATGGCGGCCTTCTGATACCCGTTCAGTTCTCCCGCCTGCAGTTGTTTTGAAGCCATTTATCTCCCATCCACACATCAAAAACTGTTGAGCAGGTCATCAATACCGTCCTGATCCAGCCCGCCGCCTTTTTTCTGGGGTCCAGCCAGTAACTGGGCCTGTTCATCCACTTTTTTCTGGAGTTCTTCAGCGGACAGTTCCGGATTTTTCTCCCG
This sequence comes from Desulfotignum sp., assembly GCA_021737695.1. Taxonomy (GTDB): domain Bacteria; phylum Desulfobacterota; class Desulfobacteria; order Desulfobacterales; family Desulfobacteraceae; genus Desulfotignum. The sequence goes on along the minus strand of JAIPDL010000008.1, from coordinate 49,314 downwards.
CACCGTCAATTTAAGGCCAAATGAAATCACCATTTTGGTAATTTTTTCCTCGATTTCACCCACCAGTTTGATGATCCGCTGGAGCCGTTGACCGGTCAAATCCTGGAAACTCATCTGGGTGAAGGTGTCTGTGATCAAATCCAGATATTCTCCATTGTGTTTCGCCAGAACATCCAGGGTCGGCGCCAGATCCGCTACCACGTCCGGGGCCAGGATACCCCCGTTGACCGTGCCGTTCTGCATGGCCGTGATGAGGCTTTTGTTCTCAGCAACCATTTGATTCATGCGGTCCAGGTTGTCCATGATGGTATTGGCGGCCTGCTCCGTGGTCTCGATAATGCCTTCCAACTGGTCGGATGTCTGGGGAATGAACACATTGGCAATGTCTTCGATATGGGGACGGATTTTTTGGGTGAAATCTTTTCTAAAATTGATGAGCACCAGGGCCAGTTCCTTGACATTTCCGGACATCTCGGTTGTCACGGACCGGTAAAATGCTTCGTCATCCTGGTCCATGGCATGGGATACGGCCTGTTTGAAAAAAAAAGTCAACTCTTCCACTTCACTTTCAGACAGTTTCCCGGAGACAATGTTGATAATTTCTGCTTTGTAATCAGATGTCATATTATTTTGTTCCTTGCAGGTTATGATGCCGGAAATCCGGCCGAATTCAGAACCGTTGCCACGGCCAGTTTATCCGTATCAGTTGTTACCCAAACCATTGTTCCCTTGATCGACTCCAGATCTGCCGGGATCAGGAATGATTCCCGGATCAGTTCGGGAATGCCGAGCTGAATGCGGCCATCACTGTCAAACTGGGAAAACATGTGACCGGCAATCATATTGGTCGCTTCTTTGATCGTATCTGCTTTCTGGGCATCTGTCACCTGATCCGGATCGATCCCCAAAAAATCCGCGGTGATCCGTGACACCCACCGGTCCGGGGCCACCACATAGACCGCGCCGTCAAGTCCTTCTGAAAATCCCAGCACTACCCCGGTCAGGTCCTGCACTCCAAAAACCGCCATGGAAAATGCTTCCCGGGCCGGTTGAACCTCCACAGTTTCAAAAAAAGCGGTTTCAAACACCTCAGAAATCGACGTCTTCATCATCGTCATCCAATCCGGCATTTCCACTGCCCACCTCCAGTATCTTATTCAATGTCTGTTTGATCTCTTCAGGGACAAACGGTTTTTTCACATATCCCACGGCCCCCAGAGACATGGCTTCCGCCATTTTTTTTTCACTGCCTTCGGTGGACACCACCACCACGGGGACCGATGCCAGGTGATGATTTTCCTTGATCCGGGCGATCAGCTCCAGCCCGTTCATATTCGGCATGTTGATATCGGTCAACACCAGATCCACCTGATTGGCGGCCATGACTGTCAAAGCTTCCCGACCATCACATGCATCGAGAAACCCGCCCACGTCAAAGCCGGACACCTTGATAATTTTCTTGATAATCGCCCGGATGGAGGATGAATCATCCACGACCAGTACCCTATATGCCATTGACCTATTCTCCTGCTGAAAGTTGTATCATTTCTTCAATTTGTCCATATTTTTCCCGGAACCGGACAATGATACGCTGCATATCCAGCGCAGTCATGTTGAGTCGATCCACGGTCTCTTTGTAATACCGGTACGCCAGGCCGTCGGCCCCGACCCCCTGACCGATCATCATGCAGATGCAGTCCGCCATATAGACGATGGGCAGGGCCAGCCCCGGATTGTCACTTTCCAATGGATTGTGATGATGACGAATGATGTCCACCAGTTTCGGATCAAATCCCCATTTTTCCATGGCCAAAGCCCCCAGTTCGGCATGATCGATCCCCAGCACCTGTTTTTCCGCTTCCAGAAAGCTTTTTTGTGCCCCGAACACCTGAGACTTGATCTCGTCAAACGCTTCTGAAATATACGTGTGCAGGATCACTTTTCCTAAATCTTTGATCAACGCGGAAGTGAATACCAGCGACACGTCTTTGGCATCCTTTTCCTCGGCCAGTTCCCGGGCAATGATTGCGGCAGATACCGAATACCGCCACAACTCCCCATACCCCAGATCATACCCGGACTGACCGGACCTGAAATTCGGGGCGTTATCCGCCAGTATTACCAAAGAGATCAATTTTTCAATACCCAGCAGATTGACCGCCTGTTTCACATCGGTCACTTTTCTAACCCCGCCCATGGCGACAGAATTACACAGACGCAACACATTGGCGGTCATGGACGCATCATATTGGATCACCGCCGCCAGATCCGCACCACTGGTATCCGGGTTTTCAATCAGCTGCATCAGCCGGGTGGCAACATGGGAAACCGGTTTCAGCGTGTCAATTTGAGAGATAATCCGGGTCACGTCCGTCATATTTCTATCTCCTTTGCACCGGACACTTTCAGCAGGGTCCGACCTGTTGAAAGTTCCAGTTTCAACGTGCAGTTCACGGTGCCGCCCACGGCTTCATAATGGATCATGACCCTGTTCTTCCAGAACAGTTTCCGCAACATGGCATAATTTCTTTTTCCGATGTTAAACAGATCGTTCTGATCCAGAATCTGAGCACCCCCTACCACAATCACACGCATCCGCCCTTTTTTGGCGCCATATTGATACGCGGTCTTGAACAGAGAGGGTATCCCGGTATCACCGAACATATAAGGGTTTCTGGCCGCTTTTTCCCGATCAATCTTGGATTCGGGCAACATATAGTGCAACAGTCCCCCTACCCGGACTTCCGGATCATAAACAGCCACCCCGATGCAGGATCCCAGTGAATATGTAGCCAGAACCGCGGAAGGATCGTCGGCCACCTTCATATCCCCCACCCCGACAATCAGCTGCATGCATCAATCCTCACTGTCATGGAATGGGGGGCACTCTTCCGCTCTTTCCCGCAGGGTTTGGCGCTGACGTTTGAATATGCTGGCAATGAGCTGTTCCCGGGTTTTGACATCCAGATCCGAAAACTTGATGCCCAGATAATAAAACCCTCCGGATCCACCCGACGGGGCGTCCACGCGGACCACCTGCCCATAGACATCAATATGCATCAAGGGCTGCCGGGAAAGCACCAATTGAATATGGACGAACTCCCCCACACGCACCGGGCTTTCCACCGCCATTTTCATACCGGCCCCGCCAATGTCCACGGCCGTTCCCTTGTGAAACCGGATGGTTTCCGACGTGTCTTTGGACACTGCAGAAAGGATATTGTCCAGCTTGTCATTGAGATGAATCAGAAATTTGATCAATTCCCGGTCAAGTCCTGCATTCTCCAATTGCGCCGTGTCGATATGACCGTCAATATATTGACTCTCTTCCACTTGTGGCGCCAGCTGGGAAATCTTTTTCAGAGACAATTCATACTCTTCCTTATCCACCACCCGGAATTTTACATCAAAGGTCAAACTGGCCCGGACAAAATCACGTTTCTCTCTAAAATCCTGGGGTTCACTCATATCTGTCTCCTGATTTGACAAATGAAAATCACATGTTCCTGTTCCGGAAAACTTGCAATTGTCATGCCTTTATCGAAATATAACCACAATCATTCGGAAAAAAGGGAAAAAATCCCCTGAACATCCAGAATCAGTCCCACCGTGCCGTCCCCGAGAATGGCCCCTCCGGAGATGCCCTTGATATGTTCCAGACTGTAACCGAGATTTTTGATCACGTATTCATCTCTTCCCAGCAGTTCATCCACCAGAAGCCCCCGTTTCTCCTCATTGGACTCCAGCACCACCACCAGCCCCTGCCAGGGATTGTCGAATTCATTCTGGATATCGGCAATCCCTTTCATTCGAATCAACGGAATCAGGGCATTCCCGTCCAGAATCATTTCCGCTTTCCCCTTCACCGTGCTGCAATTGGTCCGGTCCGGACGGAAGGACCGGCTCACCGCAAGCGTGGGAATGATGAATTTTTCTTTTCCAATGCGCACCAGCATGCCGTCGATAATGGCCAGTGTCAGGGGCAGTGCAATGGTGAACCGGGTCCCCTTCCCCGGCCGGGACAGGATGGTAATCTCTCCTCTGAGTTTTTCAATGGCCTGCTTGACCACGTCCATACCCACGCCGCGGCCGGAAATATCGGTGATTTCACTGGCTGTGGAAAATCCCGCCGCCATGATCAGTTGGTCCACCTGCTGGGTGGACAACGTGTCTCCGGCTTGAATGATCCCCGAGGAAATGGCTTTGGCACGGATTTTTTCACGATCCAGTCCTTTGCCGTCATCCTCGATCTCGATCACGATGTTGCCCCCTTTGTGAAATGCGCGCAAGGTAATTTTTCCCTGGGCCGGTTTGTCCGCTGCCACCCGGTCCGACTCTGCTTCAATGGCATGATCCACCGCGTTTCGGATCATATGAACCATGGGATCGTACAGTGCTTCCACCACGTTGCGGTCGATTTCGGTCTCCTCTCCGATCATTTCCAGCTTCACTTTTTTGCCGGACCGGCGGGAAAGATCTCTGACCAGACGGATCATTTTCATGAACGTGGATTTGATGGGCACCATGCGCATGGCCATGGCCACAGTCTGCATGCTGGTCACGATCTGTCCCAGCTGGGTCAGGCTGTTGAGCAACGCGGGATCCGACGACGCTTTCTGCCGGAGCATGGACTGGGCGATTACCAGTTCCCCGGCCAGATCCACCAAATCGTCAAGCTTGGCCGTGCTGACCTTGACCTGGGACCCGGATTTTTTATGAAGGGATTTTTGTTTTTCCAGGGCTGCGGTCACATCCTGTGCTTCCACCAGATGATCGGAAACAAATATCTCACCAATGGGCTTATCCGGAGTCAGACGCTGCTTTTCCAACGCAGAGGACAGATCTTCTTTCTTGATTTTCCGATCCCGGACCAGAATCCCGCCCACTTTGCCGGATTCACCGCGAATGATCTGATCCGGCAACTCCCACAGCTGATGGGTAATGGTATCGATGTCAATATCATCATCCACAGGCATGCGGCCCTGACTGACCCCTTCCCGGGTGCGCTGCAACAGCAGCTTCATCACATCCACCGAAGCCAGAATGGCATCTGTGGCCACATCATTGATGAGAAACTCACCGTTTCTGGCTTTGTCCAGAAATGTTTCCGTGGTATGGGCCAGGGTGTTCATCCGGGTCAATTCCAGAAACGCGGACACGCCTTTGATGGTATGAAAGGGACGAAAAATATCGTTGATAATCTCTTTGTTGCCTGGATCTTCTTCCAGCTCCACCAGGTGAATTTCAATGTTTTCAATATTTTCCGATGACTCGGACACAAAATCGGACAATATTTCCAGATCATCGGCAGACAGTTGTTTCTGGACAGCCGGACCCGCATCCGCTGTTTTGGCGGACGGTGTATCTGCCGCTGTTCCCCCCAGCATCAATCGGACATCATCCATATCCACGGACAAGCCTTTGCCGTTTTCCAGGTCTGTCACCAGATCCCGCAGAATTTCCACCCCATTTTCCAAAGGGGTCATGTCCGTGGTTTCCGCCAACACCACCTGGCCGGCATACCCTTTAAAAAGGGAAACAACTTCCAGGAGCACAGGCGCATCCAGGTCGGTCGCCGCTGTCTTCATTTCGTCCATCAGATTCAATATGCTGCCCATGCCGTCAATATCATCGTGACTGACGATGGTCACCTGACCGGCCAGATCTTCCAGTTGTGCTTTAAGGGTGTTCAGTGCCATTTGCGGTCCCCATCCCTGACTTCAATAATGTGGTTATCGATACGCGCTCTATCTTTCCATTATCAGCCTGCTTCATCCAGTGTCAAGAAGAATGTGCTTCTCAGAATTGTTCACATTGACATTTGTATCCCCTGTGGATATATATATTTGACAATCATTGCTCTGTGACCAACTATGACCCATAATGCCATGCGAACCGGATGAATAATATTTTATGACAGCATCTGCCGATATCACCCCATCCCAGCTCAGCACATTGTCCAAACTGATTTACAGCGAAACCGGTATTGTAATCGGTGAAAAAAAACTGGCACTGCTTCGGGCCAGGCTCGCCAAACGGATGCGGTTCACCCAGAAACGCACGGTTTCCGATTACATGAAACAGCTGCAACAGGATGAAACGGAATTTCTTCATTTTCTGGATGCCATCACCACGAACCACACCTATTTTTTCCGGGAAAACCGCCATTGTGAATACCTGATCTCCCAGCTGGACCCGTCTGTTCCTGTCAAAATCTGGTGTGCGGCCTGCTCCAGCGGTGAAGAACCTTATTCCATCGGGGCCCAGCTGATGGATGGTGGATTCCGGTTTTCCATCTTTGCCACAGACATTTCAGATACCATGCTGGCGGCGGCCCGCACCGGCATTTTTCCCAAAGAACGGTTGAAACAGTTTCCCAAGCCGTCCCTTTCCCGGTATTTCCAGCGGGGACAGGGAAAAAGGGAAGGCAGTGTGCGCGTCAAACCCGAAGTGAGACACCACGTTACATTTGGCAAATTCAACCTGATCGCAGACCGCCCCCCGGACATATTTGACGTGATTTTCTGCCGGAATGTGATGATTTATTTTGATACCGCCACCCGGCAGAAGGTGATCGACCGCCTGCTGCCCGCGCTCAAGCCGGGCGGCTATTTATTCGTGGGGCTGTCCGAAAGTCTGAGCGGCATTCGTCACCCACTGATCAATCAGATTCCCAGCGCTTATCGCAAAAACTGACATGGCAACAAGGAGCCCCGTTCATGAACCCGAAAATTAAAGTGTTGATCGTTGACGATTCCGCCGTGGTCCGCAAAATTTTCACCCAGCAGCTGGAAAAAGCACCGGGCATCGAAGTGGTGGGAACCGCCCCGGACCCCTACATTGCCAGGGAAAAAATCGTCCGGCTACAACCCGATGTCATTACCCTGGACATTGAAATGCCCCGCATGGACGGGATCACTTTTTTGAAACATTTGATGAAATCCTTTCCTCTGCCGGTGATCATCGTCAGCTCCCTGACCCGGAAAAGCAGCAAACTGGCGCTGGAAGCCCTGTCTCTCGGAGCGCTGGAGGTGTTGTCCAAACCTTCGGTGGCCTATTCCGTGGGCGACATGGGGGATCAGCTCATTGAAAAAATAAAGGCCGTGGCTGTGGTGGATGTCAAATCCCGACTGAAACAAAAGGCCCCGGCTCCGGAATCTTCCCGGGCGGTATTCGCCCCCCGGGCCCTGGCCGAAACCACCAACAAGCTCATTGCCATCGGTGCGTCCACCGGCGGTACCGAAGCCCTTAAACATGTATTGACCAAAATTCCCCGCAACTCCCCCGGGATACTGGTAGTCCAGCACATGCCGCCGAATTTCACGGCCGCATTTGCCGAGCGGTTGAACGGTCTGTGCGAGATCACCGTGTCTGAGGCAAAAAACGGAGAAACCATCACCAACGGCAAGGCCCTGATCGCACCGGGAAATTTTCACATGCTGTTGCGGCGCAGCGGGGCCACCTATTATGTCCAGGTCAAGACCGGTCCCCGGGTACACCACCAGCGGCCGGCCGTGGACGTTTTGTTTAAAACCGTTGCCATGCACGCCGGGGCCAATGCCTTAGGAATCCTTCTCACGGGTATGGGTGCGGATGGGGCCCAGGGAATGCTGGCCATGAGACAGGCCGGGGCCTATACCATTGCCCAGGACGAAGAATCCTGTGTGGTATTCGGCATGCCCAAGGAAGCCATCCGGCTCCAGGCCGTGGACAATGTGCTGCCGTTGAACAAAATCGCCCAGGCCGCCATGTCAAGGATTGCAAAAAACGTGGGTTAATGGTTTATTGTATGTATGGATAACCAGACAAAATATATGACTGTGGCTGATTATTTTCTGCGGCCCGGCTATATCTATATGCCGGACAAACCCACAGCCATCTCCACCGTGGTGGGATCGGGCGTGGCCGTGTGCGTGTATGACAAAAAAAAGAAAATCGGCGGCATGAATCTGTACAAACTGCCCGCCAACCCAAAAGACCAGGAAGCCTATCCCATTTATGGCAACATTGCCACAAAAGCCCTGGTGATTATGCTTTTAAAACAGGGATCCAAACGTCGGCATCTGAGATCCCAGATATTCGGGGGGGCGTACAACCCTGAGGTGTCTGACCGGGATGTGGGCAAAGAAAACATTGCTATGGCCCGGCAAATCCTCCGCCGCATGGGAATTTCCATTGTTTCCGAAGACGTGGGCGGGGCAGTGGGCAGAAAAATCGTGTTCAACACACTGACCAACGACGTGGCCGTTCTCAAAACAGAAGGGGTTCGAAAATCCGACTGGTTCCCCTACCATTCAGATCGCTGATGGCATGATTTGTGCTTTAATTTTCGGAAAAAAACCGAAACCAGGGGAACAGGAAACCGGATATGAACAAACCCATTCTGATTATCAGCGACCAGGAAACTGATCACCAACAGTTCACACACTTGTTGGAACCCCGGGGATACCGCGTTCAAGGCGCGTTTCCCGATCATGCCGCCACTCTGCTGGACGAGAAGGATGCCCATTCAGCGGTGATCATGAATTACGACCTGGGTGAAGACAAGGTTCACGCCTGTCTGTCCAAACTGCACAATCACCACTCCACCGCCTGCATGATCCTTTATGGTCGCAAGCCTGATCCGGAAAACATATCGGAAGTACTGCAAAAAGGCGTATATGCCTACATGGAACGCCGGTTGATCCCGGACCGGATTATGGACACGCTTTTAGGCGGTCTGGAAAACCGGAAAGCCTTTATCCACATCCTCAAAATGATGGATCAGCTGGAAACGGAAAAAGCGGCCCTGAAACAAAAAAACCAGGAACTCAATTTCATCAACCGGCTCAGCAGCAAAGTGGCCTATGACCTGAACTGGGATGAGATCATGCCCCGGATCCTGGATGCCGGACTCATGGATGTGGTGAATCTCACCTTGTTTTCTTTGCTGTACCGCATCGGTGATACCTGGCATCTTACCTGCCATGCCCCGGACAAAATTATCCACCCGGATACATTTTACGATATCAAAACCGACATAGCCGCCAAATTCATGACACTTTCCGGAGAAGACATCGATCCGGCCCAGATCACCCATACACAGTTGTCCCAGGGCGTGGAAACCCGCATTGACATGAGTGATATTTCCTCATATCCGCCGCCTTTAATCCTGGCCCTGAACACCGGGGCCGTTCCCATGGGCATGGTGAGCATGGTGCCCCGCAGCCCCACCGTGTTCACCCAGGACAATTCCGAACTCATGTCCACGCTGGCCAATATCCTGGCCATGTCCCTGAACAATGCCCAGAAATTCAACCGGCTCAGGGAGCGATCCGCCATTGACGGGTTGACCGGGCTGTGCAACCACACCCGGTTCAAAGAGGTGATCAAACAGGAATTCAACCGGTCGGCCCGGTACGGGAAACCGATCACCCTGGTGATGCTGGATGGGGACGATTTCAAGGTAATCAACGATACATACGGGCATTTGGCTGGAGATATGGTACTTCAGGAGCTGGCGGGATGTTTGAAACAATCGGTGCGCACCACAGATATTGTTGCCAGATACGGCGGAGATGAATTTGCCATTTTACTGCCGGAAACCGACTTAAAAATGGCTGAAAACATGGTACGGCGGATCGAACGCAAGATCGCCGACCATGTGTTTGAATGGAACGGACACCGGATCGACGTGAACGTCAGCCATGGCATCGCCACCACAGGAAAAAACGATACTCAGCCCAATCCATTACGTCAGATGGATGAGCAGGACCTGATTCACCAGGCCGACATGAACCTGTATCGCATGAAGCAGGCACGATCCAGCAGGCAGAAGATTGATTGACTAAATTTTCGCATCAAACATCAGGCCCACCATTTCCTGGAGTTTGGCAGCCATATCCAGAAACTCTTCCGAAGGGATCTCCCGGATCACATCGCCGGTACTCTGGTCTGTAATCCGTACCATGACCCGATCCGTTTTTTCATGAACCGAAAAATTCAACTGGGTATTTTTCTGCTGCAACATTTCCAGGGATGCCTGAAGATCTTCCACCATGGCCGACACCTGTTCAGCACTGCCGGTGGCTTGTTCAGAAGCTGGTTTCTTTTCCTGGGGAAACAGCTGCACCACCCCGTTATCCGCCGTATCTGTGGGCGGTGGCGTGATCCGATCCGGAGTGCCGCCGTTTCCTCCGGTCTGTGGAATGCCGGCAGACGAAGACATGTAAGTTTTGCTCTGGGCATTCATTATTTCAATTGCCATACATCACCTTCCATTTAACAAAATCATTTTCCACCGGGTTTTACTTTTTTTGCTTGTACGCGTCAAGGGCCTGACGGGTACGATGGGATTTTTCCCGTTGTTTTAACAGGGCACAGCTTTTTTGTTCCAACTTTTTTTGCACTGCCTCCACATGGACTTTAAGCTTCTTCGCTCCTGCCAGGCGGGCCGGGACGGTCTCGGCATCTGGGGCATAATCGGCTTCTGTTTTGGCCAGTTCCGCCATGGCGGCCCGGTGGTCCGCCAGCAAATCCATGAGTTCCGGGCCCGGCACGTCCGCTTCCAGGGCAGCCATGACCTGGTCGTTGATCCGGGTCAGCCGGTCATACAGCCCCAGAACAGGATCATCATACAGCAACGGACAGCTTTCCCGTCATTTGAGAAAAAGTGTCTTCTCCATTTTCATAGGATGTCGTTGACTCCGGTCGCTGATCCCCTTTATAGGTCTTGACCGCTTCTTTAAATGCATCATGTACTTGATCCAGTACCTGGTCCGCTTCATCCATAGCGGTCAGATCGTTTTTCAGGTTGGCAAAAGTCAGCCGGTCCATGACAAAATGGTATAGCCGTGACAAATTTTCAGTCATATCAGTCCCGATGCCATGGTCTAACGCGCAGTCCAGTTCCGTGAGGATGGAAATCGCCCTGGAAATACTTTCTCCTTTAACTTTGGGATTGTTGTCCTCAATTCCCATGCGGGCTTTTTTCAAATCCATGGAAGCGGCATCCAGGAGAAGTAACAGAATATCTTCTTTTTTTTCGACAGCCACTGCGGCTTTGGCGTATCTGCCATATCCTGAGGGTATCATAGACGTTCCTTTTCAAACTGAGATGGATGGTTTGTCCTTTATTTTTTTCTACTCTGGATATTGTATCGGAAGGTACGCAGATAACTTGAATATAAAAATAAAGAAAATATCAGGCACGCAAGGACAGATGGGTGTCTTTGGCCGACTGGAACCGGGCCAGTTTGCCCGGGTCCGGAGTCCCTAAAGTGATCCGCAGCCCGCTGTTCTGCCTGTGAGCCCGGGTAACCCAGTTCCGGATCTCAGCGGCCAGATGCTCTTCCCCCACAGCCTTGCCCCCGGAACCTCCATTCACCGGATTGTCCATAACTCCGGCATTGATAAAGGTCCAGGTGTTTTCCTGCCGGGAAACAATCCCGGTATGTCCCCTTGTGGGCGTGGAAAAAGACAGAATCTGGCCGGGTTTCAGCTTTTCAGACAACGATTCCATGGCCTGGTTTACAGCCGCATTCACCCGGGGAACCGAATCCAGGGACACCACATGCAGGTCCCGGCCGATGGCCCGGGTCACGCCTTCACCGGTCAGATGATGGTTCATGGCCATGCCCTTGTCGACCGCCTGGTTGATGAGATACCGGCCCAGGCCTTCCTGGCCCCGGTACTGAATTCCCATGGTCTCCAGGCCGGCCACCACCAGTTCGTAACAATTCATGCGTTCATATGCAATGCCCATGAAATGGGCGGCTGCGCCATCCAGTGAATCCGCCCGGGGCACATTTTCCGGCATGGCAGACGCTGTTTTCACCGGCGACGCATCCGGCGCAGTCAATGTGTGGGCATCCATGTGTTCTCCCCACACAATCTCATGGGTATCCGGATCCATATAAATGGCTTCCCCTTCAGGAATCCTTGTAAACGGCTTGTCCGCATTCACATTTTCTGCCAGGATATCCCAGCATATGTCCCGATAAGGTCCCTGCACCAGCAGATGGGACACGGTGGGGGTCTGACGGGTTACCCGTCCCAAAAAAACCGATTTGGCCGGCAGATTGTTTCCGGACCCGGCAATTTCTGCCTGGCCGGCCTGGAGACGGGCGGAAAAATCCGGCTGGTTTTCCAACCCGGTCCGAATTGATTTAATGCCCGGGTTCGCTCCGGCTTGCGTGGGTGTCACCGATGATATCTGAGGACTGCCAACCGTCATGGTTTCCTTTCCGGCACATCGCCGAGAGACTGTTTCCATATAGTTCATAAACACGCAAAGAATTCATGCAAAAGATGTTCCAAAATAATAAAAATATAATTTTGCCTGCTTTCACCGGTCAACAAGGCAAAAAAATTCAATGACATGTTAAGATTTCAGTTTATCTGCCGAAATATATATAGAATGTTGAGAAACCAAACAGAACCTGTCACACCGCAGGAGGTTATGACCATGATTACCCAGATCGGTTCCGTCGATTCTATGGCGGCGTATCAGAAACAAGGCCCGGATAGCTCCGTCAAAAACACGGCGCCTGGCCCGGAAAAAGCAACGGCCTTGGATACGCTCTCGTTGAACCGCCCTTCGGCCGCGCCCGGCACCTATGCCCCGAACAGCACGGACAACCTGCGCCAGATGATCGTCAACCTGTTCAAGGAACAGGGCCTGTCCGCACGCATCGCCACGGATGACACCACCATCGATTTTCAGGACCTCACGCCGGAACAGGCACAGGATTTAATTGCGGAAGATGGATATTTCGGTGTGGCACAGACCTCGGACCGCATCGTAACCGCAGCCGTGGCCCTGGCAGGCAGTGATCCGGCAAAGCTGGACCAGATCAAGGCAGGCATTGACAAGGGATTTGACATGGCGGCCCAGGCCCTGGGCGGCAGTCTTCCAGATATTTCCAGCCACACCTATGACGCGGTCATGGAGAAGCTGGATGCCTGGGCCCAGGGCGGTGTTGTGGCCTGATCCAGACCCGCTACATCCCCCAGATCCGGATAGGAATTCCCCGGCAGGTGTCGGTGCGATGAAAGATCTTTTCTTCCCAGGGGACATCCGGGTCCCGGTTGAAGATCACGAGGTGGCCGTCTGTGGTGCCGCAGGAATCCATGTAGGCGCGGGTCTGGTCCAGGCCTTTGGCAATGGTATGTTCCAACCCTTTGTGCAGCACCTTGAGTTCCACCACCACCTTTTGCACCGGCCCCTGCCATCTTGTCCAGGCAGGCCGGCCCGCCTGCAAGGCCGCTTCCTCCGGCTCCAGGGGCCACATCACCAGCAAATCCACCCGCTGCCTTCCCAAGCCGTATTCCCGTTCGATCCTGCCCCCGGAATTGATGATCCTTTGGAGAAAGGCCTGGAGCAGGAGCTGGGGGCCGGCTTCCTTGTACTGGAACCGCTCCAGCCAGTGCGCTGAATGTTCCTGGAAAAATTCCTGGAATGCCGTCATGAGTTTGTCCATGTCCAGCCGGTGGTCCGGGGTGATATACCACGCGGCCTGGTGGCTCAGGGTATCCTGGGTGGAAGCGGTGAGCATCCGGGGAATGATTTCCCGATAAATGGGATTGGCAATGGCCACCTGGGGTTTGCGACGGATCAACCCCAGGTCGGTCACATACTGGATATCGTCTTCAGGCAGGTTGCCTGCCACTTCGGCCCGGCCGCTCAAAACCCCTTCAATAACGCCGTGGACACGGCTCTCCCGGAGCTTGTCCGCCAGCTGGTCCAGGTGGGTCTCCCGCCGGAAGATCAGGTTTTCCTTTGCCTGTTCCACCATCTCCTTGTCAATGGACCGGGTCCGGTCCCGCCCGTCCTTCATCTCAAAACAGACCTCATAGGCCAGGGCATTGACCAGCCAGGGCTGCCCCTGGCTTAAGTGCCAGATACAGGCAACGGCATCCGGGGTAAATTTCTGACCGGTTTCATGGGTGTGCCGGGCCAGGAGAAGGCCCACCTCTGTTTTTACAAAATCCCCCATGCGCAAGGATTTTGCCTTGATATTGAACGCGCTGCCGCCGGTGATGATCTCTTTGCCGCTGCCTGAATGTATCCGGTAATCCCGGACATCCCTCACCCCGCAAAGCACAATGGACGATGGAAACTGACCGGGACGCTGGGGATAACCCGAGCGGATCTGCCGCAGCACGGAAATCAAGGTGTCCCCCACCAGGGCATCGACCTCATCGATTACCAGCACCAACGGCAGGTCATTTGCCTGGCTGAACCGGGTCAATGAAACGGTCAGGGCATCATGCTCGCCACATTCGGCCAGAATATCTTTCCAATTCTGGGACAAATAATCATCATCCAGATCATTGGCCGCCCGGTTACCCAACGTCACCAGAATACTTTTTATCCCCTTGGCCACATCTTCTCTGGCCGTCTGGGCCGTCTCCACATTGCAGTAAAGGGCCCGGTAATTTTTATTCGCATTCAAGTGATCCACCAGCGCCAGCATAGATGAGGTCTTACCCGTCTGCCGCGGGGCGTGCAGTACAAAATACTTTTCCTGGGCAATCAGCGTTTCAATTTCAGAAAGATCAAACCGCTCCAATGGTGGAACGGTATAATGCTTGGCTTGATTCACCGGCCCGGCTGTGTTGAAAAATCTCATATCAGTATGTCACCCCCATAAAAATGGTCGCCGCAGTCATGATAAAATTCTACCCGGCCCGGGTGGGACAGTCAAGGCAAAACCGGGGAGAGCATGCAATGGCGTTCGAGGCAGCAGGCCACCCCCGGTGGGGGTGCCTTGCTGCCGGGTAAAAGTATCCCAGACACGGTCAGTTTTTTGAATCTTGCTTTATCCCGATAATCTGATTAAAATAGCCGTATGGATACGACAGAAAATCATAACGATGACTATGACAGCCCCTGGAAAGAAGGGATGGAGCTGTATTTCAAGGAACTGATGCAGTTCTTTTTTCCTGACATCGCCCGTGAAATCGCATGGAAAAGAGGATATGAATTTCTTGATAAAGAATTGCAGCAGGTGGTGCGGGATGCCGAGATCGGGAGAAAGCATGCCGACAAGCTTGTCAAGGTGTGGTCCCTTGAGGATGAACCGTTCCATGTCATGATCCACATCGAGGTTCAGAGTGACAAAGACCCGGACTTTCTTAGACGGATGTACATTTACAATTACCGCATCTTTGACAAAAGTGAGCGGCCGGTCACCAGCCTAGCCATTCTGGCGGATGAAATCAGTTCCTGGAGACCGAATGGATATACCTCGGAGCAATGGGGCTGTGAGATCCACTTTAAATTCCCCATGGTAAAACTCATAGACTACGCTGACAAAATCGATGACCTGCTGGATCACACAAACCCATTCGCCATCATCACTGCGGCCCATTTAAAGACAAAGGCAACCAAAGACAACCCACAGGAAAGATACACCTGGAAATGGACCATTACCAGGGCGCTCTATGAAAAAGGCTTTTCCGCAACAGACATCCTGAGCCTGTATCGCCTTGTGGACTGGCTGATGATGCTGCCCCATGATTTAACAAAACAGTTTACAAAAAATTTGATTGCCTATGAGGAGGAAAAGAAAATGCCATATGTGACAAGTGCCGAAAGAATCGGAATGGACAAAGGTCAGCTCAACGAAGCCAGAGAGATGGTATTAGAGGCGCTGGATACAAAATTCAGCAGCAACGTGCCGGCAGACATTCACAAACTGATAAAGGATCTGAACAACCGGGTAATGCTAAGAAAATTGCTCAGATCCACCATCCAAAGCAAAGACATCGACGACTTCAGAAAAACCCTGGAAGAACTGACGGCCGAAGATCCGGCATAAAACCCGCCAGGCAGCAGGCCGCCCCGTTCCCCCTGCCCTCAGCGGCCCGTGCCGGGCGGTGTCTGTGGGTCTCCTGAAAAAAACCCTGTCACCGCAAACCGGCAACAGGGGTGGTCATGATTTTTTTGCATTCAGTTCGATCCTGCCCCCGGAATTGCATCATGTTCACCATATTCGTGTAATATTTTAAACCCGTGTTCTGATAGATAGCTGTTTTTCAGATTGATAGGTGACTCCAAAACCAGTGTCACTTGACACCAGTTTTTTTCGTGTGCACAATAGGAACAAATCAACTAAAAAGGGAAATATTATGTCTAAAACACGAATCAATGTCAGTCTTGATAAGGATCTTGCCGAGTTCGCCAAAATCTTTGCAACTGAAAACCGCACAACGGTTGCCGATATGGTCACGCAATACCTATTGGCCCTGAAACGGCGCGTCGATGGTGATTACGTCGAAACAATATTCGCTCATCCAGCGTTTCAACAGGCTATGGAAGAAGCTCAAGCCAGACTACGCACAGGTTCGGCACAATGGCATTCATACGATGCGGTTTTTGGCGAGTGATGGAAACAAAATTTGAAACCGCGTTTCTGAAATCCGTTAAAAAGCATGCGTCAATAAAAAAACGGGTCCAGAAGAAAGTGCACATGATCATTGAAAACCCCATTGCCATGGGTGAACCGTTGAAGAGAAACTGGCAGGGGTTTTATTCATGTCCGGTGAAACGTAATTTTATCATCATTTATCTGTATTGTGCCGTGTGCCGAAAAAAAGGAGACAATGCCATAGTCGCCTGTTCAGATTGTCGAGATACATCGGACGATACGCTGAAATTCGTTTTACTCGGCCCTTATGACGACGCCTATGAAATATAGAACAACAACCATTCTGAAGCCCGTGGTTCAGGGCAATGGGGCTGTGAGATTTACCTTCCAGAGCAAAGACATCGACGACTTCAAAAAAGCTTTGGAAGAACTGACGGCCGAAGATCCGGCATAAAACCTGCCAGGCAGCAGGCCGCCCCCGGGCATAACCCGTTTTGAATCTTGCTTTATCCCGACAATCTGATTAAAATAGCCGTATGGATACGAAAAAAAATCATACCGATGACTATGACAGCCCCTGGAAAGAAGGGATGGAGCTGTATTTCAAGGAACTGATGCAGTTCTTTTTTCCTGACATCGCTCGTGAAATCGCCTGGAAAAGAGGGTATCAATTTCTTGACAAAGAATTGCAGCAGGTGGTGCGGGATGCCGAAATCGGCAGACGGCATGCAGAAGGGTAAAGCTCATAGACTACGCTGACAAAATCGATGACCTGCTGGATCACACAAACCCATTCGCCATCATTACTGCGGCCCATTTAAAGACAAAGGCAACCAAAGACAATCCACTGGAAAGATACACCTGGAAATGGACCATTACCAGGGCGCTCTATGAAAAAGGCTTTTCCGCAACAGACATCCTGAGCCTGTATCGCCTTGTGGACTGGCTGATGATGCTGTCCCATGATTTAACCAAACAGTTTACGCAAAATTTGATTGCCTACGAGGAGGAAAAGAAAATGCCATATGTAACAAGTGCCGAGAGAATAGGAATAGAGAAAGGGAGGCTTGAAGGAAGGAGTGAAGGCATGGACAAAGGTATGCTTTACAATGCCAGAGAAATGTTACTGGAAGCTCTGGATGCCAGGTTCAGCAGTGACACCCCGGCAGATATCAAGCAGCAGATACAGGCGCTGAACAATAAAGTAATGCTGAAACGACTGCTCAGGTCAACCTTCCAAAGCAAAGACATCGACGATTTCAGAAAAACCCTGGAAGAACTGACGGCCGAAGACCCGGCATAAAACCCGCCAGGCAGCAGGCCGCCCCCGGTGGGGGCTCCGCTGTGCAGGAGATGACCGGTCCGGCCTTCTACATCCCCCAGATCTGGATGGGAATTCCCCGGCAGGTGTCAGTGCGATGAAAGATCTTGTGTTCCCAGGGGACATCGGGATCCCGGTTAAAAATCACCAGGTGGCCGTCTGTGGTGCCGCAGGAGTCCATGTAGGTGCGGGTCTGGTCCAGGCCCTTGGCAATGGTGTTTTCCAGGCTTTTATGCAGTACTTTCAGTTCCACCACCACTTTCTGCACCGGCCCCTGCCACCGGGTCCATGCCGGCCGTCCCGCTTTTGTCACTGCTTCTTCCGTCTCCAGGGGCCACATCACCAGCAGATCCACCCGCTGCCTTCCCAGGCCATATTCCCGCTCGATGCGCCCACCGGAATTGATGATCCGCTGGAGAAACGCCTGGAGCAGCAGCTGGGGTCCGGCTTCCTTGTACTGGAACCGCTCCAGCCAGTGCGCTGAATGCTCCTGGAAAAATTCCTGAAATGCCGCCATGAGCTTGTCCATGTCCAGCCGGTGGTCCGGGGTGATGTACCACGCGGTCTGGTGGTTCAGGGAGACCTGGGTGCTGTATGTCAACATCCGGGGAATGATTTCCCGGTAAATAGGGTTGGCAATGGCAATCTGGGGTTTGCTGCGGATCAACCCCAGATCAGTCACATACTGGATATCATCTTCAGGCAGATTGCCTGCCACCGATGCCTGACCTCCCAAAAGTCCTGCAATTACTATATGGACCCGCTCCTCCTGAAGCTTGTCCGCCAGCTGGTCCAGGTGGGTCTCCCGCCGGAGGATCAGGTTTTCCTTTGCCTGATCCACCATCTCCTTGTCAATGGGCCGGGTCCGGTCTTGCCCGACCTTCATCTCAAAACAGACCTCATAGGCCAGGGCGTTGACCAGCCAGGGCTGCCCCTGGCTCAGATGCCAGATGCAGGCGACGGCATCCGGGGTGAACGCCTGCCCGGTCCCAACGGTGTGCTGCTGCAGGAGCAGGCCCACTTCTTGTTTTACGAAATCTCCCATGCGCAGGGATTTTGCCTTGATGTTGAATGCGCTGCCGCCGGTGATGATCTCTTGGCCGCTGCCCGAATGGATCCGGTAATCCCTGACATCCCGCACACCGCACAAAACAATGGACGATGGAAACTGACCGGGACGCTGGGGATAACCCGAGCGGATCTGCCGCAACACGGAAATCAAGGTATCTCCCACCAGGGCATCGATCTCATCGAGCACCAGCACCACCGGCAGGTCACTTGACTGGCAGAACCGGGTTAAAGCCATTTTCAGTGCGGCATGTTCACCATATTCGAACAATATTTTTGATCCGTTTTCAGACAGAAAGTCGTCTTTCAGATCATTTGCCGCACGCTCTCCCAGCTCCACCAGGATGTTCTGCATCCCCTTGGCCACATCTTCCCGGGCCGTCTGGGCCGTCTCCACATTGCAGTACAGGGCCCGGTACTGCCCGCCGACGTTTAAATGATCCACCAGCGCCAGCATGGACGTGGTCTTGCCCGTCTGCCGCGGGGCGTGCAGCACAAAATACTTTTTCTGCGCCAGGAGCATCTCGATCTCTGCCAGATCAAACCGCTCCAGGGGCGGCAGGCAGTAATGGTCGTCGCAGTTCACCGGCCCGGCGGTATTGAAAAATCTCATATCTGACACTTTCGATGGGTTTTTGACAATGTCATACACACGATAAATTCTACCCGGCCCGGGTGGGACAGTCAAGCGAAAAACCGGAAGGATCAGGCAGTGACGTCCGAGGCAGCAGGCAGCCCCGGTGTCGGATTATGCCGGATACGTCAAAAACATGACAGGCGATTGCTTATCTATTGGAAACAAAACTGTTCAGGTTCTGCATGCCGGTGACGAACTGTCCCAGGTAATCGCCTGCAGACTGATACTGGGCCAGCAGCGCTTCCATGGCATTGAACTGGGCCCGGGTCCGTTCCTCCCACAGGGCTGTCCGCAACTGTTGCTGCTGAATCTGATCATTGATACTGTCAATGGAATTCTTAATTCCGTCCTCACGGGATGCAAACGTCCCGGTTGTGCTGTCAAGCATCGCATCCAGGGTTTCATTCATTTTAACAGCAAATCCCGGGGCTTCTGAAGTCGACTGGGTAAAAAACTGAGCCACATCCTCGAAATGGTTGTCCAGCGCATCATCCAGAGTATCTGTGTCCACTTTCAACTGATTGTCACTGCCAAGGGTGATGCCGATATCCGACAACCGGTTAAAGGTGCCGGCACCGGATACCAATCCGGTCACCATGGATTTCAGCTGACTGCGGATACCGTTGGTGGTGGCATCCCCCATCAGGATGCCGGCTACTTCGGTATCTTCGGTGTATTTCTGGGCTTCGGTGATAAATGTGGCCACCTGGTTGTACGCTTTCACAAACGCATTGATCTTGGACTTGGCCGCACTGGTGTTTCTGCTCACCGTCAGGGTGGTGGCATTGTCCGGGGATGCCGGTGCCGACACCAGGGTCAATGTTACCCCATTGATCACATCATCGATCTCATTGCTGCTCCGCATGATATTGGACACCCCGTCCACAGTGATAATGGCATCAGCCGGATTCTGGGTATTGCTAAGGTTCGTGGTGACACCATGATCGAAAACCAGTCGGGAGAGTCCCGTGGTATCTGAGTTCTCCGGATCGCCGGACGAGGTTCCCGCTTCGGTCACCGTCAGATTGATGACATTGTCGGCCCCGGTTTCTTCCGCAGACAGGGTCAGATAATAATCGGTTCCGTCAAACACGACCGCCGCCTTAACCCCGGCATCCGCATCGTTGATGGCCGATGCCACGTCATCATAGGTATCTGTGGCAGACACAGCGATATCGACCGCCTCGGCATCCCCCACCTTGAGATGGATGGTCCCTTCCCCGATAGCTTCATCGGCCGCAAAAGCGGTGCTGGTCAGTTTATGTACTTTTGCCAGCTGCTGCACGGTCACGTCATAGGACCCCACTGCCGCATCATCTCCGGACGTCACGGTAAAAAGGTCCTTATCTCCGGAAGTCGCGGTGTAGGACGCCAGCTCCCCTTCAGTATCAATGGCAGACACCGCACCCTGAAGACTGGAAACCATTCCTTTCAAAGTGCCATAGGTGCTTAACTGGATCTGGTATTCCGACCCTTTGCTTTGCAGGCGTTCAATGGGCCTCTGCTGTATCGCAAGCATCTGGTCGATGATTCCGTTGGTATCCAGGCCGGACATCAGCCCTCCAATGGATATGGTCATGATTGTGTTCTCCCCTGACTTCTGGTTCCAGACTGTTTTTTCAAGGATATGCTGCATATCCTCAATACCGGTATCGGCATCTCTATCAAACAACTTTAACCCAAAAATTATGCAAAAAACGATCCGGATCCGAATTCATGAAACCATTTATTGCATCCCCGGTACAAACATTGCTTGAAATATCAGTAAGCCCTGATCAAACCAGGACCCAATCAACCCGAAAGGAATCCAATGACATGATGACCGACGTACCTTACCTGTATGAAAAAAACCTGGACACTTTAAAGAAAAAACATCCCCAAATATGGCAGGCACTGATCAATGACTCATCTGAACCGGAAGGGGAAATTTTTTCCTGTTCAAACGGGCAGCCCAACCTCAACGTCATGACACCGGACGGCAATGAAGCATCTCTCCATGACCCGGACGACCCGGAAAAAGAGGCAGCCGAGGTGCTGAACCTGGTGCCGGAAAATGCCACCGGTGCCTGCATTCTCATTGGAATGGGCCTGGGCTATATCATTCATGCCATTCTTGAACAACGGCGGTCCATCCGGCACCTGGCCGTGTTCGATCTGAACAGGAACGCGTTCAAACACGCCCTGAAGGTGCGGGATTTTTCAACAGTTCTGACTGACAAGCGTCTGATCCTGAGCTTTGATCCGGATCCGGATGTGGCAAAAGTCCTTGAACCAGCAGACAAAGCCCTGCTCCTGGAAGATGCTTACCGGCTCCGCCAGGTCCGAGCCTATCAAACCGACATCACAGCTTACCAGGAGCTGGAAACATCGGTTTTCGAGTTCATCAGCGACCGGAATATCGCCGGCAACACGGATCATCGTTTCGGCATGCGGTTTATCAAAAACCGGTTGAGTATTTTACCACTGCTCCAATATCACGGTTTGCTGGAAAATCTGAGAAACTGCTTCAGCGGCATGCCTGCCGTTCTGGTGGCCGGGGGCCCGTCTCTGGACAAAAACATCCATCTGATCAAGGATCTGACCGGAAAAGCCCTGATCATTGCCGTGGATTCCGTGCTCCCTGTGCTCCAGTCCCATGGAATCCAGCCGCACTTTGTCACCTCCATCGACCCCCAGGCCCTGAATTTTGAAAAAATAGCAGATTGCACCATCGATGCACAAACCTCCCTGATTGCCGCACCCCACGCCACCCCGGAAGTACACCAGCACTTTCCGCCTGAAAACATATTCTGGACCTTTTCCAAAAAACCCATTGAAAAATGGATCAACCAGCTGGCCGGCGGAAAAACAGCCACGCCCGGAGCCAGCACCGCTGCGCATGTCAACCTGACCGCCGCCATTATGATGGGATGTGATCCCATTGTGTTCACCGGCCAGGACCTGGCCTACTCCGGATATCGGGATCATGCACAAGGAGTCGTGCTCAACAATCCCGATGCCGCACAAAAAACGTTTTTTGAAAAGAATCCGGATGCTGTCATGGTCACAAGCATTGACGGTGACAAAATCCCTTCCACCCGGACCTTTGTTTCCATGAGAAACCACTTCGAGGCCATGATATCTGCCAATCCGGGCTTCAGATACATCAACGCCACAGAAGGGGGGGCCCACATTGCCGGCACAGACGTCCTGACACTCAAACAGGTGATAGACACTTTTTGTTTAGAAACAATCAAAACAGACACGGCACTCCGGCCTGCCCGAAAAAACCAAGACATGTCCGCTGCCCGGCAGATTTCCCTTTCGCTGGAGCGTATGCTGGATAAAACCCAAAAACTGCATCAAATCATTTCAAAATATGACCAGGTCATCCATTCAGCCAAAAAAAACCTGCCCAAAGACCGCCATGCCAGGGCGATCCGCTCAGCTGATACCCTGCCCCTGACAGTCCGGAAAAAAATCAGCCAGGCAGAGGCCCTGGAGAAAAAGATGGACCAGGGGGGATCCATGGAAATCTGGGAGATCCTGGAAGAAGCGGCGCTGGCCGCTGTCAAGGAAAGTGAACGCGCCCTTTTTGCCGCCACCGCGTCCACTGACAAAACTCCTGGAGCGTTTATCACCAGTTTCAGCAGCAATTTGAACCGGTTGATCAAGCTGAACGCAGCCCGCAAACGCATTCTGTCATTTTTTCGGGATGAATTGATGGAAATTATCGATTTTTTAAAAAAGGAAGCCGATCTAAAACAGGCAGTGAAAGATAATGCCGCATCCATCCCGCCCCTGTTCGATCTGGCGGCGTTTTATTTTGAAACCAGCCAGTATTCACGGCTCTTATCGATAATCAAACATCTGGAACCTCTGACCCCTGACCATGGATTGTGCCATTTTTATCATGGGGTTTTGGCGGCTGTCCATGGCGGGTACAACCGGCGTGACACCTGTTTTGACAATGCGCAAAAAGCAGATTCAGCCTTGGTGCCGCAGATACAGTCATTCAAACGGAAAATGGGGGACAGATATTTTACAGTTGCCAATGAATACAAAATAAACGGCGTTCATACGCCCAGTTCCCGGAAAATGATCTTCAAGGCGCTACGTCATTGCATCGACCACCCCGATCTGGAAAAGGAACTGCTATTGCTTATAGACATCGACAGGCAAAACATCCGTGAACTGCTCGAAACCGGCAATACCTCACAAGCAGAAACCATATTGTCAGTCTGGCACAATGCCCTGGCTGTCACCCCGGGCGTGCTCAAACCGCTTACCAATGAACAGGCTGCCGATCTGTATCACCTGCACAGCATTGCCCTGTTTGCTCAGAACCACCTGGAAAAAGCCCTTGAAAAACTGGAAACCGCCCTAAGCTTTTCCCCGGAGAATCCGGCACTGTTCGCTACCGCCGCAGAGATATTTTTTACAGCCGAGGAATATGACAACGGCATCCACTATCTCAACCAGGCTGTATTACAGGACCCCTCCCATGCTATTCTCTGGGAAAAACTGGGAGACCATCTCCAGGCAAAGACTCGGTTCACCGATGCGGTCACGGCCTATGAGCAGGCCCTGTTATCCATGCCGGACCGACTGGGCCTGTATAAAAAAATGGGGGATTGTTACCGGGAAACCGGACAGCTTGAAGCCGCCCGGGAAGCATACAAGATGATCACCCGGAATAAAACAATCAAGGCGGATTCAGGAAATCCCTGAACCCGCCTTGATGATCAGTACGTATTATGCTGTAACGCTTATACCGATGGCTGTGTTATTCAGCCCGGCTTACTGCAGGAGTGAAAGTGCGATCTGGGGCAGCTGGTTGGCCTGGGCCAGCATGGCGGTGCCTGCCTGCTGCATCACCTGGGCCTTGGTCATGGCTGCTGTTTCTGCGGCAAAATCCGCATCCATAATCCGGGACCGGGCAGCAGAGACATTTTCAGATACATTCTGAAGGTTGGCAATGGTGGATTCAAACCGGTTCTGGATGGCACCCAGATCCCCCCGGGCCGAGTCGATACTGGCCAAGGCTGCGTCCACAGTAGCAATGGCACTCGAAGCCCCTGCCTGAGTGGTCAGATCAAGGGAAGACACACCAGCACCGGCGGTAGCGGTTGCAGAGGTGTAACCGTCCGTGAGCCCAGCATTACCCTGAGAGTCACCTCCAATGGTGATACCGTTTTGAGAGGAGGAAGACAAGTTCACTGAAGAGTAAACTGTTTGCACACCTGAGGACGCTCCACCATATTTGAGTCCTGTTACATTCGAGGTCATTCCTGATGCATATGTAATGGTAATATTTCGTCCATCAATACTAGTCAAATCAACCGATCCATCTGACGTATCAAAAGTCGCTGTAACGCCGGTTTGATCTGATACCGCATTGATGGCAGCTGCCACGTCAGCACCCCGATCGATTGATGCAGAAGTTGTTGATGCGTCAATTGCTCCGATATCAACTCCATTAATCAAAATATCATTCGCAGTAATTGCATTTTTTCCAGAAGCGATAGCACTTCCTTCAACAGTTGCGACCTCTACAGAGGCAGTCACACCAGTATCGCCAGTTCTTGCATTGATAGCATTGGCCATTGCAATGGCGCTACCCGAAGCTTTTGCAGTCGACACCCCATCATCGGATGAAGCACTTATCTGATAACCATTGATGGTTAAATCACCGGCACCCAGACCATCTCCGGTCACTACCGCCCCGCTTACAGTTGCGGAATAACTGGAAGCGGACCCAACCCCCAGGGAATCCGCCTTGACATTGACCATGGAAACTTCAATGGTTTCTCCGCTGTTGGCCCCGACCTGAATATTCTTGCTTCCAAATGAGCCATCCAGAAGATTGGTCCCGTTGAATGACGTATTCTCGGCCACCCGGGAGATTTCCGCCACCAGCTGCGTGACTTCATCATTCAGTGCGGCCCGGTCAGTGGCGGAGTTTGAATCACTGGACGCCTGCACCGCCAGTTCCCTGATCCGCTGCAGGTTGTTGCTCACCTCCTGCATGGCCCCTTCTGCCACCTGGGCCATGGAAATGCCGTCATTGGCGTTTCTGGCCGCCTGGTTCAATCCCCTGACCTGGGATGACATGCGGTTGGCGATGGAAAGCCCGGCTGCATCATCTTTAGCACTGTTGATGCGCAACCCCGATGACAGCCTTTTCATGGAATTGTTCAATACATTTGAGGTGTTGTTCAGGTTTCTCTGAGCATTCAATGATGCGATATTACTGTTGATCGAAATAGCCATGATTTAATTCCTCCGTGAATTTTAATGTTGTTTTTTGCCAGCTTCCTTGCCAGCAGGTTCTTTAATTTTGGGATCAAGCTGTCAACCTTTGCCTTTTTGCACCTCCTTTTGCCTGCTATTTCCCGTTATTCACCTCATCGGCACCTGTGAAAAAAAACTTGAATCAAATTTTCATAATTTTTGGCTTTGCAATCATGGCCGGAGTGCAAAACAGATCATCATTCAACCATGACTGGAGTATCCGGTCATGGTTGAATGATGCGTTATCTTCGCTGATAGATCCTCAACTCCGAATGGAACCCGTCTTCGGTCCGGTGACCAAACGGTGTGGTATTGGTATCTATCAGTTCATAATTGGACAGAAACGCATCATAATCCTGACCCTGAATGGGATCTTTGACCCCCACCCCGCCCGACTTCCTGATCTTTTGTTTCCCCTCACGAAGGTTTCTCAACAAAATAAATTTTGCCCTGAGCCGGTCCACATGCAGCAGGTAGTTTTGAACCACCTCAGGCTCCATTTCCTGAAACGAGATGAAATTCACGAACAGATCCACTTCCCCCTGAATTTTGGGAATGAGCCAGGGACAGAACACCACCCCTTTGTATTTCTTTGATAATGCATCGATATCCAGCGTTGTTTTGTTTTTCAAATCCGCATAATCACCGATACTATGTTCACCGATCACCTGTTTCAAATAATAGGTCGCAACAAAACTGGTGGGAGGAATATCCACGTTCATATAGAAACAATGGTTTCGATCATCTTTCAGAAGAATTTCACCCAGCGTGCCATAACCGCCCCCAATTTCTAGAACGGTTCTGATATTTTCCAAGTTGAAAAACCGTTTCAAATAATTGATTCCCAGCAGATAATTGAGCAGAGAACGGCTGAACCGTCGGTTTTCAAAAACAAATTGTTCCACCGGATTTCCCACCGTGCTTTCGCTGATCTTATCCACATAAGGGTGGGTCAGGGTCGTTGTCGCCTTGTAAACCCTGTAATCGGAAGTGGCCTGGAGTTCCCCTGAAAAAAACTGATCCAGCGACATCCTGTAGCGCTGCAACAATTTATTTTCAATGCTAATTTGTTTACTAATTTGTCGATAATGCCCAGGTTCCAGATAATAATCTGGGAAACCATATTTTGGTGCAAAAAAATTCAAGATACTTTCCAAGTTTCGAAAATTTTCAATACCGAATTGTTTCAAATCATCACAAATCCGCTCTACACCGATTTTCCAGAATGTGGTCGGTTGGTACAAAGCAGGGGCTGACATCAAATCTTTGAGCATCATTTTCAGTAGAGATGACATTCAAGGTTATCCTTTTTTTGAGCCGTGAGATTGATAAAGATTTCCGATCCTCCAAGTCCAACGAAACCCTTCCTGCTGCTGGTTTCATCCATCTCCAGAATCGAAAATACATGACGGAAAAAATAGTTGGGTAACACTTTCCGAAAAACAACCATGCCGATGGCAGCACATTGTTTTTTGTCAATGGTCATGGTGAGTTGCCTGTACTGATCACCTAAAATCACCACCCCTTCCGTCACTCCCAAACCGGCATTTGCTGAGACCAGAAATGAGGCTGGATTGCCGTGATTTACCGGAGTACTGTCCAAAGCAAACGTTTCCAGCGTTTTTCCTCCGTTGTGGGTGGCAAAAAAAAGCGTATCCGGATCAAACGCCTTCGGATTGAGGGTAACGGCACCCAATCGCAAAGATCCCAATGGCCTTTTTTCCCATTTCATCTGATAGGATATCCTAACAGCTGCGCTACCGTTTTTATCACTGCCGATTTCAATATACTTGTCAACATCTCCCAGCGGGGTCGTAACAGTGCCGGCAATACGAACCGATCCATCCTGGTTGTCCACAATATCCGGATCAACCGTTTCAAGATCGGTGATCTTGGGCATCCCCGGAGATTCTAACACAAGATGCCCACTGTAAAAGTCAGCACCCATGCTGATATCATCATAATATCCATGATCCAGTGTTCCGCACAAAGGGCGGTTGCAGACCTGCTTGAAGATCAGGCTGTGAATGGCCAGACCCCGCCGGCAGTTCAGGATCAGCTTTATCCGGTCGGATTCAATATGAAGAAACCTGTGTTCGCGAGAAATCCGAAAGTCTGTGGTGTTTGATTTTCGGAAGCACCCATCCGAGGCGATCTCGTTTTTCATGCCCAGTGTTTGGAAATTGTTTGAAGTCGACATATCAGCTGTCTTAGCAATTATTGCTTTGAATTTTTTCAGTCGCAGCAGATAATTTTCCAGTCTTTTGGCGGTAATATGTGTTCGAAAATCACTGCTCCACAGATAACACAACTCTTTCCAATCATTTTCAGATACGTTTGATTCCAGCAGGGTTTGATGGAGTTTCCAGCACTCGGTATTGATCTGCAAATCATCCGAACCGGTCACGGCCCAGCGGGTGATATTGTATTTTTCCTGTTTTTTGACCGGAATGGGATGCTGGGGGGATTCAAGAGATAAACGATGACCGGTATGGAGCTGGTCCATCAGCTTCAGCACGTCTTTGAGCGGCACGAAAAGAAACCGATCATCTTTTGACAATCTGGCAAACAACTTGTCAATCCGCTGCCATTCCCCATCTTCATGCATTTTCGCCTCAGTATGAAACCGTCCGGGCCGGAAATCAAATATTTCAGCATCATTGCCATACAAGGGAAACGCCCGTTGATTCGAACTGAGGTGCTGCTCCAGATAGGCAACATAAGGCTCCAGTTCCATTTCTCCATGCACATAGCGCTGAAATTTCTGAAAGGATATGGATTTGTTCCAGACAAGTGCGATTTCTTCACCCTGCTGCCCGACCGCTTTTTGCGGAAAATACCGCCATTCCGGATCCCATTCCGGATGACACCGGGCCGGATTGTTCCATTCCATGACAATAGCTTGATACCCGGCATCCAGGTAATGTTGTATGAGGCCGGGTGAAAACGCCTGCTCATTGACCAGCGCAATCCGTGGCTTAATCCCGAGAAGATTTTCATAAACTGCATTTCCGATGCGCAAATTTGCCGCATTGACCCCGGACGGGACCAAAGGCCCGATGATCTGGGCATATCCGCTGCCGATAAATTCCACCAGCCCCTGCCGGCAAAGCGTTCGCAG
Source organism: Desulfotignum sp. (assembly GCA_021737695.1). Taxonomy (GTDB): domain Bacteria; phylum Desulfobacterota; class Desulfobacteria; order Desulfobacterales; family Desulfobacteraceae; genus Desulfotignum. The sequence goes on along the minus strand of JAIPDL010000008.1, from coordinate 20,542 downwards.
CATGGCTATCCATTGCGGATCAATGTAGTTGATCGTTTCCAGCGTATACCCCGGCGCTTCTATACCAATGGGCAATTTATATTTCTCCGCCAGTTCCAACAGGGGCAAGTAGCAGCGCCGGATAATCTCCAGCCGCTGATCTTCTTCAATGGAAGAGTAGGCCAGGTTAAGATGAAAAAAGAGATATAGCCGGAGCATCATGTTATTGCGATTGAGTTATGATATGAATATCACTGACAGCTTTTTTGACATTTGACAAGGCATCTTCTCGATCTGCCCCTGTCGCGATGACAACTCCAGCGCGGGCTGGATGAGAATCTATCGGCCCGATTATATCTCCTGGCTTGACTCGTATTTCACAGAACGCCACCTCAGGACGTGCTTGTACTTCTTTGACACCTTTGATGGATATAACTTTTCCAGGTCGAGGAAAAAAATATCTCTGTGCAACGCCTTGATTCCGTGTAGGCGTTAATTCTTTTGGATTCACTTTTTCTCCAAGAGCCGTGCGGATGGCAGCCCCAACAAAATCGATGCCTGTATTCAGAGGTATCTCATGGGTGCAAAAATATCCACCACTCAGTCGTGCAGCCATTTCAATCACATAAACATCACCATTGTGAATCACGACATCTCCCTTGGCAACCCCATTCTTAATGCCAAGGCTTTGGATAGCCCGGGCAACCACATCCTTCACCTTGTCTTGAATATATGCAGGAAGAAAGCTCGGTAACTCTCCCCCGTTTTCGATAACATGCGGGGCAAATCGTTCCAGAAACTCATAGTTGCGATCAGAGAATCCCACAGTAAAGACTTTTCCGTTAACCACAAGAGATTCTGTGCTGACCTGCGGCCCTTCAAGATAATGTTCAACAATTACCCGCCCTGTAGGTGAGTGTGCGCGGGCCACCTCAAAACCACCGTATAAATCAAAACCTGGGATTAATCGCAAAACACCTCTTGCCCCCCTACTGTCAACCGGTTTGATGATTAAAGGAAAGTCATTGCTTTTAGCACACATTTCCAGGTCTCGGGCTGAATCGACAGACTTAAACCAGGGCACCGGCACGCCATCTGACCTGAATCGCTGTTTCATCGCCAGTTTATCCGTTGCCAGGATCGCCGTTTTCAAAGAAATGCCGGGTAACCCTAATTCATTCGAAACATGTGCCACTGTATGAGGGACGTCAGTGGCAATACATATAACCCCGTCAATTGAGCGCCGATTTTTGTTGTACTGGACAGCCTCAGCTACCGTTTTTTCCACGTCATACGTACTTGACACGAGATATTCGTCAGCCGCAATACATCCAGGAGCTAATGGATTCATATCACTGACTATGACATGAAGACCCATCTTTTGGGCACGCAGGATACCCGGCACGGTTTCGGTGGCACCGCCGACGACCAGCAATGTTCTTTTCAAAAATACAACCCTCCATTAACATTGATTGTCTGCGCGGTGATGTAGCTACTGGCTTCAGAACACAAAAAAACCACCGCCTGGGCCACCTCTTCTTTTGTTCCAAACCGCTTGAGAATAATACCTTCAGCAGCTTTTCGAACAGCCTCAGACTGCATCCCCGCATCCGCCATGTCAGAAGAAATAAGTCCTGCTGAAACATTATTACATCTAATGTTATATTTTGCCCCAAATCGTGCAATTACCTGTCCAAGAGAAATCAAACCGGCCTTGCTTGCCGCATAATGTGCGGTTCGTGGCCCTCCGTATTGTCCGCTGACGGATCCGATATTTACAATTGAACCGCCCCCGCGCTGTCGCAAAAAAGGAATTGCCTCCTGGGCACAAATATAGGGGCCTTTTAGATTTACCGACATTATCTGGTCCCAATCCGCTTCTGTAATCTGGTCAAAATCAGTTGGTTTGTTTATACCGGCATTATTAACGAGAAAATCTATTCCGCCAAAATGACGGGCGGTATCCAAAAAAACCTGACGGACAGAATCCCGCTCTGTAACTTCCATTTGGCAGGCCAATGCCTGGCCGCCATTTTTTTTTATCGATGAAATCACTTCAAGAGCCAAATCCTGGTTTTGTTGATAGGCAACCGAAATTTTTGCACCGTTTAAAGCCAGGGCAACTGAGATGGCGCGCCCAATGCCACGGCTTCCGCCGGTAACCAAAGCCACCTTATCTTTCAATGAAAGCGTCACAACATCTCCTTAGTGTTTTTTGTTGTAAAGACTGGTCATGAGTATTTATCTGGATTGTTCACGACTCAATAGATTTCTTACCCCATTATAAATATCAGTAGGCATTAAGCCATAGGCGGCGGCGAGTTCTTCCGGGTCGCCCGACTCGGCAAATACGTCCCTTACGCCTAAACGGATAAGCCGAACCGGATAGGTTTCTGCCAGAACTTCGGCCACGGCGCCGCCCAGACCACCTATGATGTTATGGTCTTCCGCTGTCACAATGCACCCTGTTTCACGGGCGCTTTCTTCAATCAAACCGGCGTCTATCGGTTTTATTGTGGACATATTCACAACCCGGCAGGAAATGCCTTCTTCAGCGAGCAATTCCGCAGCGTTCAGTGCCCTGTGGACCATTACGCCAACGGCTATAATCGTGACATCTGTCCCGTTACGAAGCACCTGTCCCTTGCCAATCTCAAAACGTATATCTCCAGATTCAAAAATCTGCGGCAAAGGACTGCGGCCTGTCCGGAAATACACCGGCCCTTCATGGTCAAGGATGGCCTGAAAAGCGGCATGTAACTCAACCGGATCGGCAGGAGAAATCACTGTAAAATTGGGTATGCTGCGCATTATGGCCAAGTCCTCTATACATTGATGGGTCGGTCCGTCCGGCCCCACATCCAGACCCAGGTGACTGACAACCACCTTTACATTAAAGTGCGGATAAGCTATTGAATTTCGGGCTTGATCGAGTGCCCGCATGGCAGCAAAAACCGCATAGCACGTTACCACTGGTATTAATCCGGTTGTAGAAATCCCTGCAGCAACGGACATCATATTTTGTTCGGCAATACCGCACTGTATAAAACGATCGGGGTAGGCTTCCCTGAAAACATGGGTGCCTGTGCCTCCGGCCACATCAGCATCCAGTACGACAAAATCCTCCCTCAGAGTGGCCAATTCAACCAAACATTCTCCAAATGCATCTCGCATATTTTTCATCTTATCTGTTCTCCAAACCACATTCTATGAAAGCCTTTTCCTGTTCCTTGCCAGTCGGGCATAAGCTGCCATGCCACTTGGGTACGTTTTCCATAAAGGATATTCCCTTACCTTTGACAGTATGAGCCAGGATGATTGAAGGTTGCTTTTTTTTCTTTTTAGCAAGATCAAAGGCATTGCCGATTTGCAGGAAATCATGCCCATCAATTTCCTGGACATGCCAGCCAAAAGCAACCAGTTTGTCATACAAAGGCTCTAAACCTGTAACATTGCGGCTGTAATCATCGCTTTGCAGTTTGTTGTAATCAACAATAGCGACCAGATTATCTAAGTGATGAAAGGCCCCAAACATCAATCCTTCCCAAATCTGTCCCTCGTTCATTTCCCCGTCGCCTAACAGGACATATACATCATTTTCGCATTTTGTCAGCTTGGCACCAAGGGCGCATCCAAGGGCAAACGAAAATCCCTGGCCAAGAGAACCGGAGTTGAATTCAACGCCGGGGGTTTTCAGCCTATCGGGATGGCCTTGAAGCATCCCCCCCACATGACGCAATTTTTTAAACTCTTCAGGACTAAAAAATCCTTTGTCAGCCAAGGCCGCGTATAGAACAAGGCAGGCGTGGCCTTTGGATAGTATGAATCTATCACGATTCGGGTCATGAGGATTGCCTGAATTGATGCGTAAGACTTCACTGAAGAGATATACTATGATTTCAACCGCTGACAACGCACCACCGGGATGCCCTGAACCTGCATAACAATTCATTGTAATAATGTGCCGGCGTAAACTGTCCGCCTGATCAGATAGTTGCGATATTTTGTTTCTGTTCATATAAAAATTCTCCAATTTTTCAGAACGAATTGAAATTGACTATATAATATTTTATATGAAATAATCGTGCAAACTGCTTGATTATTTCATGATTTATTGTGCCTGCCAGGATATCCACAGCCGATTTTCGCATCTGTGGCCTGAATCCGGCTTTTATGGTGCCAGAATTAAACATCCTCATAATTTGCCAAAATGCTGAAAAAATAATTCCAAGTTTGTCGAACATAGGTTAAGCAATTCCTATGAGTATTTTTACTTTTGTTTGTGAGTACATGTGAGGAGTACTTAATTTTTGATGAGCGCCCAATCTGAAATTTGACCTTTTTCTATCTTTGCGGGTATTTTTTTTTTAAAAAAATCCTCAATAGGGGCCTTTTTTTTCCACTCATCATATAATGCCATAAGATTATTTTCTTCACACAATTGTTTAACTTTAGCTTCATTCAGGATAAGAATCGGCGCAAGGGTTCTTAGGTATGCTTCCAATTGTGCAAGAAGTTTTTCTTTTTTTGAAAATGCACGAGCATTGAAATGTCCTTCTTCAGGAAGTTTATCATATCTACCGGACATTAAGGGAGGGATGAACCCATCATGGATAGAGCCTTCTTTAACAAAGTATTCATACGCCCAGGTATTTCTGAATGGAGCGTAATGAAGCCATTGAACAATTTTTTTCCCGGGAATGTCGGTCACCCAATCCATTGACCTGGCGTGGCATTGGAGAGAATCCCCTGGAAGGCCAATCACCATATTAAGCCATGGTGTGAAGCCAACCTCTTGGAGGTGCAAGATTGTTTCTTTAATTTTTGTAAGTTTTTCACCTTTGTTCACTAATTTGAATACGCTTTCATCTCCTGATTCTATTCCAATAGCCAGCGTTTCTAATTTGACAGCCTGGAATAATAATAATAGCTCCTGATCAATATGATCAGCTCTTACATTAAATATTGTTACTTTAAAGGGATATTGGTCTTCAATATATTTTTTCAAAAATGTTTTGGCATGTTTCAAATTGGTTGTAAATGCATCATCAATTATGGAAATGGTGTGAACATTTGGAAACAATTGTTTGATTCGGCTCATTTCATTCCAAAAAGCATCATCAACAGGTCGTTTTCTCCATCTATTGCCGTGGGTTTTAGTGGAAAAACAAAAAGAACAATTATAGTTGCACCCCCCGGGATACAAAAACAGGGTAATTTTTTATTTTTTCAGCATGGTACATTTCGGTAAAGTCCGGGGATTTAAAATTTGCTGGTTTGCTCAGCCGAATGATTTTCTCCCGGGATGAAAGGACCTAATCTATTTGTCCGTCAATCTCTCCTATGACAATTTTGGTTATACGCTCATCATTGACAAGCAAGTCACCATATCCATATGCATGAGGCCCACCGACCCAGACCTCAATTCCTTTTGAGTGCGCTTCATTGATCAAATTCTGAGTCCGCTCAAGCAACCATTCGGATGAGACGAGTGATAGACAAATTGTATCCGGTTGTAACGTAGAAATATAATCTGAAACATCTTCGTCCGGCACCGGGGCAAAATGGTTGTCAATAAAAACGATCTGTTCTCCATATTCCTTTAATTCACTTGCAAGTATTCCTAAACCAGTATGAGGTAAATCATTTATTGTACCTTCATCCATACCGGGTTTCCATAATAAAAATTTCATTGTCTTATTATATCCTCAGTTTGCATATGAATTGATGGTTTCATATAATTTTATGATTTTTGTTTCCGGGCAACCCATACGGACTAATTTTTGGTAAACAGTCTCTTGGCCGGCATATGTTGCGATGATCACATAATCATATGATTCAAATATTAGATGCCGGCTATCTTTGCTTAATCTGCCTTTATACATTCTGGGAGGATTGCTGTCGGTAAAATCACAATTGGCTGCATTCATAAGCCCGGGGAATTGATCAAGCATTTTTTTTGTATGTCCACCCACCCCGTAAATCAGTAGTCTACTGTCATGAGTTAGCTTCTGGAGTATATGGTGTACTTTTTTTAATGCAGTTTCTTTGTGGTGCTTCCAGCATCGTACAGCACTTTTAGTCCACAAGAGGGACATTGAGAGTGTCCCTCTGTTTTCAGTATGGAATTTTCCCTTGGCTTTTTTTCGAGCAATCAACCTTAATCCTGGGTAGTTATCCCGTTCTATTACATCAAGGATTTCGAAATGACAACGACGGACCAACTCTCCCAATGTCAGTAGATTATAGTTAACAATATGGAAATAACTTAAAGGAGAGGTAATCCCTCTATCGACCTTCATGCCGTCCGGCACTTCAATGAATAGTATCCCGTCATCAGCCAATGCTTTGTGTACTATAGACAAAACGGTTCCTGGGTTATCAAAATGTTCCAAACAATGTGAAAGTACTGCAATATCATAGTGTTTCGTCTCTATGTCTTTCACAGATAGTATGGACTCTGTTACAACCCTACAGTCAAATATGTTTTTGCATTTTTCAGAGGCTCCTGAGCTTTCAACCAAAGTGCCCTTTATGGAAATATTGTTTATTTCCGACAGTTTATTTAACACATAAAAAAAGGACCCGTCAGAGGATCCAATTTCCAAATATTTTACTTCATCTTTCTTAACAATAGCCAGCAATTCTGTAGCCTGAAGTTTTTTATTCTGATAGTTCCAGATTTTTTTTGGAGAGTAGACCTCATTTATCTGATGGACGTTTTCTTTTTCGACATCCATTTTGGGTGTGTACAATTCTTTGCATTCTGTGCGTTGCTTTGCGTACATGCATCCACAAGCCAAACAAATGTCAACAGAATAATCAAGTTCCGTGTCCTTATATTCGATACTATCAACAATAACAGTATAAGAATTTTCAGATGTATTTTGGCAAACCGGACAATTACTTAAAATGATTGTTCCACAATTTGAAATATTCATAATTTATTAAAAATATGTTCATTTTTGTTATATAATTATTGCACACTGGCAGATACTTGACCCCAAAACATGCGTAATTTAATTAGGCTATTTTGATTTTGGCCGATTTTGTACACGACCACTCCAATCCCAGTCTGTACAGTATTTGCAAGGATGATTAATAGTGAAATGGTTGCTGATATGTTCCATTCTTAGTTTTGCCATCTTTTGACCAGTCCATGCTCGAGAAATTGAGATATTTTGTAAATTACCAAGAGAAAGATCTCCATCAATATTTTGACTACAAGGCACAATCTCCCCATTTGAAAGTATTATAAGCCGTGTCCAAAGTTGTCGACAAGCAATACGTTTTTGAGTATTCCTACTGAGAATTTCTTTTGAATTTGCAGTGCTAAATTTACCATATATTGATCTAGACGTCATTTGGTCTTTTCCATTGCGATACTCGAACTGCGGACTGACATGAACTGTATTGACTTTTTTTATCCAATACTTTTGAAATTTATTAATCTCTTCACTTGACTCATCCGTGTGAACGTAAGTAATACCAACCCAAGGTTTTTTATTACTAATATTTTTTAAACATGAAAGAAAATACTCAATATTTTCTTTTGCTTTAAAATAATCATCAACGCCATGTATTTCATGATATTTTTTTCGATCAATACCATGAAAAGATATTTGTACCGAATCTATTCCACTATTCGCTAAATTTTTAATTTCCTCTTTTGACAGTGGGACAAAATTTGAAGTAACTCCGATATTCCTTATTCCTTCTCTTTTTGCTTGAGAGATGTAATATAACAATTTTTTATTCAAGAATGGTTCTCCAAAAAAAAAGAAATGTAAAAACCAAGTTTTTTGATGCGCACATTCAATAATTGCTTTTTTAACAAGCTCTTCGCTAATATGTTCTGGTTTTCTTTTCATATCTGGATGACAGCACATCCTACATTTATGATTACAAACATTAGTAGGTTCAATGTGTACAACTAAAGGAAAGGGTGTCTTTAGTTTTAAATTGTATATTCTTTGCAAGTGTTGGTGAAATTCCTCGCGGTTATCAGGAGTGAATGCCTGCATTTTTTTGAAATAGTCTGTTGTTAAAAAATCAAAATCTTTCATATTATCACCTATTAATTTCACAATAAAAGCATCTTGGAATCACTAATAAAATTTCTTTTTTGCAAAAAATATTGCCTCTCGCCCCAAACCGAGATTGGATAAATTCTTGTACAAAGCTTGTTTAAGCTCTCTGAATTCAGCTTTTATAAAATTCATTTCAAATCGTTTGCGCTTTTCATGACATTCCCTTCCTAATGCATCATTTCCAACATAATTTTCCCCCATCAACAAAAACATATCCATAGGAAAAGATGCTTCCTGATGAACAATTTCAAAACCACAACGCTCTAACAATTTTCGCAATGATGAGAAATCAAAATAATTTATATGATGCGGTGGAGCTACCCACCAAGGCTCATATTCAAGGGTGTCACGAAGAACGTTTTGAAATGGGTTGAAATCATTGGGAACAGATGAGGATAAGACTCCCCCCTCATCAAGCGATTCATATGCAATCCTCAAAAAATGAACCGGATCAGGCAAATGCTCAAGCACCAACGACATATTAATCGCATCGAAACGGCCAAGCTTTTTTGCTGTCTCTTTTGAAAAGAAATCGTTGGCTATTTCCAGCCCGAGTTCCTGGCTATGCAACACCGCCTGATTTGAAGGTTCAATTCCTTTGGTGATCCACCCGCGTTCCTTTCCACGCAGGAGAAAAAAGCCGGGACCGGAACCGATATCCAGAATCCGTCGACGGGTGGGCGAAAGATGTTTTTCCAATATTTCATAGCGCTCATCATAAACCATGTTCCACCAGTCAAGGTCTTCCCGGTATCTTTCCAGATACAACGGCTTTTCACGGGTATAGTACTCGTGTTTATAGGTTTTCTCAAGTTCTTCCGGGGTAGGGATAGGGACAATATGCTTGAATCCGCAAAGACTGCAATCTATAACATCAAACCCGTTTTTGGTTTCTAAAATTAACCCCTGATGCTGGTGCCATGTTCTTTTTTTCGATTTTGTCATGATAGAATTGCCACATTCTGGTAAATTTTGTTTGCCATGCGTTTGGCACCCTGTCCGTCCATCTTTTTCAAACAGTTTTTAACCAAGCTGTCATGGCTCGTTAAATTCTGGATAAGGCTTTCAACTGCACGAACAACGTCCTGATCAAAGACGCTGTCATGCACTCCCAGGTTGATGCCTATCCCTTGTTTTTCAAAAAGACCGGCGGACCGGGCATGGTCGTCAGTTAAAGCAAAAAAAATACCGGGCACACCGCATGCAGCCAGTTCATAAGCTGTTCCGCCAAAAGAGGACAAGGCCAGATCCGATTTTTTCATGACCTCGGCCATATCTTCCACATTACGCAGGATCTTATATGGAAAAGTCACTTTTTCAAGCAGACGTAAAAGTTCATCATCATGGGTAAATCCGGAACCCAGGATAACTGTTGCGTGAAATGAAGATTTAACCCGATTCAGTGCACGGATTGCTTTGAGTGTCAATCCGGCCGGATCGCTGCCGCCCATTGTTATGAGCAGTTCGGGGGGGTGGGAAAGTGAACGACCGGAAGATGAAACACGGCCATGAAACTCAGGGGAGCGGGCAAACTGGTTTCGAAGCAATACCCATTCCCATCCCACAAAAAGCTGACCGGTGAAGCCTGACCAGTCCATTTCCTTCACTTGCGGCACAGGCGGATAAAATGCCAGATCCGCTTCCAGGCGGCGATCACTGGGATCGTCAATGGTGGCGATGAGCAAGCCGTTTTCCCGCCATTGCCTGACAAGGGCCGGGGAAAGACTGGAACGAACATCCAGAATCAGGGCGTTTGGTTTCCGGGTCCGGATCAACTTGCCCAGCCAGACGTCCTCATTGGTCTGATCTGTCAAAGGAATGACAGGAAATCCGGCATTCCGGACCAGGTCCATGCCCGGCTTGCCGGAAACCATGGCAAAGCTGACCCCCACACTCTGGCTGTCCCGCAGCTCTTCCGCCAGGGCCAGACAGCGAACCACGTGGCCCAGCCCGATCTGCTCATCCCCATCACAGCGGATGACGGCTTTGAAAGTTTTATCTGTGGCGGCTTTCTGGTGGACATGATTGTTGATCGACAGTAAATCTGGATTGTCTTTGAGCAGCCGGACAACATCAGCCATATCCGCTTCCCCTGCAGGGACATCGAGGCGGGCATAGATCTCATTCATAAAATGCAGGTCCGCCGGCGTGTCAATGGACATGCGGGCTCCGGAAAACCAATGTTCCCGGGGCATGGGAATGGTTGTAGTTTCAAAATTTTCAGGATGTTGACCAAAATAGGCGGTAACATGCTCGATGGCTACCGGATCATCGGGTGCCTCAGCAAGCAGGCGTTCAAAAGCCTGTCTTGAAAACGGGGAAAATCCTTCATGAATGGTTGGGGTCTTTTTGTCCCCTATGCAATGATCTGCGCCAGTTTTGACAAGATGTGTCACCAGCTGATCGATCACCTGGGGATCGACCATGGGAGAATCCCCGCAAATCCGGATAATAAATTCCGGGTCCAAAGACCTGATTGCCAGGGCAAACCGTTGAAGCACGTTTTCCTCAGATCCCCGGAAAACCGGAATATCATTTTTCGAACACCATGCCGCCAGCTTGTCATCTTCTTTCAGGTCAGACGTTGCCACGACAATATCATCGATGGTGCGGCATTTTTTCAGACGATAAGTGATGTGCCACAACACAGGCCTGCCGGCCAGGGGCATCAGCACCTTTCCGGGAAGGCGGGTGGAACCCATGCGGGCCTGGATGATGGCAGATACTCGGAGGCTATCCATTCCAGGTTATCCTTATGTATTTCAGCGGTCTCAGCCCGTCCGAAGGATCGGCCCGCCAATCAAGGTCTGCCAATTCAACTGGAGCCGGCTGTTTTTCTCCGGTACCGTCCATAAGGTATTCTGAGACTGATGAATGGCCAGGTATCTCTGATTTTTCGTTGCGGATTTTCGCAATCACCCGGCCCATCTGTTCCGGCAGCCAGCAGTGGCCTGAATCAAATTCCGCTCCTTGTCCATCCAGGTCGAGATGGAATTCAATCATGGAGGCATTCCATTTGTTCACAGCCCGAAAAATGACCGCCATGGATACGCTGTGATCAGACCATCCGACCTTTATGGTATTCGATTGTCCGGCAGCACAATGCCTTAACGTCTCGATGACGGCCAGATTACACTGATTTTCTGGAACCGGGTATCCGGACACACAATGAAGCAGGGTGAGAAAAGGCAGGTCACTTTCCCGGACAACAGTGCCGGTATTCCGGGGAAGCGCTTTGAGAATCACGGCCACCGCATGCGCGATTTCCGGAAGCGTGGCCATGCCTGTGGACAGAACCAGGGGTTTTCCTGTTCGGGCACACGCTGTCAGCAACTCATCCCACAACAGCTCATATGAGGCGATTTTATAAAACTCTACAAATGGATACAGTTCTTCGACCGCTGCCAGGTAAAAAGGCGTGCAGGAAAAAAGGAGTCCTTTGTCACGGCAATGTGCCGCCAGGTCGGGCAGAAATTCCAGGGGCAGTTCCCATTTTTTGCGTTGCCGGTGCATTTGGCTTTTTGCCAATATTTCCGGGGCAAACAACTCATCGATTTTGAACAGCTGAAATTTCACTCCGTCACACCCTATTTCTGCGGCGGTATCGATTAATTGCAGACACCGACCCAGATCACGGTGATGGTTGCTGGAAACTTCCGCAATAAAACAGGGGGTCATGGGGTTCCTTGTTCCGTTTAGAATTCTGATACCATGAGTATCATTCAAATCACATCTTGTAAACTCGCTGCCACATAATCCTGATCTTGTTCCGTCATGGCGTAAAACAGTGGCAGGGTCACGGCTTCTTTGTAATATTGTTCCGCTTCCGGAAACTGCCCCGGTGCAAATCCCAAAGCCCGGTACCAGGGCTGGAGATGCACCGGTATATAATGCAGGTTGACTCCGATACCGTTTTCTCTCAAATCAGCAAACACCCGCTGTTGGCTTTTACCTGTCTGAGCCAGCTTCAGGCGGATCACATAAAGATGCCAGGCAGATTCGCCATCCGGGTCCTGCAAGGGCAGCGTCACCGGCAGATGTGCCAGAATCCGGCCGTATCGCCGGGCCAGTTCCCGGCGCCTGTCAATAAATGCATCCAGTTTTTCAAGCTGGCTGATTCCCAGGGCTGCCTGAATATCAGTCATTCGGTAATTGTAGCCCAAAAAAATCTGCTGGTAGTTCCAGATCTCATCCGCCGGCCGCGGCGCCATCTGATCCCGATCACTGGTGATCCCATGTGAACGGAAACGAAACAGGCGATCGGCAAGCTTTGTATCATTGGTAACCGCCGTCCCCCCTTCGCCGGTGGTGATGAGTTTGACCGGATGAAAGCTGAACACCGTGATATCACTATATTGACAACTCCCGATGGGCTTGCCTTTGTATTGCCCGCCCAGGGCATGGCAGGCATCTTCAATGATCTTGAATCCATATTTTTGCGACAGTTCATGGATGGCGGCCATACGGCAGGGCCGGCCGCACATATGTACTGGGATGACGATTTTAGGCAGGCGGTTTTCCTGTTCGGCCTGTTTCAGTTTTTCTTCAAGGGCATGGTGACACATGGTATAAGTGTCCGGATCGATATCCACAAAATCCACTGAGGCACCGCAGTACAGGGCGCAATTGGCTGATGCCACAAACGTGACAGGAGAAGTCCAGAGAATGTCCCCCGGACCCAGCCCCAGGGCCAGGCAGGCAATATGCAGGGCACTGGTTCCGGAATTTACCGCCACTGCGTACTTGGCCCCGACCTTGTCCGCCACGGCCTGTTCGAACAATGGCACTTTCGGACCCTGGGTGAGAAAATCAGACTGGAGCACGTGGATCACTGCATCAATGTCCGCCTGGGTGATATGCTGTCTGCCATAGGGAATCATTGCTGCACCTGGAACTCCGGGTCCACTTCCTCCCGGATCAACTGCCGCAGCTCTTCAACCGTCAAAAAATCAGGATTGGTGTCACTGGAGTAAGAAAATCCGGGCGGGATCCATTCACAATCACTGTATTTTTCATAACATTTGACGCTTCGACTTCTGGCGGCAGGCAGGATGGCAAAATAGTCTCCCAGATCCACGGTGTGATAACTGTCACTGGCGGTGATCATCTCTTCATGAATCTTTTCACCCGGCCGGATGCCGATATTTTGACACTCACAGTCAGGGCCGACGGCCCGGGCCAGGTCGGTAATTTTATATGATGGCAGTTTAGGTACCAGAATTTCGCCGCCATGGGCGTTTTTAATGGCCCATAACACCATATCCACCCCGTCTGACACCCGGATGCTGAACCGGGTCATGGCCGGATCGGTGATGGGCAGAACACCGGTTTTGCGTTTTTTCAGAAAAAAAGGCACCACAGATCCCCGGCTTCCCAGGACATTGCCGTATCGCACCACGGAAAAGCGGATATCCCGCTTACCTTTGATATTATTGGCCGCCACAAACAGTTTGTCGGAACACAATTTGGTGGCCCCATACAGGTTGATGGGGGCGGCAGCCTTGTCTGTGGAAAGCGCTATCACCTGCCGGATACCGCCGGTATCCAGGCAGGCATCCACCAGGTTCTGGGCTCCGAGGATATTGGTCTTTATACACTCGAACGGGTTGTATTCCGCTGCCGGCACCTGTTTGAGGGCTGCGGCATGCACCACGGTATCGATGCCTTCCAGGGCTCTTTGCAACCGGTCCTTGTCTCTGACATCTCCGATGAAATACCGCAGGCAGGTATAGTGCGATTCAGAAAAGATCTGCGACATTTCAAACTGTTTGAGTTCGTCTCTGGAATACACCACCAGCCGTTTCACACCGGGATACCGGTCAAGGACCATTCGGACAAACGCCTTGCCAAATGAACCAGTGCCGCCTGTAATAAGGATTGATTTGCCATTTAGCATGGGCACAGCTCCGCTCTGTTGGTTACATGAAACATCTGTTATCAGGATATCAACCGACAACAACAAAACATAAGCAATTTCTGGACCATTAGTTAACAGCGACGGATAAATACCCGGCTTCCGGCAATCAATTTTTCATTGTGCATTGCGGCCAATATACTTGAAAGCAGTGACCGGCACTACTTGTGTATCAGCTCCGGATTGAGCAGGTCCATGTTATCGTCTTTCATGGCCAAAGCGAAAATGCGCTTATTGGTCAGGAACCGGACACTGTCTTCAGGAATGTACAGGGAGGAAAACACCGGGATCACAGTTTTGGATCGGGCCTGGGGAAACCAGTCTGCGATCTCCAGAATAAAATCGATGAAATCCTGGAGATATGAGGTCCGGGGCGTGGATTTGGTTTCCACGATAAACAGGTATTTTTCGTTTTCCGCCACCACGTCGAATTCCCGGCGATGGGTGCCGGACGTGTTTTTTATCTGCAATCGCACGGCAAAAAAGTCCAGCTCGTCCACCTGGAAATACGCCCTGGCCACCCCGCCGATGCAAGGGGCCACAATATCTTCCACCACCGTGCCCATTTTGTTGGCCAGCTCGCCCCATCTTTTGTTCATGGCTTTTCTGTCGGCCCGGGAGTCTTCGATGTCTGCCAGAACAAAGGCTTTGAAGTCCTTCATCTCCGCCTTGAATGCCTGCATCTCACTGGAAAGATTGGAGATATTCCGCTCAAGCCGGGTAAGGGCCATATCGCTGTTAACGATATATTGCCCCAGCACGGATTCAAGATATCCAATTTTTTCCTGAACGTCAGCTTCCATAACATGCTCCTTTTTTAAGTTTATTGACCGGCGGAGTCTATAAACGGTTATTTATTATAGTAACATACCGAACGTGTTGCAAGGAAAATCAGCCGGTTGGACAGGTATCGGCACTCAAGTTTAAGCACATCTGTGCCGATAGGGGTTTCAGAGGCGATTGTCAAATATCGCACAGCAGGACTGTGCAGGGAGGTAGATATGGAGTTTGTTGTGGGGGCACCCCAGCCCATCGGCCCGCCGGGCAAACGGCTGCCCAACCAGCCCCAGGTGGTGGAGGCAAGGATTCTCAATGTCCGGCCGCCCCGGCGGGGACCCAGAAGTCTGGCGGAAAAACAGGACAACCGGCGGGGCCGGTCCCAGGGACAGGATCCGGCCTCGGGCCGGGTCATGGTGGTACTGGTGCCGGAAGGGTATTATCTGCCCGCGGACATCGATTCCGGCAATTACCGGGTCTTTCTTCGGTTTGTGCCCCAAAAAAAAGCGGGATAAGGGCCGGGGCCGGGCAGTTATTTCACCGGTTTGATCCGGGAGATGGGTTCCACACTGTCCACCTCCCAGCCGGGGCCCGGGTTTTGCTGCCGGGCCTGGTTCATTTTTCTTTCCAGTTCCAGATACCGGGCATAGGCCGTATATCTCTTTTCTCCGGCCATGCGGCGGCGCATGGATTGTTTGAGCACATCTTCAAACGCGCCGGGCGAAGGATTCCGGCGGGTCCGGGGTGGCGCTGTTTTGGGCCGGGCATGCGTGCTTGACCGCGAAGGATGGCGCCGTTCAGATATCCATTTTCGGACCGTGTCCACCAGGCGCCGGCAGGCTGGAGAAAACTGTTCCGGCAGCAGATGAACCGGCTTTTTTCTGTTACCGGGTTTCAACACCGCTGTCAAGGTGTGATACGCCACATTGATATCCTTCATTTTTTCGCCGTCATCTTTGTTTCCTGATGCGGCCATCAGTTTGTCCGGATGAAACTGCTTGGCCTTTTTCTTGAACGCATCCCGGGCATCTTCCAGGGTGGCCCCGGGCTCAAGATCGAGTAATTTCAAGGCGTTTTGGATATCCATTCCAATTTTGTACCGTGTAACACCCTGCGTGTCAAACATAATTTCCATGCGTTTTTCATTCGATATTTTAAAAAATTTGAAAAAATCATCCGGCTGGTATAAGAATATCGATTAATTGTCAAAATCCTGACATATCTGACAGGGGGGGATCAAAACCTGATTGCCCCGGAAAATCCGAAAGGTGCTGAATGAAAAACAAACAGGAAAAATGGTTTAAGCAGTTGCGGGATCTGGCGGACAAAAAGATTGAACCCCGGTCCGATCATGTAAAAAATATCGATCCGGCTGATCTGACCCGGCTGATCGATGACATTCAGGTGTTCCAGGTGGAGCTGGAACTGCAAAACGAAGAGCTGCGGCAATCCATACAAGAGCTGGAAAAATCCAGGACCCGGTTTTCACGGCTGTTTGACATGGCCCCGGCCGGGTATGTGGTTCTGGATGACACCGGCATGATTCTCCATGTGAACCAGACCCTGATGGACATGCTGGGCAAAGGTCCGGATGCGTTGCTTGGGAAAACTTTTTCCCGGTTCATCGCCAACGAAGACCGCAATTCTTTTCTTTCAAGATTTTCCGCATTCTACAAACATCCAGAAGACAAAACCATCGAGGTCCGGCTGGTGAATGGCCACCGGTTTCTTTGTCACGCAGGCTTCAGGGAGGCTTCATTCCCTTTGAAACAGCGCCGGGAAAACCGGACATTGACCAGTTCTGCCTCATTGTCACCGATATCACAGCCGCCAAAACCGCTGAAAACGACCTGAAACGCTATGCCACCCCGGATTTTCACCCCACCCGACAGCACCTCTCCCGGGATATCCGCTTGAAAAACAAGCGGGTCGGGCACATCGACATCTATGGTTTTGAAGACATGCCCATAACCGGTGATTGCCCCTTCCTTGAAGAAGAAAAAGCGTTAATGGATTCAGTGGCATTGAGACTGGGTCATGCCATTGAAGGGATCCATGCCGAAAAACAGATTCTGCACTTGCAGAAGACAGAAAGCCTGGGCCGCATGGCCGGGGCCATGGCCCATCACTACAACAACCTGCTCACCTCGGTGATGGGAAACCTGGAAATGGCCATGGACGACCTGCCGGATGACCATCCGATTTCCGGCAACCTGGAACAGGCCATGCATGCGGCCCGGCGGATCTCCAAACTCGGGGCCACCATGCTGACCTATCTGGGCCAGACAAATACCCCCCGCAAACGGCTGGACCTGTCGGAAATCTGTCAGGCTGCGATCCCGTCACTTCAGGCCGATATCCCCGAAATCATCGGCTTTAAAACACAACTCCCTCTACCAGGTCCGGTGGTTCTGGCCAATGCCGAGGAAATCACCCAGATTCTGATCAGCCTGGTCACCAATGCCCGGGAAGCCCTGGCAGCGCAGTCGGGAACCATTGCTGTGAGTATCTGTCCTGTCTCTTCCGGCAGCATCCCGGTCGGGACCCAGTGTTTTCCCATGGATTTTCAGCCGGGCGGATCTGATTTCGCCTGTATCCGGGTGCAGGATTCCGGTCCGGGCATTCCCGACACCATGCTTGAAAAAATATTTGATCCTTTTTATTCCACCCGATTCACCGGCCGGGGCTTAGGACTGCCCATTGTCTTAGGCACAGTCAAATCTTTGGGCGGCTGTATCACCGTGGCAACCACTCCGGGCAGCGGCGCTGTGTTCCAGGTATTTTTGCCGGTTTCCCAGAATCCGACCCCCCGAAACAAACAAAACATAAACAATGAATGACACCCGTTTACTCTCCCGCAAACGGGTGTCATCTGTCTTTTTTTTGAGACTGTCATAATTATGCGACAGGTCCGGCATCAACACTGTAAAACCCCTTTTTAAAGCCGTCTTAAAGGATTTCTTCCCTTTCCCAAGAGTGAACTATCTCTTTTCTGTGATTTTTGTTTCTGATTTGAATTATTCATAACTGGCTGAATTTAAATATAAAATTTTTAATGTTCCTCTGGTACAGATCTTGTTAACAGATATATAGATATATCAACAAATCTGCAAACAGGAGTTACACATGAAAACCCACTATGAATGGAGGAACCCCGCATGACCCACAAAACTGATGAAATGACCCGCGCCATCAAGGATGATCCCATGAAAGCCGGCAAATACCTGACCTTCAGCCTGGCGGATGAGGAATACGGCATCGGGATACTCAAAGTCAAAGAAATCATCGGGATGATGCCCATCACGTCAGTGCCCAGAACCCCGGAATTTGTCAAAGGGGTAATCAATCTGCGGGGCAAGGTGATTCCGGTCATGGACCTGCGGCTCAAATTCGGTATGCCGGCCATTGACTATACCGACCGGACCTGCATCATCGTGGTAGAGATCGACACCGAAGACATGACCATCCAGATCGGGATTGTGGTGGATTCGGTCTCCGAGGTGCTCAACATCCGGGAAGAAGAAATGGAAAATGCCCCGTCCTTCGGCACCCAGGTGGACACGGCATATATTCTGGGCATGGCCAAGATCGATTCCGGGGTCAAGATTCTGCTGGACATCGACCGGGTATTGAGTACCAGAGAACTTCAAGTCATGGAAAAAGCCATCTAAAAACCAAAACATAAATCTACCATTGTGAATCTATTGTGAGGAGCTGAAAATGAAAAATTTGAGTCTGGGATTAAAAATTTCACTGGGGTTTGCCCTTTTGATCATCATTGCCAGTGTGCTGGGCATCATGGCCATATGGAACATGGGACGGGTGGAGACCCAGAGCACCATGCTGGCCAACGAATATGTGCCTGAGGTGGCTGTGGCCAATGAACTGCGGGGCGCATCCAACCGGGTCATGTATGAAATGCGGGGGTATGGGTTTACCGAAGATACCGCATTTTATGACGACGGCATGAAAGAACTGGCGGCATTGGATGCGGCCCTGGAAAAAGCCAGGAAACTCGAAGCGGCATCCCCCAACTTGAAACAGCTCAAAGGTCAGCTGGAAATTGCCAGCCAGGCTGTGGAAGAATACAAAACCCTGGTGCAGCAGACGGTGGACACCACTGCCAGACTGGCCGAAGAAAGAAACACCCTGGATTCTTCTGCCGAAGCCTACATGACCAACAGCAATGCATTTCTGGCCGGCCAGAACGAACAATTCAAACAAGACCTGGCCGCCCGCCAGGAAAAGATAGGCCTGGTCAGCCGGCTGGTGGATATCGGTGCATCCGCGCGCGTATTGAATTTCAAATCCCAGGCAACCAATGATACAGCCCTCATGCTGTCTGCCATTGAAACCATTGAAAAAGCCGACCCGGTCCTGACGCAGCTGCGCCAAATTTCCAGTGACAAAGAGGATATCGCGCGGATCGATGCAACAGAAAATGGCGCAAACTCTTACAAGGATGCCATGGATCGTTTCCTGATCGAGAATAATAAGGGAAGCATGGCCAGCGTCACCCGGCTGAACGATATCCGCAGCGATATGGACAAAAACGCCCAGGCATATGTGGAAAATTGTGATGCCTTTTTAAAGGGCCAGCAGGAAAAATTGACACAAGATATGCTGGAGAGACAGACCAAGATCACCTTGGTCAACGATATCATCGATCTTGGCAATGCCACCCGGATCAGTGCCTTCAAGTCCCAGGCCCTGCGTAACCCTGAGGTCATGGAAGAGGCGATAAAAAATTTTACACAAATCAATACCTTGTTTGAATCGTTGAAAAAGATCACCCGGCTGCCGGAAGACCTGCGGCGTATTGAAGAGGTGAAAACCGCCGGCAACAGTTACAAAACGGCTATGGCCGATTTCCTCAAACAATGGCACTTTTTACAGGAATTGAGCGACAAAAGAGCGACAACCGGCCAGGATGTCATCGATGCCTGCAAAGAAACCGCAGATGCCGGCATGGCAGCCACAGACCGCATTGCCCAGGCAGCAGTGGCTTCCCTTTCCACTGCATCCACAGTAATGATCATCGGACTGATTGTGGCCCTGGTGGTCGGTGTACTGGCAGCCTTTTTCACCACTAAAAGCATCACAGGACCGGTGAACCGCATTATAACCGGATTGAACGAAGGATCGGATCAGGTGGCGTCCGCGTCCGGCCAGGTATCTTCCGCCAGCCAGTCCCTTGCCGAAGGGGCATCGGAACAGGCGGCATCCATCGAGGAAACCTCTTCTTCCATGGAAGAGATGGCTTCCATGACCAAGAACAATGCGGAAAATGCCGGCACTGCCGACGGATTGATGAAAGAAGCCAACCATGTGGTGACCACGGCCAATGAATCCATGGATCGGCTGACCGTGTCCATGAAAGATATTTCCAAAGCCAGTGATGAAACATCCAAAATCATCAAGACCATTGATGAAATCGCATTCCAGACCAACCTGCTGGCATTGAACGCCGCTGTGGAAGCAGCCCGGGCCGGTGAAGCAGGGGCTGGATTCGCCGTGGTGGCTGATGAGGTGAGAAACCTGGCCATGCGGGCGGCCGAAGCAGCCAAAAACACGGCCCAGCTCATCGAAGGCACAGTGAAAAAGGTCAATGACGGGTCCCAGCTGGTCACCGCCACCAATGAAGCGTTCACCAAAGTGGCCCAGAGTTCAGCCAAGGTAGGGGATCTGATTGCAGAGATTTCCGCGGCATCCAGGGAACAGTCCGGCGGCATTGACCAGGTCAACATCGCCATCACGGAAATGGACAAAGTGGTGCAGCAGA
>JAIPDL010000094.1 GCA_021737695.1 Desulfotignum sp. | reverse complement strand
TGGAAAAACTCAAAGCCAATGGATTCAATGTGCCTGAGTTTGTGTATGTATCGGCCAAAAAATTTGAAGCCAAGGATTTCAAGGCCCTGGAAGCGTTTCTGGATGTTCACCGGGAAAGCTTTAAGGTGATCGCCAGAAGTGCGCATCCCCGAGAGTCCGAGTATAAGGGCGGCACATTTGATTCTCTGGAAACCTATGCAGACATCGGCGGGATTATCTATGCCCGCAACCGGATCATTCATCTGGCAGAGACGGCCAAGCACCTGTCCATCAGACGACAGCAGCTTTTCAACAATGCCCCGCCCATCGATTTCCAGGAAATGGGTGTGATTGTGATGCCGTTTGTCAACGGGTCATCCGTCATGGCCAAAATGATTCACAATCACTGGGAATTCGGGTATTGCAGAAACAGAAATCAGAAAGTGCAGACAGAACCCCATATCACCCGGGTGCCCCATGACCGAAGCCTGTATCAACTCTCCCGGGCCATTCAGAAGCGGCTGGGGTTCAAATGCGAGATCGAATATATCATATCCACGGAAGGGGACATTCATGTGGTCCAGGCCAAGGATATTTCTTGCATCGAGACCCTGGAGGAAAAGCTCAGTGAGCGGTCCGTTCGCCTGGATGGGGTCCGGCGCATTCGAAAACAGCGCAACTACCGGGAACGGTCCGTATATGTGATGGACAACAAGGCCTTTTATATCGATATCATCAGCCTGTGTGAAGACCTGGTCCAGTCTGAAGCGGCCCCTGAAACCCGGGTAAAAAATATTGTCGATCGCGTGGCGGAATATGAAGCAGACCTGGAATCGTTTGCCCTCAGACACCAGCGGTTTGCCGTGCTGGGATTTTCCATTCAAGACTCCGGCGATCTGTATCAGATTGCCAACCATTATCTGGATGATTTTCCGGACCAGCAGAAAGCGCTTTCCAAGGCACTGCACAACAATTTGTACAAGATCGATATTTTTCTGGCCGAAGCCGACACCCTGATTGCCCGGGACAAATTCCGGGTGAATCTTTGCAGTCATGATGCCTATGGCATTGACACGGTACGAAATCCGTTGTGGTGCACCTTCTGGCATGCGGACCGCCACGATGCCGTGGTCAAAGAGTTCAAGCGGCTCGGTTTCAAGACCGGTGATACCGTGGGGATTGACATCGGCGCAGATGACCGGCCCGTGGTGTACCGCCATTGATTTGTTTCAAATTGAAACAAATTTTGTCAATGACTTGACAATCCCCCATTTTTCCCATATTGAAATCCGGAACTTGATTAAAACCGTCTCCTGACTTCAAAAATACTCAAAAAATGAGGAAATGAAAATTGATGAGTCATTTTTTTGCAGCCATCAGTCTGATCCTGGCCGGAGGGCTCTTGTCCCTGGTATTCGCCCGCCATCACCTGTTTTCAAGAGCCGGGGCCACCCTGCTCATCAGTGCCGGATGTGCGTGGGGTCTGGGGGCGGCCGTGACCACGCTCATGGGATCGGTCACCCATTCAGTCTCGTTTCAGTATCTGAACCTGTTTTTTCTGGCATTTGAAATGGATGCCCTGTCCGCCTTTTTTCTGGCCGTGATTTTTCTGGTGTGCCTGATGGCGGCGGTGTACAGTTTTCATTACACACAAGATGCGGCAGCTCCCGTGAAAACAGCCGTGACCGCGTTTTTCTTTTCCATTCTGGTGGTATCCATGGCCCTGGTGTTGACGGCGGCCAACATCATCACATTCATGCTGTCCTGGGAAATCATGTCATTGTCTTCATTTTTTCTGGTGATCCACGATTACCGGAAAAAGGAGAACCGGTACGCCGGATACCTGTATTTTGTGTTTTCCCATGTGGGGGCCATGTTCATCTTCGCGGGGTTCGGGATTTTTTACAAATACACGGGCAGTTTCGGGTTCACGGATGTCCATATCCTGACCCAAGGCGCCAAAATACTGGCATTTGTCCTGTTTTTCATCGGGTTCGGCTCCAAAGCCGGGGTGTTTCCCTTTCATGTGTGGCTGCCCCATGCCCATCCGGCCGCACCCAGTCACATTTCCGCTGTCATGTCCGGGGTGATGATCAAGACCGGGATTTACGGGATTCTGCGCATCTATTCTTTGCTGGAACTGCCGGCACCGGCGTTCGGATACCTGGTGGTGGCCGCCGGGGTGGTGTCCGGGATTCTCGGCGTGGTGTATGCCCTGGGCCAGACGGATATCAAACGGCTGCTGGCTTACAGCAGTGTGGAAAATATCGGGATCATTCTCATCGGCATGGGGCTGGGTATGGTCGGGGTGGCATCCCGCAATCCCGTCATGGCTGTGCTGGGATTTTCAGGGGCTTTGTTTCACGTGCTCAACCATGCCCTGTTCAAGTCGTTGCTGTTCATGGGGGCCGGCATGGTGGTGCATCAGACCGGCACCCGGTCCATGGATGCCCTGGGCGGACTGCTCAAGTCCATGAAAATTACGGGGTTTGCTTTTATCATCGGGTCTCTGGCCATCTGCGGCCTGCCGCCTTTTAACGGGTTTGCCGGAGAGTTCGTGGTGTATCTGGGCGGGTTCCAGGGCATTGCCCTGGATAAGATTCCGTTTGCCGTAAGTGTGGCCGCCATCATCGGCCTGGCGGTGATCGGGGGACTGGCCCTGGCCTGTTTTACCCGGGTTCTGGGCATCGTGTTCCAGGGGGAACCCCGGACCGAAGCGGCCCGAAACCGGACCGAGTCCGGCACCACCATGCTGTGGGCCATGGGGGGTCTGGGCGGGGCCTGCGTCATCATCGGGGTGTTTCCCGGATGGTTTTTCAATCTGTCTTTGTCTGCCGTGTCTGCCCTGAACCTGGGGTATGCCAGAATTCCTCAGGCACCGTTTGCCCAGATCACGGGTCATATTACTTTGGGGGCGTTTGTCATTGTTTTGCTGGTGCTGGGAATGGCCGGTGTGCGGTCCTGGTTCTACCGGGCCAAACCCATATCCCGGTCCGGCACCTGGGGGTGCGGATTCACCCGGCCCACTTCCAGGATGCAGTACACGGGCGCGTCCTATGCCTTTGAAATGGTGCGGTTTTTTCGTCCGGCCGCCCCCATTGAGGAACAACATCCGCCCGTTGCCGGCCGGTTTCCAGCATCCACCCGATATGAGAGCCGGGTGCATGATATTGCGGAACGCTGCATGGCGCCGGGAGTGATCCGGCCGGTGCAGTTTCTGTTTGACCGACTCAGATGGATCCAGCACGGGGACATCCACCTGTACATCGGATATATTTTACTGGCCATTGTGCTGCTGCTGTTTTTCATATAACACCCATGGCCTCAGAGACCCCAGTAAATAATGACACTTAAAACTTTTATATAACCTTCATCAACCAAGCAGGGAGTGTATATGTTTGAATCCATTGTGCTCTGGCTGGCTGCTGTTTTAACGGCACCGTTTTTTTCGGCCGTGATCCTCAAGGTCAAGGCGTTTTTCGGCGGGAAAAAAGGGCCGCCGCTGCTGATCAACTATTACACATTGATCAAGCTGTTCAAAAAAGGATCCGTTTACAGCGTCAGCACCACAGCGGTGTTTAAAATGGGGCCTGTGATCTCCTGTGCCACAGCCCTGGCAGCGCTTTTGTTTCTGCCCATGGCCGGTCAGATGCCCGTGATCTCTTTTAACGGGGATGTGATCCTGGTGCTGTATCTTTTGGGGCTGGGCCGGTTTTTCACCATTGCCGCAGCCATGGACACGGCCTCACCCTTTGAGGGCATGGGCGCGGCCAGGGAAGCGTTTTTTCCCATCATCTGTGAAGCGGCCATGTTCATGATCCTGATTTTCTTCTACCGCCTGACCGGGGAACTGTCGTTTGCCGCTTATTTTTCCGGCACGGGCACCCTGGGTCTGTGGCAGATCGCCGGACCGTCACTTTTGTTCATCGTGATCGCGTTTTTCATCATTCTGGTGACGGAAACCTCCCGGGTGCCTGTGGATGATCCGGCCACGCATCTGGAATTGACCATGATCCACGAAGTCATGGTTCTGGATCACAGCGGGCCTGATTTTGCCCTCATCGAGCTGGGATCGTTCTGCAAACTGTTCTTTTACGCCGCCATTCTGTCCGGGCTGATCCTGCCCTTTGAGACCGGCATTCCGGGTGCGGGCTTGCTGGTTTTCATTGCCGGGCTGGTCATTGTTTATCTGGTGGTGGGAATTATCGAGTCCACCATTGCCCGGTACCGCATGGACAAGGTGCCCCAGTTCGTGCTGACCTCATTTGCCCTGGCGTTTTTTGCAACCATCATTACCCTGGAGCTGATTCAATGACCCTTTATACCGTTGACACTTTGCTGACCCTGGTGCTGTTGTCCGTGCTGTTCGCATTCGGTTCCAGCCGGGTGCCGGCCCTGATCAAGGTCATGGCGTTTCAGGGCATCGTGGTGTCCATCATTCCTTTTTTCATCACCCCGCATATGGCAACCGGGGCCGTTATTTTCACCATTGCCACCCTGGTGATCCGGGGGGTGCTCATTCCGTTGAGCATTCATCTGGCCATCCGGAAAGTGGCCATCCAGCGGGATGTGGCTCCCATTGTGGGGTATCATGCCTCGTTGTTTTTCGGCCTGGGCCTGATTGTGGCCGCCGCCGTCATTTCCCGGTATCTGAACATCCCCTCCATCAGTGATTCTCAACTGCTGTTTCCGGCTGCCATCTCTTTGCTGGTCACGGGCATGTTTCTGCTGATGGCAAGAAGAAACGCCATTGCCATGGTGATCGGGTATATCATGCTGGAAAACGGGATATACCTGATGGGCACCACCTTTTCGGTGCGGGCCCGGCATATCGTGGAATTCGGCATCCTGCTGGATGTGCTGGCCGGGGTCATGATCATGGCCGTCATCCTCCAGAACATCAAGCAGACCTTTGATGATGTGGATACCTCACTTCTGAGAACCCTGAAAGAATAGGAACGGCCCTTATGGTTGAAATGGTTTTTATCACCCCGTTTGTCACCGGCCTGCTGGCCTTTGTTTTGCCCAAAGCCGTCAGCCGTCAGCTGCTGGTGCTGACGGGGGCGGTTCACCTGGTATTGTCTTTGCTGCTGTGGAAAAACACCCCCCAGGCCTTTTTTGCTGAATATTTTGCCGTGACCCCGGAAGGGCTGCTGTCTCTGCTGGTGATCTCGCTGCTGTTTTTTCTGATCAGTATCTACACCACGGGCTATCTGGCGGCCCACAGCCTGAAATCGGAAAATATTTTTACCGGGTTCATGCTGCTGTTTTTATCCACCATGACCATGGTGACATTGTCGGATCATATCATGGTGCTGTGGATCGCCATCGAAGCCACAACGCTTGCCAGTGCGCCTTTGATCTATACCCACCGGTCCGGGGCTTCTCTGGAAGCCACCTGGAAATATGTGCTCATCTGTTCCGTGGGCATTGCCATGGCCCTGGTGGGGTCCTTGTTTCTCACGTTTTCCATGGAACTGGGGGGCGTGACTTCAGCCATGTCTTTTTCCGCCCTGACCCCCGTGGCCGGTCAGCTGGACCCGGCATGGCTCAAGGCAGGGTTTATCTTTATCGTGGTGGGGTACGGCACCAAAATGGGGCTGGCCCCCATGCACACCTGGCTGCCCGATGCCCACAGTGAAGCCCCAAGTCCGGCGTCGGCCCTGCTGTCCGGGGTGCTGTTGAACTGCGCTTACCTAGGTATTTTCAAGACCAACAAAATCATGGTATCTGCCGGGTTGAGTGATTTTTCCGGCACCATCCTGATCGTGTTCGGGCTGTTGTCCATTGTGGCGGCGGCCACCTATATTCTCAAACAGACCGAATACAAGCGCATGCTGGCCTATTCCAGTATCGAAAACATGGGCATCATCGCTTTGGGCACGGGCATCGGGGGACTCGGTGTTTACGGGGCCGTGATCTGCATGATTCACCACAGCCTGATCAAATCCTCGCTGTTTCTGTCCTCGGGCAATATCCTGATGGGATACAAGGACCGGCTCATTGCCAACACCGGACAGATGGCAAAACAGATGCCCAAAACCTTTGTGGCGTTTTTCGCCGGGTTTGCCGGCATTTCCGGGTTCCCGCCATTCGGGATTTTCATCGGGGAGCTGTTCATCATCATGGCGGCGTTTAAAACCGGTCATTATCTGGCCGCAGGCATCTTTATCTTCAGCCTGTGCGTGATCTTTGCCGGATTTGCCAGACAGGTCATGGCCATCTGCTTCGATACCCCAACAGAAACCGACACCCAACCGGCAGCAGATCAGAAAAATTTTTTGTTCAAAGAACCCCCGGGCATGGTATGGCCCCAGTATGTGCTGCTGCTGACATCCCTGATTCTGTGCTTTTTTATTCCGGATGCCCTGTATCAGACCATTGTCGATGCCGTGCATGCCATTGGCGGAGGACTGCAATGAAAACGTTTATACCCATTTCCAACGGCGGGCCGATGTTGCGGGCCGATATTCCTCATCTGCCCTTTGACACCTTCCGGACTCAGGCTCTGGACATTGTGAAAAACGGCGGCAAGGTGGTGCATTTTTTTGCCTACGAGGACAGCGGTATCCTGAAGTTTCTGATGGTACTGCGTACCCATGAGCTGGTGGTGGCCGGATGTGATGCCCCTGAGACGTATCTGTCTTTGACGTCAGAATGTGACCCGTTTCACCTGTTCGAACGGGAGATGGCCGAGCAGTATGGCATCCGTCCCCAGGGTCACCCCTGGCTGAAGATGGTGCGGTATCACAAAAACATCCGCAACAAACCGGATGTGTTCAACAATGATTATACCCAGGATATTCCGGGTGCTTATGACTATTACCGGGTGGATGGGGACGATATCCATGAAGTGGCAGTGGGGCCCGTGCATGCCGGCGTGATCGAACCCGGTCATTTCCGGTTCAACTGCATCGGGGAGCGGGTCCTGCATCTGGAGATCCAGCTGGGATACCAGCACCGGGGCGTGGAAACCCTGTTGCAGCAGGTGACCCCCAAACGATTGCCCATTCTGACGGAAAACATGGCCGGAGACACCACCATCGGGCATGGCCTGTGCATGGCCCAGGCCGTGGAAGCTCTGGCATCCGTGGCCGTGGATGACGGGGCAAAAATCATCCGCACCATTGCCCTGGAACTGGAGCGCCTGGCCAACCATATCGGGGACTTGGGCGCTTTGTGCATGGATGTGGCGTTTCTGCCGCCGGCCAATTATTTCGGCCGGATCCGGGGGGATTTTCTGAACCTGTCCCTGCTGTTGTGCGGCAACCGGTTCGGCAAGGGTCTGGTGCGGCCCGGCGGGGTGCGGTTCGATCTGAATGATGAGGTCCGGAAAACCCTGACCGACCGGATTGTGGAACTCAAACCCCAGGTGGAACATGTGCTGGATCTGATTTTCAGTGCGTCCACGGTGCGGGCCCGGTTTGAAGGATGCGGGCGGGTGAGCCGTGATGATGCCGGACACTTGGGCCTGGTGGGCCCGGCCGGCCGGGCCAGCGGTCTGGCCTATGATGTGCGGCGCTGGTTTCCCACGGAATGGTACGGGTATCTGAAGGTACCGGAAAATCCCAAACCGTCCGGAGATGTGTATGCCCGGGCTTTGGTGCGCAAAGACGAGGTGCTCCAGTCCCTGGAAATGATCCAGTCATTGATCGACCGGCCCGTGACCACCCGGGTGGTGGAAGGCCGGATGCCGACCCTGCCGCCGGACAGCCTGTGCGTCACTTTGAACGAAGCCTGGCGCGGCGAGGTGTCCCATGCG
The DNA here is from genome assembly GCA_021737695.1 of Desulfotignum sp. Lineage (GTDB taxonomy): Bacteria > Desulfobacterota > Desulfobacteria > Desulfobacterales > Desulfobacteraceae > Desulfotignum. Next base: position 6,922 of record JAIPDL010000094.1, on the reverse strand, counting down.
CTTCTCACCGATGACACCGGCCATATTCTGCGGTACAAGGTCAAGGACCCGTCCTTTCACAACTGGAACGGCCTGGCTATGGCGCTGCGGGACACCGGTATTTCGGATTTTCCCTTGAATAATAAAAGTTTCAACCTGTCCTACTGCGGGTTTGATCTGTGATGTTTACCGATAAAGAGAGTTTGTCACCATGCTCAGTGTACTGAAAAACCGGTTTGAACAAGGGTATCGCACCTGTAACTATCCCAAAGAAACACCTGCCGTGTTTCCCCGGTACCGGGGGCGGCCTGATATCAATAAGGATGCGGATCATTCCGTGATCCAGGCCTGTGCCGATGCCTGCCCCCAGGATGCCATTGATGTCGAAAAAAAAAGAATCGATATGGGGCGATGCGTGTTCTGCGGCACGTGTGAACGGGTGTCTGGCGGCGCGTTCGTTACCTTTACCGATGATTTCGAGATCTCCACCGCCCAAAGGGCGGATCTTCTCACGGACGGGACCCTGCCGGATCTTGCCCGGCATTCCAAACAGCATTTCAAAAAACTGTTCGGCCGGTCCCTGCAGCTGCGTCAGGTGTCCGCAGGGGGATGCAATGCGTGTGAGGCGGACCTGAACGTGCTGGCCACTCCGTTTTTCGACCTGGCCCGGTTCGGCATCAATTTTGTGGCCTCCCCGCGCCATGCCGATGCCATTGTGGTCACCGGCCCCGTGTCCAGAAACATGAAAACCGCATTGCTTCAGACCTATGAAGCCGTTCCTGAACCCCGGGTGGTGATTGCCGTGGGCAGTTGTCCCATCACGGGCGGGCCGTTTTACGGCAGCCCAAAGATCGCGCCCGGCCTGGAAAGCATCCTGCCCGTGGACCTGTTCATTCCCGGGTGCCCGCCTCATCCCCTGACCAACCTCCACGGCTTGTTGAGGTTTTTTAAATAGTTGACGTGTGTCGCCCTGGCACAGGACATTGATGTCACAGGATAGTGCATGTCATTGCATAAAAGCGGATGAAGGAAACGCAGTCGATATTTCTTGTCATGAAATCATTTCTTATGGTATAATTATAAAATTTTATATGCTTTTTAAAAATTGATTTTGTAAAAAGCATCTTTTTATAACAACCCAAAAGAAAGGCACGACAATGAATCAGTTACAGCGATTGGCCGACCGAATCATCAGCCGTGTGAACGTGAACCTGGATGAGTTTGGGTTTGATACCGAACCCTTTGTGACCCATGCACTGGATCATGAAAAAATGCTCAAATTTTATGCGTTTTACGGTATCACCTCTCACCATCCCATCTATTTTCACTTTAAAAACTCCAATATTGCGGGCAGTTATTTTTTAGGCAAATGCTATGTGGGCCGCTCCGCCATCTACAAAAGTGATATCCGGGGAGATGAGCTCAAACGTAAAGGAGACAAAATCCGATCTGCCAAAGATATTCCTTTAGTGGAAGATGAAATGATCACCATCCGGGACAGCCTGTTGTACAAAACCCTGGTGCACAGCAACTCCCACAATCCGGAAAGTCCGGAAGAATTCGGCATTAGAAACACCATTTCAAGCCATTACGTGAATATTCACGGGTCCACCCTGGAAGGGTGTTTTTTAGGGCCGTTTGCCACTGTGGATCTGATGAACCTGCATTCCTGTATTGTCGGAGATTTTTCCTATGTCCAGGTGGGAGAACTGTTTCACCGGAAGATTGAACCCGGAACCATCTGGATCCGTAATCAGCATTTTGAATTCAAATTCAAATATGACAAAACGGCATTGGATTATTTTGTGGGGGTCAATGATCAGTTTCAGCCCCGGGGGATCATGTATGACTTTGTGAAAAACAGGGAAGCCGACTATGAGCGGCTGTTTGAAGTCATGAACCTGGAACCCGTCGATGCGCCGTTTACGTCGGCCGTGAACCGGTATGCCGTTATTCAAGGGGACACCCGCATCGGCGAAAATGTGCTGGTGGCCCAGCGGGCGTTTCTGGAAAATGCCGAGATGGGGGAAGGCTCCAACGCCCAGGAAAATACCTATATCATCAATTCACGTCTGTCCGGCATGTGTATCACGGCCCATGGCGGCAAGATCATTCATGCGGATGTGGGGCAGGGCTGTTTTGTGGGATTTAACGCGTTTCTCAATGGCAAGGAAACCGCCCGCATCGATCTGGGGGAAGGCTGTATTGTGATGCCCCACACCATCATGGACCCGGAAGAACCCATTCATATTGCCGATGATCACCTGATATGGGGGTTGATCCGGACCCAGGCGGATGTAAAGACCCATGCCATTTCCCTGGATGATCTGGCAGAGGTGAGAGACAGTCTCACCATCGGTAAAATGACATTTACTGGCAAGGGGTCGGTTTTCATTGAGGCGTTTAAAAACCGGCTGCAAAATATTCTGCTGCTGAACGGAGCCCTTTACAACAACGGTGAAAAAAGGGGCCATGCCCAGGATGACCAGAATATCTCTTTTAACATTATCCAGCCCTATCGCACCGGAGAGCTGGAAGGTCTGTATCCATCCATCCGGATCAAACCCTGAACCCTGGAGACAGTCTGAATCCAGTCTGAATCTGCAAAATTTTGATTCCCCGGCCGACCCCGGGTGAAGCGGCCGGGGAATCAAAACCGTTACAAAAGCGTGAGATCCCAGTTCCACAATCCGGGCCGGTCCTTGAGAGACACATTTTTAGGCACGGGTTCTTCCAGGGTGATAAAACAGGCATACCCGGCCTGGGCCAGCGTTTTTCTGTGGGCCGTCAGATCCAGGGGCCAGTTGGGAAATATATAATTTAAATCATTGGACCGGGTGACCCAGGCCCCTTCTTTTTTGGGGCTCATGAAAAAATCTCCGGGGGACAACCCCGGCGAAAGGGTCCGGGAAACGGCCAAAGGCCAGTTTCCCGCAATGACCACCCCCAAGGGGAGCACAGATGATTCCGGCAGGGATAAAAATGTATTTTTATCCAGTTCCGGAGATACGATGGCGCCGCTGAATCCGAGTGTTTTCAACGCCTGAATGGCCAGACTGTTGGCAATATTGCAGAAAGGGCCGGCCCACAGATCCAACCGGGCCGGATTGTCAAACAGGCTGATCTGCCAGACGGCATTGAGCACAAAATGGCGGGCCCCTTTTTTTAACGCCGTGGTGATATACTGGCGGCACAAGCACTCTTCTTCCGGAAAAATGGACGGATCCAGCCACAGCCAGGTGGTTTTGTCGAAACGGGTGCTGTAACGGCTGCCGGAAATCCAGATGCCGGATGCGCCTGATTTCTGGGGCTGGCCCTGCAGTTTTCTGGAGACCCGGATATCGGTGATGCGCTGCCGGGTCCGACGCCGGGTGTTTGACGCATTTTTGTCTGAAACGTCTGTGGGGGGGGCCGGACGTACGGGAATTTTTTCCATATCCGCCAGTTCAACGTCCAGGGCATTGATTTCCCGGGTCAGTTCATTGGTCCGGCGATCGATGAGATGAACCGGGGCGTGTTTTCTCACTTTATGCCGCAACTGCCGGGGCAAAGTAAATTTTCCTTTTTGGGGCACGCTCCGGGTCACTTTCTGGATGGTGTGAAAGGCATCTTCCTCATTGCCGATGCGCAGCAGGTCCTCTGGGAACAAGGCGTCTTTGGTGATGAAAAAAGGCGCGGCCGGGTTTTTGATCCGGCCTAAAAACAGGCCGGATTGCGTGACATCCTGATGATCCAGCGGGTTTTGAACCCGGTGGGACAACAGGTGGTAGTGATTGAACGGCCGGCCTAAGGCATAATCAAGATAGGTCAGGGCTTCTTTTTTCCGGGACGGATCATCCCTGAGCAGCTGAAACGCCTTGATTGTGTAATAGACATAATGCGGGCTTTTTTTTCTGCCTTCAATTTTCCAGGTGTGAACCTGGGGAATTTCTTTGAGCACTTTGGCCAGTACATCTGCAGAAAAATCCATACACGAGAAATACCGGTGCTTTTCTGATTTCACCTGATACATGCGCCTGCAGGGCTGCACACACCGGCCTCTGAGAGCGCTTTTGCCGCCGAACCAGGAACTCCAGTAGCACCGCCCGGAGATACTGTAGCACAACGCCCCGTGAACAAAGACTTCCAGACCCATGTCTTCGGGGGTTTGGGCCGCCATGGCCCGGATATCGTCCAAAGAAAATTCTCTGGGCAGGACCACCTGGGAGAAACCGGCATTGCGGGCGGATTCCAGGCCGGCAGGAGAGGAAAGATTACCCAGGGTGGAAAGATGCAGGTCCTGGGTAATGCCTGCCTGTCTGGCCAGGGAGATGACGGCCGGATCCTGGACGATCAATGCATCAAACACCACATGCTGCTGCAGTTTGGACAGCAGTCGGAGGGCTTTTGGGATTTCCGATTCCTTGATCAGAGTATTGAATGCAATATGCACATCAATCTGTCTGGACCGGGCCATCCGGGACAGTCGGGACAACTCTTCAATGCTGAAATTGGTGGCTTCCATCCGGGCGGAAAACAGTTTGAGTCCGCAGTAAATGGCATCAGCTCCTGCAGCCACGGCGGCCAGAAAGGTGGTCTTGTCTCCGGCCGGGGCCAGGATGGCGGGCATATGGGAACGCATGGGATCCTTTGGTTGTTTAAATTAATAAGACCCGAAGTATTGCAATTTTTCTGGATTTTGTCAAAATATCGGCATGAAAATCAATTGTTTTCCATTCCTTGAAAAAGGGGATCTGGTGGGTGTGGCTGCGCCCAGCGCCCGGTTTGATGAAATTCGGCTGCAACAGGGAATCATCTGCCTGGAAAAGTTTGGATTTCAGGTGCAGGTGCCGGATCAAATTTTTGGACAACAACGGTATCTGGCCGGGGATGATATGTGCCGGGCCACAGGGATCAATGCACTTGCCGCCGACCCGGAAATCAAGGGGATTGTCTGTGCCAGGGGCGGTTTCGGAGCCATGCGCATGCTCTCTTATCTGGACTGGCACCTGATTCAAGCCCATCCCAAGCTGTTTATCGGGTTTTCAGATGCCACGGCACTGCTGACCGCCGTGATGCAGCGGGCAAACATCGGGGTGGTCCATGGCCCCAATCTGGTGTCTCTGGCAGATGCGGACTTTCAGACACGCACCTCTTTTCTGGATACCGTGACCGGCCAAGGGTCCGCATTGAAGATACCCCAGGGGGGGTGTGTGGCACCCGGCCGGGCCACGGGCATTCTGATGGGCGGCAATCTGGCCACATTGACCCATCTGGTGGGAACCCAGTTTGCGCCTGATTTTTCCCGGGGCGTGGTGTTTTTGGAGGATGTGGCGGAACCGGCCTACAAAATCGACCGCATGCTGACCCAGATGAAAATGGCCGGGTTGTTTTCCCGTGTCCGGGCCGTGGTGACCGGCACGTTTGAACGGTGTGATCATCCGGAATACCTGCCTGAGATTTTGTCCGACATTTTTGGTGAATACCAGGTGCCAGTTTTGATGGGACTTGCCGCAGGGCATGGGGGGGTGAACCTGTCTTTGCCCATGGGATGCCGGGTGGATCTGGATGCCGACGCGAAAACCCTGTCATGGCCTGCGAAAAAGTGGGGATCATGACATCGGATCCTGTGTCAAATATGATGGACCGGGGAATCAAAGAAAACGTGTTTCCCGGTGCCGTGCTGTTGTGTGCAAAACACGATGAAATTCTGTATCACCGGGCGTTCGGCGTGGCGGATCTGCAAACAAACCACCCCATGAAAACAGATGCCGTGTTTGATCTGGCCTCACTGACCAAACCGCTGGCCACGGCCGTCGCCATGATGGTGCTGGTGCAGACGCATCAACTGACTCTGGATGTCCGCCTGAAAGACCTTTTGCCGGCCACGGCCCAAACGCCCAAAGCAGGGATCACCCTGGACATGCTGCTGAGACATACCTCCGGGCTCCCGGCCCACAGAAAATACTATGAACAGGCAGCCGGTCAGCCGGATCCCCCAGCGGTGATGGATCATCTGGTTCTCACCGAACCGTTGACAGCATTGCCCGGGGAAAGACAGGTATACAGCGATCTGGGCTATATGCTGCTTTCCAAAGTGATCCGGGTCGTTACACAGACCCGGCTGGACCGGTTTGTCCGGAATCATGTTTATCAGCCCCTGGGCATTGAGGATCTGTTTTTTATCGATGGGGCAGTCCCTTGCATGCCCGTGGATCAAACCCGGCTGGTGTCCACCCAGAATTGCCCCTGGCGGGGGCGAATCCTCACCGGAGAGGTGGACGATGAAAACGCCTGGATGTCCGGGGGCATTCAGGGGCATGCCGGCCTGTTCGGGTCTGCGGCCGCAGTGTATCGTCTGTGTCAGGAGATGCTTCAGGCCATTAGCCATCAATCCCCCCGGGTCCTGGATCCCGGGACGGTGGCTCGATTCATCCAAAAATATCCCGGCCATACCCATGTGGCGGGATTTGATACCCCGTCTCAAACAGAGTCTGCCGCAGGGCGGTATTTTTCTGCTTTGACTGTGGGACATCTGGGGTTCACGGGTACGTCTTTCTGGATCGATCCGGATACCGGCGCCATTGTCATTTTGTTGACCAACCGGGTTCATCCGTCGCGTTCCAATTGGAAAATTAAAAAATTCAGGCCGGCGATCCATGATTGTATTGCCCGGTGTATTTTAAGGTGATTCCGGATAGACTAATATAATCGGATAGGATGTCAGACTTTATTCTTGTAAAAAAGGGTTAATTTTGTTAGCAACTACCATTCAGGTAAAAAGATCAATCCCTGGACCGGATGGAAACATATTTTAACAAGACAAACGAGGGAAAATGAACTTTATTACGGATTCTTTGCTTGGCGCCTTTTCAAATGACCTGGCCATTGATCTGGGAACGGCCAATACCCTGGTGTATGTCAAAGGGAAAGGCATTGTATTGAGTGAACCCTCTGTGGTGGC
>JAIPDL010000093.1 GCA_021737695.1 Desulfotignum sp. | reverse complement strand
TCCGAGCCGTTTTTGAAAACCTATGAGGCCGGTATGGAAGCACAAGGGGCTGTCCGGGCCGAGGGCAACAGCGGACCGGTCTGCCGCAGCCTGCACCTGGGCATGGATGTGTGGGCCATGGCCGGAACCCCGGTCCACGCCCTGTTTGACGGCCGGGTGGTTCAGGTCCAAAAGGAAGACAGCGGCTGTCCGGCAACTAAAACGGACCGTGCGACTGGCAGTGCCGCGCTGGTCCTGGCACACCGCACCCCCGGGAAAATGCAATTTTATACCCTGTACGGGGGCCTGGATCTGGAATGTATGACCCGGCTGGACACAGACCGGGCCGTTGAAAAAGGGGAGCTGCTGGGGAGGGTGGCGGCCCGGACAGCCGCTGAAAACCGGGTGCCGCATCTGCATTTCCAGGTGATGCTGGCCCGGCCGGGACAGGGATGTGCGTTTCCCCGGGTGGTGTTTCCGGAACAGAGGGAGGTGTGGAAAAGCATCTGTCCGGACCCGAACCTGTTTTTCAAAGAGTCAGCCCTGGAACGGAAGCCGGCGCCGGACACCGGCAAGGTTCTGTCATTCCGCAGGCGCCATCTGGGAAAAAGCCTGAGCCTGTCCTATGACACACCGCTCAAGATCGTGCGGGGCAGCGGGGCATTTTTGATTGATGAAACCGGCCGGCACTTTCTGGATACCGTGAATAATGTGGCCCATGTAGGTCATGAGCATCCCCGGGTGGTGAACGCCGGTCAGGCCCAGATGGCCGTGCTCAACACCAACACCCGGTACCTGCATGACAGCATCAACCGGTTTGCCGAAGCCCTCCTGGCCACGTTTCCCGATGAGTTGTCCGTGGTGCATTTTGTGAACTCCGGCAGCGAGGCCAATGAACTGGCTTTGCGCATGGCAAGAGCGGTCACAGGCCACCGGGACATGATCGCCGTGGAAGTGGGATATCACGGCAATACCGGGGCCTGCATTGATATCAGTTCCTACAAGTTTGACGGCAAAGGGGGACAGGGGGCTCCGGCCCATACCCATATCGTGCCACTGCCCGATACGTTCCGGGGCCTGTACCGGGGGCCGGATACCGGTGAAAAATATGCAGCCCATGTCCGGGAACAGCTTGATCGGATTCACGGGGCCGGCAGAGGCATCGCCGGGTTCATCTGCGAGAGCATCATCAGCTGCGGGGGGCAGATCGAACTGCCGGATGGGTATTTGAAGATCGCGTACGATGCGGTACGCCGAGCCCGTGGCGTGTGTATTGCCGATGAGGTGCAGGTGGGATGCGGCAGGATGGGGCATGCGTTCTGGGCGTTTGAACTGCATGACGTGGTGCCGGACATCGTCACCATTGGCAAACCCATCGGCAACGGACACCCCCTGGCAGCCGTGGTGTGCACCCGGAAAGTGGCCGAGGCGTTTGCCAACGGCATGGAGTATTTCAACACCTTTGGCGGGAACCCGGTGTCCTGCGCCATCGGCCGGGAGGTGCTTCAGGTGATTGCGGATGAAGGGCTTCAGGAAAACGCCCTTGATACCGGAGAGTATTTAAAAGCCGGGCTGCGGGAATTGCAGAAACGGTTTCCGATTATCGGGGATGTGCGGGGCCAGGGGTTATTTCTGGGGTTTGAACTGGTGGATGACCGTCGCCGGCCCTTGGGCGGTCAGGCGGAGTATCTGGCCAACCGCATGCGGGATCTGGGCATTCTCATGAGCACAGACGGCCGGGACCACAACGTGCTCAAGATCAAGCCGCCGGTGGTGTTTTCCAGAGTAAATGCGGATGAGCTGCTGTTTCGGCTGGAAACCGTGCTGAATGAGGATGCCATGGCTGTTTAAGATGGGCTTGATGCCAGAAAAAGGCCCTTGAAAATCGTCATGGTATGATATAATATCATACTGGAGGTGATTGAAATGGCAGCGTCAAAAATAGCGATTACCATGGATGATAACATGCTCAAACAATTGGATATGCTTGTGAAATCCAATCGTTTTCCCAACCGCAGCAAAGCGATTCAGGAAGCGGTGGCTGAAAAACTGATGCGCATGGAAAAAAGCCGCCTTGCCCGGGAATGTTCGAAACTGGACCCGGAATTCGAACAGTCCATGGCAGAGGAAGGCATCTCATCGGAGCTGGAAGAATGGCCCGAATACTGAGGGGTGACATTCTCTGGGCGGATTTGAATCCGGTCATCGGCAGTGAACAGGGCGGATTACGCCCGGTTCTTGTGTTAAGCCACAATGTGTTCAACGAGAGATCCGGAACCGTCATTGCCGTGGCCATCACCAGTCAGCCCCAGCGGGCGGGTTTCCCTCTGACTTTGGAGTTGGCCGGTACCGGACTGCCTAAACAATCCTGGGTAAAGATCAGTCAGATCCGAATTCTTTCAGTCCGGCGGATCGGCAGGAAAATAGCCAGTGCATCGGATGAGGAAATGGCGCTCATCATCGACGGGTTGAACGAAATCATCGGCGGTTGATAAAATGACTCACCTGTCTGATGAAAGCCGGACAGGCTCAGATGGCCCGGGTCAATTTTTAAACGGCATCATTAATGTCCCTGTGCCAATACCGTGTTTGAACAGTCGCTTGATCGTCTGGTTTATGAAATCGTCGCCCGCGACCAGGTTTTTCCATAGTGTATCGATTTTCGGTTGAATTTGGGCTGTTTTTTTCTGGTCGGCTTTTGCATTCCAGGCTGAGATAAAGAGTTCAGGAAAGAGGTTTGCAGGAAGCGGGACGCATCCGGATGCCTTGATTTCATTAAGACGGTGAAAATCAGGAAGCATTCCCTGGTATACCCTGAGATTGAGAGGATTCCCGAGTTTGCACAGGGTTTCAAAATATCGTTTTTCTCCGGAGCTGTCTTTGATGGTATGGCTCCATCCCCGTTCTGCCATTTTCAAAACAAGGGAAGGGGTCATATGTATGCCGGTGCAGGCCGGCATGTTGTAAAGCACCATTTCCATATCAGTGCTTTCTCTTAAAGCGCCGAAATGCCGGAGCAGATCATCTGTCTTTGTGGCCTTCAGGTAATATGGGGCCACTGTCACAAAACATCTGATATGCAGGGATTCCAGGAGCCGGATTCGTTCCATTGCCCGCATGGTGGAAGATTCCAGAACTCCGCAGAGCAGCGGATATCCTTCAGGGACGGTCTCAAGGGCAGTAACGATCACTTTTTCGTAATCGGTCATGGTCAGCGCTGATCCCAGCCCTGCAGAACCGCAGATGAACAATGCCGGAATGCCTGCATCAACCATTTTTCGGATCAGTGTTTCCAGGGCAGGGGTATCAATACCCATGCTTTTTGTCAAAGGCGTCAAAAGAGGGGGTATGATCCCTCCGGGTATGATGCTCGGTTTCAATGAATTTTTCCTTGTGTTTTTCTCTGATTGGCATCCAAGGGGCTCGAACATCCAGCCACAGGAGACTCATGCCTGGCATGTCATCCGGCCTGCCGCAGGGTGGAAATTTATAAAATGGGTTCATCGCAAAAACCAGAGGGTTTATTGATGAACCCGATCATAATTTAATCGCTTCCAGCAAACGAGGACTGCCTGCCAAGTCCTTCAGGACCCATTGCCAGATATCCGCCGTCAATGAGCAGGTCGGTGCCGGTGATAAATGACGCATCATCGCTCAATAAAAAGAGTGCTGGGCCGGCACATTCTATGGGTTCCGCACACCTTTCAAGCATATGAAACTGCCCCCAGATCGGCTCCCATTTTTCTCTGCCCCCCCCATCCAGCTGGGCGGCTTTTTCCAGTTCCCGGGTCCAGATCCACGCCGGACTGACACTGTTAACTCTGATATTCTCACTTGCCAGATCCAAGGCCTGGCAACGGGTCAACTGTTTCACAGCCCCTTTTGCCGCATTATATGTCCAGCGGCTGACTTGAGCAATATGTGCAGACACGCTGGCAATATTGACAACAGCACCGCCGCCTTGATTCCTCATGGGATCGACAACATTTTGAATCATCCTGGCATAGGCGACTGGTCCGGCAAAATAGCTTTTCTGCCAGTCTTCGGCCTGGGCATCCATGGCCTTTGCAATAAATGAAAAAGCGTTGTTCACCAGATAGTTGACCTTGTTCCACTTATTCAATGTTTCCTGGACGGTCTTTTTGCAGAAATTTTCATCAGACATGTCCCCTTGAATGAACATGGCATTGTAACCTGCCTTTTTCAGGGATTCTTCCGTGGCAAACCCCATGTCGCTCCTGCCGGTAAATGCGACACTGGCCCCTTCTCTGCAGAGTTCCAGGGCAATGGCAAATCCGATTCCGGTGGATCCGCCCGTAACAATCGCGACCTTATCTGAAAACCGGTCTTTACACACCTTTCTTTCCATGACGTCAGGCCTTTCCGTTTTTTTATGATCATTGATTGATGATAGTTGTTTTTAACTAGAAGATGGCTGCCCCCTGCTTTTTGCCATCCATTGCGAACAGATCATCTGTTCATCCGGCAGAAGGGCAGCCCTGGCTGTTATTCAGCGGGCGGATTGAAATACTTTTCCTTCCAGTTGGTTAACAGCTGCTGGGTTGATTCTTCCAAAACCTTGTCCACTGTATCCACATTGTCTTTGGTGATCAGAAATGTCCCTGAATCAATATGGAAGGGGTTGTCCTCTTTCCACGTATACCCATCGACGAACAGCTTCAGGGAATAGAGTGACAGATATGCCTGACCGTATGGATTTTGAGAGGTCGTGGCATACATATGACCCAGTTGAATGGCTTCCAATACCTTGGGGTCGGTATCATTGCCGACGGCTTTGATGCGGGTTTCCTTCAAGTCAGTCAGTTTGGTGGCCAGCACCATTGTCGGGATGTAGGAAGTGGACACGATTCCGTCTATACTTGATCTCCTGGCTGCCAAAAGGCTGCCGATTCTGTCTTCTGCCGCTTCGACAACATCCAGATCTGCCAGGGTCTGGATCAGTGTCACATCCGGGTACTCTGCCGCACACTTTTCCACGGCCTCCATGCGAAGCTTTACATTGGCTTCAACAACCATTCCTGCCAGATGGACAAGGTTTCCTTTGCCGCCCATTTGTTCAATTACGGTTTTTGTGGCCAGATAAGCTGACGCTGCCGAATCGGTTGCCAGATAGAAAGGAGCCTTGGAAGGTGTGGCAGGGGGGCCTGCATAAACAATGACAAATACACCGTGATCCACCATTTTGCCGATCTGTACATTGCCGGCGGAGGGTTCGGACATCATGGTCGCTATTCCGGTGTACCCTTTGGCCACCAGGCCGTCAAAAATAACATTCTGTTCAGGTTGATCCCATTTTTGCGGCGCGGTGATGGTGGTTTCAGGTAAATTGAAATCCTTTTCTGCGTCCCTTGCCGCCTGGGTCATCGGGTCAAAATACGGATGCAGCGCACCGTGAACCAATGCGAATTTGTATTTTTTTGATTTTGTAGCCGCCCGGGAGTCATCAAAACCCATGACGCCCAGTGACAGCACCATCACCAGCCCGAGTAAACACATTCCAACGATACGACATTGCTTCATTTTCATTTTTCCTCCATGATAATTAATTTGGTAAACGATTTTTTTCTAACGCCCGATCAGCTGTCCCTCCTTTCTTTAAACATTTTTCCATCACCTGCCGGCTCATCGCCCCATAATCTTTTGAGTTTTTCAGATCCGCACAGATCTTCCCATCCCTGAAGGCCAGGATTCGATCGGTCAGGTGGACCACTTCAGTCAGATCTGAAGAGATGACAATAATTGACACCCCTTTCTGTGAGAGTTCGACAATCAGTTCATGGATCTGATGTTTGGTGTTCACATCCACACCCACGGTCGGTTCGTCCACTATCAGTATGTCCGGTTCTGTGGCCAGTGTTTTGGCGAAGCTGACTTTTTGCTGGTTCCCTCCGCTTAACGCGTTGACGATTTGAGATATGCCGGGTGTTTTAATTTTCAACCGGCGGGTGTATTTTTCAGCCAGTTGTTTTTCATCCCTATTTTTCAGCAGTCCGAAAGCATTTCCAAGTGATTTCCAGACCGAAGCGGAAACGTTTAAAATGATTGAACTGGTAAGAAATAGCCCTTCTTCTTTTCTGCTCTCCGAAAGATAACCGATTTTCCAGCGGGTCATTGCCTGGGAAACACTGGTAATGCGGGCTTTTTTCCCATTGATGAAGATGTCACCATTCAGTGCCGGGTCATATCCCATCAGAACCCTGGCCAGCTCAGTCCTTCCTGCACCCACCAGCCCGTACCATCCCAGTATTTCGCCTTTGTGAAGAACAAAAGAATTGCTGCTGCGGCTGAGCCTGCTCTTGATATTCTGAACTGCCAGTACCTCATTTTTATTGTTCAGCACTCTTGCCGGAAGGGCCTTTCCGTTTTCCGTCCGGCCGACCATCAGCGACACAAGCCGGTTTCGATCCAGTTTTTCAATCGGCAGCGCGGATCCGACATTTTTGCCATCCCGTAACACTGTTACCGTATCTGCAATGTCAAACACTTCTTCAAGTTTGTGACTGACATATAAAAAGGAAACACCTTGATCACGGAGACGTCTTATTGTTTTTAACAGCGAATTCGCTTCGTGGAATGACAAAGAAGACGTGGGTTCATCCAGCAGCAGGATATGGGCTTTGGAAGACAGGGCTTTGGCAATTTCAATGAGTTGAATTTCCGCGGCACTCAAATCGGCAACTTTTTGTTCGGGGGGCGCTTGTAAGCCGACCATATCGATAAATTCCCGGGCTTGTTCATACATTTGATCCTTATTCACCATCCCGAATGAGTTGCCGGCAATTTTTTCAAGAAGAATGTTTTCTCCCACGGAAAAAGTGGGAACCACATTCCGTTCCTGGTGGACCACATTGATCCCGCACCTGAATGCCTGCCGGGGGCCGGTGAATGTAACCGGTGTGTTGTTGACCGTCATGGTGCCATTATCATAACCGATGACCCCTGAAATGATTTTGATCAGCGTGCTTTTTCCGGCCCCGTTTTCACCGATCAGGGCATGGACTTTTCCCTTTTCCATATTCAGAGACACATTGTCCAGGGCCTTGACTCCCGGGTACGCCTTTGAAATATTTGATAAAGTCAATGCCATATTGCTTTGTTGATCCATTGGGTGACTGCCCATGATTACACTCCCTTGATATTTTCAGAACCCATGGTCCGGAACCGCTCAAGCCCCACCGCACCTAAAATAATCAGGCCGTTGACAAAGGTGACCCAGTAGACGCTGACCTGAAGATGCACCATACTGTTGGCGACCAGGGCCAGCAGAAGCGCCCCCATGACTGTTCCAAAAACATTCACCTGCCCTCCATCCAGCCGGGTTCCCCCGATGAGGGGGGCCGCAAAAGAGAACAACAGCCATTCCGATCCCACGCTGGGCTGTGCCGAACCCAGCCGGGTCAGGAAGATGATTGCCGCTATTCCCGCAAGAACGGCGGAAAAGATGTTGCTGAGAATCATGACCCTGGGAATAGATATCCCGGAAAGTTTCGCTGCATGGAGGTTGCCTCCCACTGCCAGGAACTGTCTGCCGATGCCGGTTTTGTGGAGGACAAACGCCACGGCCAGAACAATAGGAATGATTAAAAAAAGAAGCAGAGATATACCGCCAATGGTTATTCGCCCGATATTGACAAAACTGTCTGGAATTCCGTATATCGGTACGGCCCGGGTCATGCCCAGGTTGACGCCCGTAAAAAGGCTGGCCGTTGCCAGGGTAACGAGAAAAGAGGTGACATTGATTCTGTTGGTGAAATGATGCACCCGGTTGATCAGCCAGCCGTTCACCAAACCGCACAGGGCACCGACAAGAAGGCCTGCCGTTACCGCTGCAGCAACAGGTACATTCATTTTTGCCATCAATGAACCGGACGTCATACAGACAAGGCCGCCGATGGCACCCACGGAAAGATTCATACCGCCTGTTCCGATGATGACCATTTGTGACAAGGCAACGATCGCCATGACCGAAACGCTCCGTGCAAGGACATTGATGTTTACAAAGGTATTGAATTCAGGGGTGATAAAGCTCATTACCAGGCATATCAGGACCACAATAAAGAACACCCCGATACTGTCTGATTTGTGCAGTGCCGGCCAGAACCGAATTGACGGCGTTTGTTTTTTTGTTGAATGACTCATTATGTCTGCCTTTTGTAGGTCTTGGGTTTGAACCCGGTTATTCAGGATTGCTTCTGCAGCAGGTAGACCCGCCGTAACTTGTCAATGCCGTATGAAGCCAGGAGGATTCCGCCGATAAATGTCTGAAACCAGTACTGGCTCACATCCAGCAGAAACAATCCATTGACAATAATGCTCATGAGGGCGGCACCCAGTATCGTACCCAGGACAGACACTTTCCCCCCGGACAGCAGGGTCCCGCCTAAGATGGGGGCAGCAAACGAGACCAGGAGCCAGTCGGTTCCGATGGTAGGGGTTGCCGACCCCATGCGCGATATTTGCAGAATACCGGCGGCACCTGCCAGAAAGCCGCTGATCGTATGGGCACAAACAACAATAAACAGGGTATTGATCCCGGCAAAATCAGCCGCTTTCAAATTACTGCCGGTTGCAAGTAGCTGCCTGCCGAAGACCGTTTTGAAAAACAAAATCGACAATACCGCCGCTATGGCCAGGGAGAGAATCAGCAGCAAGGGAATACCGAAAAAAACATTGGTGGTGTTAATCAGCTTGAATACGTCCGGTTGCATACTAAATACTTCCCCTTTGGTGATACCTGTCACTAAGCCCATGAAAATACTGACAAATGCCAGCGTGACGATAAACGGATTGATTTTTGTCCTGACAATAAACAAGCCCTGAATAAATCCGGCCAAAGCCCCGGCTGACAAACCCAGCAGGATTAACAGCACCAGCGGCAGCTGGTATGACTGGAGCAGAAATCCGGTAAACATGCCGGTCAGGCACCCCATGGCTCCCAGCGCCAGGTTCAAATGGCCGATAGACAGCACTGCCAGTTGGGACAACCCGACGATGATCGTAACTGCAATGGTTTTTGACAGATTTTCCAGGTTGTAAGAAGATAAAAATCCTTCTCCAAAAAATCCAAGCAAGGTGATAATGACTGCCAGAATAATCAGAATACCAATGAGATCGCCGGCCAGTAATTTTTTTTTCATATTCGCTAACATGATGACTTATTCACATCCTTACCTGTTTTGACATGGTTATATATGCCTTGTTTTAAGGCGCTTTTCGGAAATCAGCCGGTTGTGTCATTTTTCAGGGCCCCGCATAATTTCAAAGCGGCACGCCTTTTTTCGGCCATGTTGACTTTCCGGCCGATCATGATTCGCTGGGCCTGGGGGGAACCAGCCCCATGCATGGACTCTGTGAGATATCCCACGGCAGCAGTCCCCAGGGTCAGGTTTTCGATCAGCCGGAGGATCCGCATCCGGTCAGTTGTGGAACTGCCCGGGGCGGCTTTGAAATATTTTTCCATCCAATGGCTGGTTTCCGGATTTTTCAGGTCTTTTTCTGAGGGCAGGGTGACCATGAGACCGCCGGCAATGTCCTGGGCCAGGCGGGCAATCTCGTAAGGAAAGCGGGTGACGTTCTGCTTGTGCACGTTGGCCAGAAGGGTGTTGACGGCATAAGTGCCGCTCATTTTTTTCCGTCCTTCTGATGCACACGCGATACAGCCGCAGTAAAGTGTTTCGTTTAGATGGTTCATCTCAATGAGTTTGTCCCGGATGTGAGACGCTTTTGCCACGCCGTTCATCTCTGCCGCTGCCTGGGCAGCACCGATGAGGACATCTCCAACCCCCACCTTGCAGGCATAACTCTGGCGGTGATAGGCGGCAAACATCTCTACCAGGGGACCGCAGAATTCATATTCTCCATACATGAACACCCTTTCCCAGGGCACAAATACGTTGTCAAAAACCACCAGGGCCTCATGTCCACCGAAACTGACATTGCCCTGGTCCATGGTCGTGTCTTCAAGTTTACGGGTGTCACAGGACTGCCGGCCCATGATGTAGAAAATGCCCTTTGCATCGCTTGGCAAAGCAAAGGAGACCGCATATGCCTTATCCGCCTCCTGCATGGCAATGGTGGGCATGACAATCACTTCATGAGAATTCACCGCACCTGTCTGGTGGGCCTTGGCCCCCCTGACCAGGATTCCGTCCTCCCTTTTTTCAACCACCCGTAAAAATGCATCCGGGTCGGGCTGTTTGTGGGGCGGCAGGCTTCGATCGCCCTTGGGATCGGTCATGGCGCCATCGCAGACCAGGTCTTTTTCCTGGACATATCCAAGGTAGTCTTTGAAACGCCGGTTGTAAGGGGTCTGGTACATCTGGTCAATGTTATAGGTAATGATGGACAGAGCATTGAGGGCATCCATGCCTACGCACCGCTGGAAGCAGCAGCCGGTTTCCCTGCCCAGCAGTCTGCCCATTTTACTTTTGTTCACCAGGTCTTCAGTGTTCTGATGAATGTGGGTAAAGCGGTTGATCCGGTTGCCGGTCAGGTGGGAACGTGCGGTCATGATGTCCTGGTATGCCTCTTTTTGGGCTAGTTCATAGGTTTTGGCAACCGCGTTCATGGAAGGCCTTATAATGGGGTTGTCCACAATATTTGCCACCGGTTTGCCAAACATGTAGACTTTCAGGTTCAGCTCCCTTAAACTCTGCTCATATTGTTCCGGGGTCATCAAGGTCATAGGACAAGGTTCCTTGTATTAGTCGGTTGATGGGTTGCTATTGCTGTCAAGATTGACGGTCCTGAGACTCAGCTGCCTGTAAAGGCTGATCCGCTCCATGGCCTCTTCTTTGGCCCTGTTAAACAGTTTTCCGGCGGTGTCAGGGTTCTGCTGCATCAAAGATGCATATCGGATTTCACTCATGAGAAATTCTTCAAAATCGGCTTCAGGGGGACTGGAATCCAGCGTGAAAGGGTTTTTCCCTTCTGCTTTCAGCATGGGATTGTACCTGTAAAGCGTCCAGTAACCGGATTCGACAGCCCGTCGGGCCTGTCGTTGGGAATGTCCCATGCCCGATTTGATGCCGTGGTTGACACAGGGTGCGTATCCGATAATCAGTGAGGGGCCGTCATAGGCTTCGGCCTCACAGATCGCTTTCAATGCCTGAGGTTTGTCGGCGCCCAGGGCAATCTGGGCCACATACACATACCCATAGCTGATCATCATCATCCCCAGATCCTTTTTCCGGGTCTGTTTTCCCGAGGCGGCAAATTTTGCGATGGCCCCTGTGGGCGTGGCCTTTGATGACTGCCCACCGGTATTGGAATAGACTTCCGTATCAAATACCATCACGTTGATGTTTTCCCCCGAAGCCATGACGTGGTCGAGGCCGCCGAAGCCGATGTCGTATGCCCACCCGTCTCCGCCAAATACCCAGTTGGAATGTTTGACAAAAAGATGGCTTTTTTCGGCAACACCCATGAGCCGGGGATCATCCCTGAAAGGCATTAATGCACGGGAAAGCTTTTCGGCCCTGTCCCTGGATCCTTTTGTGGCATCCATTCCCTCCAGCCATTCTTTCATGGCCGTTTCAACGGCCTTGTCCACCCCCTTGTCCAAAAGTTCCCTGACGTCCGATGCCAGGGCATTGCGAATGGTTTTGGCGCCCACATGCATGCCGTAACCGAATTCCGCATTGTCTTCAAACAGGGAAAATCCCCAGGCCGGGCCGTGGCCGCGGCTGTTTTTGGTGAAAGGTACTGACGGAGCGGATCCCCCCCACACCGTTGCGCAGCCGGCTGAATTGGAGATCACCATCCGGTCCCCGAAAAGCTGGGTGATCAGCTTGGCATAGGGGGTTTCACCGCAACCGGCACATGCCCCGGAAAATTCGATCAGGGGTTTGAGAAACTGGCTCCCCTTTACTGTTGTGATCTGTCTGTCGGTCAGCTCAGGCGGTTCAATGTCCTTGACATACTCCCAGAGTGCCACAGAGGTTTCCCGCATTTCGGCCAGGGGTTTGAGTTCAATGGCCTTTTCCCCGGCAGGACAGACATCGACGCAGTTCGAACAGCCGGTGCAGTCAAGTGACGAGATTCCCAGAAAGTAATGACCATCATACCCTTTGCCTGTCGCCTTTGGGGCGGTCATGCCGGCCGGCGCTTTTTGAACCTGTTCATCGGAAAGGAGCATGGGCCTGAGCACGGCGTGGGGGCAGACAAAGGCGCACTGGTTGCACTGGATGCATTTGTCCGGTTTCCAGTGGGCCACAAGGAGTGCAATGGCCCGTTTTTCATACCGGGTCGTTCCGGTGGGATAGGTGCCGTCTTCACAGCCGTTAAAAGCGCTGACCGGGAGTGAATCTCCTTTTTGCCGGTTCATGGGAATCAGGATTTTTTCCACAAATTCAGGGAGTTGTTCGGTTGATGTGCCTGCCTTTGCAACGGCCTTGTTCCAAGATTTTGGGACCGTTATTCTGACGGTTTCAGTCATCCCGCGGTCAATGGCACGGCAGTTCATGTCCACAATATTTTTCCCCTTTCTGCCGTAATTTTTTTCGACTTCTTTTTTCAGATGCCCGGCTGCATCGTCAGGGGGGATGACTTTCGTGAGTTTGAAGAATGCCGACTGCATGATCATGTTGATTCGGCTGCCCAGTCCAAGCTCTGTGGCAATGTCCACGGCATTGATGGTGAAAAAATTTATCTCTTTTTGGGCAATGGTTTGTTTCAGATCTGAGGGCAGCTCTTTTTCCAACTCTTTTTCTGTCCAGGTGCAGTTTAACAGAAAGGTTCCCTTTGGTTTGATTACGTTCAGAAGATCATACTGGTTGACATAAGCCTGGTTGTGGCAGGCGATGAAATCAGCATTGGTGATTTGATAGGAGGAACGGATTGTCGAATCACCAAAGCGTAAATGGGAGATGGTCACCCCGCCTGACTTCTTGGCATCATAGGCAAAATAGGCCTGGACGAATTTGTCTGTGTGGTCCCCGATGATTTTAACGGCAGACTTGTTTGCCCCCACAGTGCCGTCAGATCCCAGCCCCCAGAATTTGCAGGCGATGGTATCCCCGGGTGTTGGATTGAAAGACTCCGTGAACGGCGGCAGGGACCGGAACGTGACATCATCAGTAATTCCAACGGTAAATTGGTCCATTGGGGTCTCAGATGTCAGGTTCGTCAACACTTCTCTCACATGGACCGGTGAAAATTCCTTTGAGGCCAGTCCATAGATGCCCCCAATGATAAGGGGGGGATTTTTTTCCCCGTAATACGCATTTTTGACATCCAGATACAGGGGTTCTCCAGGGGCACCGGGTTCTTTAGTCCGGTCCAGGACCGATATCCGTTTCACTGTTAAGGGCAGGGCGTTTAACAGGTGGGCGGTTGAAAACGGGCGGTAGAGATGTACCTCCAGAAGACCGAATTCAGCCCCGTTCCGGTTGAGATGGTCTATGGTTTCCCGGATCACGTCACAGGCGGATCCCATGGCGATAATGACATGTTCGGCGGTGTCGGCCCCGTGATAGTCAAAGAGCCTGTAATGCCTTCCGGTGAGGGTGCCGATCCTGTCCATCTGTTTTTGAAACATGTCGGGCAGGGGCAGGTAAAATTTGTTGACTGCTTCCCGTGTCTGGAAAAACACATCCGGGTTCTGGGTGGTCCCCCGCAGCACCGGGTTGTCCGGATTCAGAGACCGGGAACGGAAACGGTCTACAGATTCCATATCAACCAGTTCCAGCAGGTCGCCGTATTCCAGCAGTTCGATTTTCTGCAGTTCATGGGATGTTCTGAACCCGTCAAAAAAATGAAGGGCAGGGATTCGGGATTCAATGGCTGCCAGGTGGGCCACCGCCCCCAGGTCCATGCACTGCTGGACATTGCTGGAAGCCAGAAGGGAAAAACCGGTCTGGCGGGCCGCCATGACATCCTGGTGATCACCGAAAATACTCAGCGCGTTGGATGCCAGGGACCTCGCACTGACATGAAACACCCCGGGCAGAAGTTCTCCTGCGATCTTGTACATGTTTGGAATCATTAATAAAAGCCCCTGGGAGGCCGTGTATGTGGCTGTCAAAGCCCCCCCTTGAAGACAGCCGTGGAGTGTTCCGGCAGCCCCTCCCTCGGATTGCATCTGGCGCAGCCCCACCCGATGGCCGAAGATGTTTTTTTTCCCGGCAGCCGCCCATTCGTCAATGGATTCAGCCATTGGGGAAGACGGGGTGATGGGATAAATGATTGCCGCATCGATAAATGCATAGGATGCATAGGCAGCGGCTGTGTTTCCGTCCATAGTCTGTTTTCTGGGTCTGTCCATTTATGATCCCTTTGGTATATGGATGTTATGTTTGTCTATGGCATGGTCAGGGATGCGGATATCTCCCTGGCGGTAATCGTGATCATTTTTGCAAACCTGCGGCAGATCTCTTTGGAGATCCGGTTTTTGGGCGTTGAGATGCTGATGGAGGCCACGCATTCACCCTTTGCATCGACAACCGGCGCAGCCACACAAAAGACCCCGCTGAGGGCTTCCTCATCGTCAAAGGCGATGTGGGTTTTCCTGATTTTTTCAACGGCGCTGATTAAATCCGACATCTCACTGATGGAACGGTCCGTCATTTTCTTCAGCTGTGGTTTTCCGCCATGAAGTCTGCGGATATCCTCATTGGATAAAAAGGAAAGAAAAATTTTGCCCGTGGCAGAGCAGTGAACCGGGAAACGGGTACCTGCAGGGGTGGATATTCTGAGCATCTCTTCGGATTCAAGCCGGAAAATATATCGGATCTGA
>JAIPDL010000007.1 GCA_021737695.1 Desulfotignum sp. | reverse complement strand
AAGTTCATCGGTTTGACAGTTCACGGAGAAGATCTTTGTCCTGCTGCATGATTCTTTCGGCTTCAGACACCTGTCTTGAGAATGTTTCATTGTATCCGGTGAGCCGGTATCCGCCATCCGGGGTCTTGGTGAAATAAACACTTTCCCCTTCCTTGACCTGAAGCCGAAACAGAGACTCCTTTGGAAGGACAATCCCGAGAGAATTACCGATTTTCCTGATTTTCAGTTCCAGCATGTGGGCCTCCTGATGTTATAATAAAAGTAATAACATGGATGTCAGGCGCAATCAAGTGAGAATTCCCGGTCCTCCTAAAAAGCGCCCGGGCAAGATATTCGACTATTTCGGAACACCCCCCGGTATTTGTGCATCAGGGCATTTATTTCTATTGCATTGACACATAATCCGTGTACACATATAATGTATAAAATCTGAAATGGAGGGTTTATTATGCCTAATATTACTATTTCTATAAATAAGGAGTTGTTGGACTCCGGGCGCGAATATGCCAGAAAGCACAATACATCAATGAATGCGTTGATTCGGAAAATGTTGGAAGAAACTGTGAAATCGCAGTCAGAAAACTGGCTTGATGCGTGCTTCGAATTGATGGACAGGGCTAATGCCGATTCTAAAGGCAAAAAATGGAACCGGGAAGACCTGTACGATGTCTAAAATTTTCATCGATACGAATATCCTGGTTTATGCACTGGATGTGAATGAAAAGGAAAAACAGGCCCAAAGCCGTTACTGCCTGAAAACGGTGCTCAACGGAAACCGGGGTGTCATTTCCACCCAGGTGATACAGGAATTTCATGTGACGGCAATCAGGAAACTCGGTGTCGATCCGCTTATCTCAAAGGAAATCATCCATTCATTTTCAAAGTTTGAAATTGTGCTGATTACGCCTGAAATTATCGGCAGGGCCATTGATTGCCAGATCATTAACCGGTTATCCTTTTGGGATGCTTTGATCATGTCTGCTGCTGAAAGTGCCCATTGTGAAACCATTTGGACCGAAGATTTAAACGATGGCCAGATAATCCAGGGGATCAGAGTAGAAAATCCCCTGAATCCCTGAAAAAAGATCCCCTAGAGAAGCTCTGATCTCTTCAGTGCTATTCTAATGCTTTTTCAGGCATCCCGGGTATTTGACAGCTGAAGTGCTGTAAGCATTTGATCAGGGCTGTAGATTGGCAGCCCTGATCCTTGCCGTGCATGAGGCTTGTTCCCGGATGTCATCCAACACCTTCGGCAGTGCTTCCACCAGGTATAAAGGCAGGGAGAGCAGGGAAAAGCCGGCCGTTTCAATGCCGTTTTCCGTGCTGATCCCGTGGGCGGTTTTCTGGAGGCCCGGGGGATTCAGGTCAAATCTGACAGCCAGGGGGATGTTTTTTTTCGTGACAAACTGTTGCAGCGATTTCAATGATCCGCTTTTTCCAGATTTGACTTCAATGGGGATGATCAACGGGCCGTGGGAAATGACATAATCGATTTCTGCATTGGCTGTTCTGGCCTGTCTGACCCAGTAATGCAGGGATGGTGAATTTTTCTGAGCTGTCAAAAGGTGCTGGCCGATGAACTGTTCGGCAATGGCGCCTTCATTGACAAGATCACGGTCAGGAAAGGATTGAAGATACGTCCAGTCATTGCCGCAGATATGATTCATCAGCCCGATATCCATGAACAGTAATTTGTAAACGGTGTCTTTGATGCCCGTATTCAGCGGAAGACCGGAACAATGGCTGTGATAAATTTTGTGGCAGATTTTTGCTTTTGTTAAGAGATCGAGGATCTCCTTGATTTTTCCGGAGGGGTGCTCCCGGGAGATGTTGCTGTATTTTACCTTATTTCCGACAATTCTCGGGATGGTTCTGAAGACTCTCTGCATGAGAACCAGTTGATGGGATCGGGCGTATTTGGAAAAATCATCTTCATAGGTTTCAGCAATCGAACGGTGAACATCTCCCACATCTCTGAGAGATCCGCTTTCACACCATCGCTGCACCGCTTCCGGCATGCCGCCTGTAAACACATATTTTCGCTGCTCTTTTTTGAGTTTTTCATGGGCTGCCGCCGGAAGGGGGGATGTCATGGAAAAATCCTGGATATATCTGCTCAAAGCCGGCTCAGCAGCCAGGATGAACTCTGTGAATGTCATGGGGCCCAGATGCATGTATTCGATACGTCCGACCGGCATTGAGAATGAGTGATCTGCAAGGGTGAATTCCAGGAGTGATCCTGCGGCAATGACGGGCAATTCTTTTTTTTCTTCATACAGATAGCGCAGAAGCTGGAGCGCATGCGGTGTCGATTGAATTTCGTCAAGGAAAAGGATAGCGCCGGGGGTCGAAACCGGTATGCCGCTCAATGCTTCGATTTCTCTTAAAGCAGAATCTGTGTCAAGGGTTTTGAAAATATCATCCAGAAACAGGTGCCGTTCCAGATTGATTTCGATCAGGGTTTTTTTCTGTTTTTTGGCAAATTGTCTTACCAGTGTGGATTTTCCGACCTGGCGGGCACCTCTGATAACCAGCGGTTTCCGGTTTGATTTGTTGATCCAGGTTTCAAGATGGGCTTCTGCCGAACGATATATCATAATAAAAAACCCCCATATTTTTATGTAATATATAATAAAATACGGGGGTGTTGTCAATGGCATGATTTTCTGGGTGTCATGCCGCCTCCTTATGATAGTATCCGTAAAAATAACATGATTGCCGGATGCAATCAATCTGTTATACTGCTCCCTGATTTTAAAATGCGAAAGGTGTGAGACATGCTGATCAATTCATTTATTCATATACCGGGGGTCGGGGCGGTCACGGAGAAACGGCTGTGGACATCGGGGCTGCTGGACTGGCACCAGGTGGGTTCGGCAGATGCCTGTGATGTTCCCGCCAAAAGCCTGATGCGTATTGCCGCGGGCATGGCGGCATCCTGTGAACATCTGGACAACAACAACCCGGCCTATTTTGCGGATCTTCTGCCGGCCGGGGAGCACTGGCGGTTTTTCCCGCAGTTCAGGAAAACCACGGCATTCATGGATATCGAAACCACGGGCATGGATGTGTTTGGAAGCGAGATCACCACCATTGCCCTGTATGACGGGGAATCCATCAGATATTATGTCCAGGGTCAAAACCTGGATGCGTTCATGGCGGATATCGACCGGTACAACGTGATCGTCACCTACAACGGTAAAACCTTTGATGTACCGTTTATCGAGAAATATTTCGGTATTGAGATGACCCACGCGCACATCGATCTGCGGTATGTGCTCAAAAGCCTGGGATATGCCGGCGGATTGAAGCGGTGCGAAAAAGCCCTGGGCCTGGACCGGGGGGACCTGGACGGGGTGGACGGATTTTTTGCAGTGCTTTTGTGGCAGGAGTTTCAGCAGACCGGCAATATCAAGGCCCTGGAAACCCTGCTGGCATACAATATCGAGGATGTGGTGAACCTGGAAACCCTGATGGTTCTGGCCTACAACATGAAACTGAAAGATACGCCTTTCAGCCAGAGCCATGCCCTGCCCATGCCCGAAATCCCGGATATCCCGTTTAAACCGGACCGGTCAACCATCGAGAGAATCCGGCAAAAAAATGGATTCTTTTTTTGATACGACGACACGTTCTGATTTGAAAATCTGAAAATCATTTTTCATCTGATTCTATTTTCATAATCAAAATTCATAGACAATAATCATTTTTCATGCCATTATGATTTAGACAAACCAAAATGGAAATCATAAAAATGATCCATTATAATCAAAATTCACAGCACGAAATGATTTTTCACGGTTTTACAGCTTTGGAGGAGGGAAGCAGCTTTGCTGGATATTCAGCATTGATCTCAACATATGGCTTAAAAGTTCCTGATCCGGATTATCTATGTGCCATAGGTACAAAACACAAAAAATATGATTGTGAGCGATGGCATATTTTTACACCGCGCCATAAGCCGAAAGACACACTTTATGGACATTTGGTGTTTGCGCTTAAATATGAGGGTGTTGATCTGGCTGTTCTCAATGCCTTGTTTCAAAAAATTGAACCCGAAGAGATCAGGAAAATGGTTCTTTCAGAGCCTACAGGCCGGTACAGCCGGCGGTTGTGGTTTTTATGGGAGTGGTTGCGTGATGAACAACTGGATATTGAAGATGCAACCATGGGAAATTTTGTTCCACTCATTGACAGCAGGTTGCAGTATGAAGGGAAATCATATCCATCCAGACGTCATCGGGTCCGGAATAACTTGCCGGGAACGCGGAATTTCTGCCCGCTGATCCGAAAAACAAAAAAGCTTGAAAAGTTCGCTGGCAGGAACCTGTCGGAAGCAGCTGAAAAAAATATCGGCCAGATTCATCCCGATCTTTTAGGCAGAGCCGCCGCTTTTCTTTTGCTCAAAGATTCAAAAGCCTCTTACACAATCGAAGGGGAAACCCCTCCGCATAACCGGATAGAACGATGGGGAAGAGCTATAGGAGAAGCTGGAAAACGCAAAATAACTGTTTCTGAGCTGGTGTACCTGCAACAGATCGTCATTGAAGACAATCGCTTCATCACATCGGGATTGCGAAAGCAGGGCGGTTTTGTCGGAGAACATGACCGCACCACAGGCATGCCCATGCCCGATCATATTTCCGCCAGGGCAGATGATTTAGACACGTTGCTGTCAGGCCTTATCAATACGTATGAACTTCTATCTAAAGATGACTTTCATGCTGTGTTATCAGCGGCAGTCATTGCTTTCGGCTTTGTTTTTATTCACCCGTTTGAAGATGGAAACGGCAGGATTCACCGGTATCTGTTTCACCATGTCCTGGCTGAAAAAAAATTTGTTCCAAAAGGATTAATCTTCCCGGTATCTGCCGTTATTCTGGCCCGGATAGAGGAATACAGGAACGTATTGGAGCATTTCTCCAGGCCGAGGCTTGATTTGATCAAATGGCGGCCAACGGAGAAAAACAATGTGGAGGTGCTTAACGAGACCATGGATTTGTATCGTTATTTTGATGCAACCACACAGGCTGAATTTTTCTTTGAATGCGTTGCGGAAACAGTCAATACAACCCTTCCTGAAGAAGTCGCATACCTTAAAAAATATGATATGCTCAATGAATTCATCAAAAACCATATTGAAATGCCCGATAATATGGTTGATCTGCTTATCCGGTTTCTTTCCCAAAACCATGGAAAGTTGTCAAAACGTGCAGGAAAAAGAGAATTCAAAAAACTGACGGCTGATGAAATTCAGGCGGTAGAAGAAAAATATGCGGAAATTTTCGATTAGCGTATCATTTCGATTGGCGGAGGAGCGGTTTTCTGGTAAATCGCACAATCAAGTATGCATTCATGTTTTTTTAAGAAGGTGTGACCCATGATGCCGGTAAGTAGCTGGTTTACTTTTTTTGTGATGATGACGGCCATTGCCTATACACCGGGGCCCATGACCATGTTTTCCATGTCCTCCAGCGTGAAGCACGGGTTTTACCGGACCCTGCCGGGTATTTTCGGCGGGTCGGCCGCCTATATGGTTCAGATGGTGGTGGTGTACCTGGGCCTGGGGGTGATTGTCCAGAACTCCACGGTGGTATTCAACACCATCAAGTGGGTGGGTGTCATCTACCTGGTCCTGCTGGGGGTCAAAAACTGGCGGCAGTCCATCCAGGAGATGGAGATAACCCACACGGGCCTGCCCGTCTCCCCGGTCAAGCAGGTTTCCTTGGGCTTTGCCACGGGCATGTCCAACCCCAAGTCTGTGCTGGTGTTCACGGTGCTGTTTCCCCAGTTTATCCACCCGGATCATTACACGGCCCATTTTCTTGTTCTGGCGGCCAGTTTTTTTGTCATCCAGGGCAGCAGTGCCATGGCCTATGCCCTGTTCGGGGCAAGGGTGTTCAAATGGCTGCGCCAGCGGAACCTGGCCCGGGTTCAGAACCGGGTCACGGCCGTGATTCTGTTTTGTGCCGGCGGGATCCTGGCGGTCAGTAAAAAATAGCCGGCACAAGCATCATTGGGCCGCGTTGATGGCCTGGTCCAGGTCTGCCAGGATGTCTTCCATGTCCTCAATGCCGATGGACAGCCGCACCATGTCCGGGGTGACCCCGGCTTCGATGAGTTCCGCGTCTGACAGCTGGGAATGGGTGGTGGAACCCGGATGGATGGCCAGGCTTTTGGCGTCTCCCACATTGGCCAGGTGGGAGAACAGCTGCAAGCTGTTGATGAATGTTTCCCCGCCTTTTCGGCCGGATTTGAGACCGAACACCACCATGCCGCCGAACCCGTTGTCAAACTGGGATGCGGCCGTGTCATGGGAAGGGTCGCTGGGCAGTCCCGGGTATCTCACCCAGGCCACGGCCGGGTGATCCGAAAGGAATTTTGCCACGGCCTGGGCGTTTTCACAGTGCTGTTTCATGCGCAGCCCCAACGTTTCGATCCCCTGCAAAAACATCCAGGCATTGTCCGGGCTGATGCAGGCCCCCAAATTCCGCAGCGGTCCCACCCGCATCCGCAGGATGAAGGCCAGCGGATTCAGATCTCCCAGATCATGGGCAAACCGCAGGTCATGGTAGGAGGGGTCCGGATCATTGTACAGCCGGAATCTGGCATCGGTCCAGTCAAAGGTACCGCTGTCCACGGCAATGCCGCCCAGGGCCGTGCCGTGACCCCCCATCCACTTGGTGAGGGAATGGATCACGATGTGAGCCCCGTGTTCAATGGGCCGGATCAGGTATGGGGTGGTGAATGTGGAATCCACGGCCAGGGGCAGATGGTGTTTGTCGGCGATGTCCGCCATTTTCCGGATGTTCACCACGTCCAGGGACGGGTTGCCGATGGTTTCGCAGAACAACAATCTCGTGGCCGGGGTGATGGCCTGTTCGATGTCGTCTTCTTTGTCCGGGTGGACATAGTGCACGTTGATGCCCATTTCCGGCAGCATGTGGGAAAACATGGTGATGGTGCCGCCGTACAGGTTGGCCGTGGACACCACTTCGTCCCCGTGGCCGCAGATATTGATGATGGTGTAGAAGATCGCGGCGGTTCCCGAAGCCACGGCCAGGGCTGCGGCCCCGTTTTCCAGGGCCGCCACCCGTTTTTCCAGCACGTCCTGGGTGGGGTTCTGGAGGCGGGAATAGATATTGCCCAGCTCCTTCAAGGCAAACAGATCAGCGGCGTGGGCCGTGTCCTTGAACAGGTAAGCCGTGGTGCGGTGGACCGGCACGCCCCGGGACAGGGTGTCATCCGTGTGAATGCCGGCATGAAGGGCCAGGGTGTTGAATTTGTGGGCCATGGGTCTGTCCTTTCATCGTGGTCTTTTGGGTTGAATCGTTATCAATGGGTATTATGGCATTTTTTGCTGTACAGATCATCAGTTTAGCTTATTTTAATTTCGCCAGTCGATAATTGATGTCCCCGGCAAGTTTCCGGATATCTGAACCTGGTACGCCATATTCTTCAAAAACATCCTGCCAGGCGGATACTTCCCGGATAATCGAATCGATGATCTGATCCGGATTTTTGATGTTCAGCGTTGCGCCAAATCTCAGAAATGGAGATCTGTCAGGCGCGAATTCTCCAGCACCTTCGGGAAATGACAATGAATGGGATCGTTTGCCATGAATATCGGGCAGCAGATCATAAGCAGGAGACAGGCAGAACCCGGTTTCTTTGTGAAGCATGCTGAAATTTTTCAAGTGATCATCCGTATTGCCGATGGTGGCATTGAACACCATTTGCCGAAATAGCGCCGGGATATCCATCGACGGCTGAGCACTGTATTTTTTCACTGCCTTGAAAATATCCGTGTACCAGGCATGATATGAGGCGTTCAACAGTGTTTTTATGCTGATCATATGGTATCTGCCGCCGGAGTCTGCTACATCAAATCGCTTTACCAGTAACGTGTTGCGGGAACCCACAGGGATCAGTTTGAAATCAGGTATGGGCAAGCCTGCATTCCGGGCAATTGCCAGTGTTGCCGCTTCTATGGGTTCGACATGGACAGGATCGTTGTGTCTGGGAAATTTTGCCAGCCACAGGGTATTGTCTTTGTCTCGAACCAGTGATTTTGGGCGGGCACCACCGGGAGAGCTGCCGCATAATGCCAAAGCGGCGAACTCCTGGTCATTCAGATATTCGCCGGCATCATATTTCAATGCCAGTTCAAGCAGTTTGTCCAGGGTCACAATATCGGCACAGGGGTCTTGTGCCCTGACTGGGTGGCCGGTTTCAAAGCATAACGCCCCCATTCCATTGTTTCCAATCGCCTCCAGAAATCGGGGTTCTGTCTGTTCCCGAAGGGTGAGATTCGCTTTGCGGGCCAGAATTTTTCTGCCCCAGTCATCGGGCAGGGCATCTTCGAACACCCCGTGAATCCCCTGGGGTCGATTGGATAAGAACTCTTTTGGGTCCAGCGGCAGGTTGACAGGGTCCAGCGGAAATGCATCCGGATGCTGCAAATATTCAGGTGTGTAGCGGAATGCCCCCTTTGTTCTGCCGTTGGGGTCAGGCATTCCCGTAATGATTTCGCCGCATTTTATTTTCAAACGGGTTGGAAAAATAAGGATGACATCCAGATGAAGCAATTATTTTTTCCTCCTGGCACGTTGCCGGCCGGAAAGTTGTTTGATCCGCTCATGTTGCGCGAACAACGATTCTTCAGGGGCCAGCAAACGGTTCAGATCATCGAGCCTGTCAAGCACGTTCAGGGCTTTTACCCAGGTGCCGATGGCCACGGTGGGTTTGCCCTGCTCCATGTTCTGCAGGGTGGGAATGGAGACCCCTATCCGCCAGGCAAATTCTTTTTGGGAATCATTGCGAGCCAGTCGGGCGGTTTTCAATCGCTGGCCCAGATTTTCTAAGGCGGTTTTTTCTATATCATCAATCATAATTTGTATTATGCGTTAATTTTATGGTTAATACAAATTATATTTTATAATATTTTTACAAATTATTTTTTCTGTCTGCCAGCAGAGCGTGCAGGTCTGACACATCCGCAGATTCATAACGCTGAACCAGGTCTTTGACTTGGGTGGTATAGTATGTGATCGTTGTGTCAGACACGTTTATGCGTTTCCTTGGTTGATATCCAGTGTATCACACGGAAAACAAACAAGACAAGATTGAGATATCCCGTCAAGATTTTTTAGTCGGGCTCATCTTGACAGGGCTCGTATATTTATTCTATATAAGGAATTAGATTCTGTATATAGAATAAATAAGGTCTTTTTGAAAAAGGAACGCCTGATGGATGAAAA
Source organism: Desulfotignum sp. (assembly GCA_021737695.1). Classification (GTDB taxonomy): domain Bacteria; phylum Desulfobacterota; class Desulfobacteria; order Desulfobacterales; family Desulfobacteraceae; genus Desulfotignum. The sequence goes on along the minus strand of JAIPDL010000007.1, from coordinate 57,310 downwards.
AAAGAAAAACCCCCCTGCCAGGCCTTTGTCGCCGGCGGTGAGTCAGGCGGCTCAGCTACTTTTGTACCTGGGCAGCCACCCGGGAACGGACATGACCCTGACCCGGATCTGTGAGGCCATCGGCATTCACAAAAGCAAAGGGTATTCCATATTGAATTCACTGGGCGAGTACGGGTTTGTCGTCCGGGATGGAAACAGCAAGACGTATTCACTGGGGCCTGCCGTGATTCCCCTGGGGGCCAGGGCGATTGACAACCTGGATATCAATGCGGCAGCCAGTGCCCATCTTCAGTCTCTGGCTGATGAAACCGCCGGCACAGCAATGCTGGGCATTGTTTCAAACGACCGGTTTTACGTGGTCGGGAAATATGACGGCAATGCAATGGTGTCTTTGACCATTCGTCAGAACCAGTGTTTTCACATCACCCACGGAGCCCATGGCAAGGCCATTGTGGCGGCCATGGATGATGAAACCAGAGAAAAGATTCTGGCATCACAGCCCCTGCATTTTTACGGGGAAACTACCCGGGCGGACCGGGCCCGGCTGGAAGCGGAATTTGTCTGGTGCCGGGAAAACGGGTATGCCGTGGACAACGAATCCATGACGCCCGGGATCCGTGCCGTGGCAGCCCCCGTGTTCGATCACGGGAATACTGTTTTCGCCGGGGTGGTGCTTGCGGGGATGTTTCGAGAAGATGAAATCCCGGCCATGGGAGAAAGGGTCTCGGCCATGGGCCGGTGGATCTCCCGCCAGGCCGGTGCATCCATATAAAAACCAAGGAGGTGTTATGAGCCGAAAAGATGGGGTTACGATTATCAAAACCACCACGTGGTCGCCGGGACCGGGATGTCACGGCGGATGCGGGGTTTTGGTCCATGTCAAGGACAACAAGGTCATCAAGGTGGAAGGAGACCCGGACCATCCCTGGAACCAGGGGCGGTTGTGTTCCCGGTGTCTGTCCATGACCCAGTACATGTATCATCCGGATCGTTTGAAAACGCCGCTGAAGCGGGTGGGAAAAAAAGGGGAGGGAAAATTCGTGCCCATTTCCTGGGACGAAGCCTTTGATCTCATTGAAGAAAAAATGAAAAAAATCCGGAAGGATCACGGACCTGAATCCGTGATCTTCCACCAGGGCACTGGCCGGGATATCGGGGGGTGGATCTCCATGCTGGCCTATGCCTATGGCAGCCCCAACTGGATGTTCGGGCTTTCCGGGATCTCCTGCTACACCCCCCGGCTGATGATGATGTCCATCACCCAGGGGGATTTTGCCGTGGTGGACGCGTCCCAGTGGCATGAGAAACGGTATGATGATCCCGAATACAAGATCCCGGAAACCGTGACCATCTGGGGGCAGAATCTGCCGGCCACCTGTCCGGACGGGTTTTTCGGACACTGGTATGTGGATCTGATGAAACGGGGTACTCAGCTGCTGGTGATCGATCCCCGGTGCACCTGGATCGCGTCCCGGGCCAAATTGTGGCTCCAGCTGCGGCCGGGAACGGATGCGGCCCTGGCCCTGGGGTTTATTCATGTGATCCTCAAGGAAAACCTCTGGGACCAGTCATTTGTGGAAAAATGGACCAATGCCCCGTTTTTGGTCATGGAAAAAGCTGCGGGGCCGGCTCTGCTGCGGGAAAGCCATCTCCGGTCCGGCGGGTCGGATGAGAATTTTGTGGTGCATGATGCCGCATCGGGTGACTTTGTGGTGTGGGATTCCAAAGATCAGTCCTATGAACAACCGGACACAACGCCGTCTCTCACTGGTGCGTTCAGCTTGACCCTGGCGGACGGATCTTCGGCAACCGTTAAAACTGTCTGGACCCGGTACCAGGAAAACGCGGCTGATTACACCCCTGAAAAGGTGTCGGAAATCACCTGGGTGCCGGCAGACAAAATCATTCAAGGGGCCCGGATGTATGCGAAAAGTGCGCCGTCCGCCCTGCACTGGGGCCTTCCCATCGACACCATTCCCTCCACCATTCCCACGTCCCAGGCCATCAACCATCTGTGGTGTATGACCGGGAACCTGGATATCCCCGGCGGCAACGCCATTGCCCGGTATGCCTGTGATGTGGTCACCTATCCCTATCATGCCGGGGGCGCGATTTTAAGTCTGCCCGACGAGGTGGCCAAAAAGCGCATCGGCATGAACGACTATGGTCCTATCAAGGATTTCAGGGCCTGGGCCCAGCCGGACAAAGTGCTGGAACAGATCTTTTCCGGGGATCCCTATGAAATTAAGGGCATGTGGATCCAGACTGCCAATCCCATTGCCTGTACCGGCATGGAACCCGGCAAATGGCGGGATGCCATCAAAAAACTGGATTTCACGGTGTGCGTGGACCTGTTCATGACCCCGACGGCCATGCTGTGCGACGTGATCCTGCCGGCGGCCAGTTTCCTGGAAAAAGATTCCCTTAAAGCCTGGTGGGTCCCGCTCCAGGCCATCAAGAAAACCGTGGATGTGGCGGAATGCAAGTCAGACATCGAGATCAACCTGGAGCTGTCCAAGCGGTTCATGAAGGATTTTCCCTATGAATCGGTCCATGATCTGTTTGACAGCCTGCTGGCTTCCGCGGGCATGACTTACAAGGACTTGCAGGAAAAAACCTGGATCATGCCGCCGGACGGTCATCCCAGCAAACCCTATTCCCGGCATGAAAAAGGGCTGCTGCGGCCGGACGGCAAGCCCGGATTCAGAACCCCTTCCGGAAAAGTCGAACTGTATTCGTCGTGGCTTGAAAAATGGGAACTTGCCCCCATGCCATACCATGAAGAACCCCCCTACAGTCCGGTCAGCACCCCGGATCTTTTCAAGAAATATCCCTTGATCCTGTGCACGGGCCGGCGGATGGGCCCTTTTTTCCATTCGGAACACCGGCAGATCCCCTGGCTGAGGGAACAGCAGAAAGAACCGGTACTGGAAATCCATCCCGATACTGCGGAAAAACTGGGCATCAACAACGGGGAAAAAGTGTGCGTGGAAAACTGGCTGGGAAAAATCACGGTCACGGCGTTGACCACCCCCATCATTCATCCGGATGTGGTCATGGCCGAGCATGGGTGGTGGTTTCCGGAAAAAGAGGGGGCAGAGCCGTCTCTGTTCGGGGTGTGGGATGTCAACGTCAACCAGCTCATCCCCATGTCCAATGAAGGCAAAGGCGGGCTGGGCGCGCCCATTAAAAGCATGTTGTGCCGGGTATACAAGGCGAAAGGATAAGAATCATGTCAACATATGCAATGCTCATCGATTATGAATACTGCACCGGGTGCAAAAGCTGCGAAGTGGCCTGCAAGCAGGAATACCACCGGCCCGCGGGCCGGGCCGGCGGAGTGGAAGTACAGGAATTCATCCACCGGCTGCCCAATGACCAGCTGTTTATCACCTATATTCCCACCTTCACCCGGGCGTGCGTGTTTTGTGCCGGAAGGGTGAAACAGGGCATGGCACCCGCATGTGTCAAACACTGCATGGCCAACATTCTGACTTTTGGAAAACTTGAGGATCTGCAGCAGCAGCTTCCGGAGAAACGCAAAGCGATCCTCTGGACCAAAGGATAGAAAAAAGGGAGACGCGCCTGGTTGGGGGAAGATGGTTAAAATATTTTCTATTCAAAATTTTTAATTTTAGAATTTATGAAATTATGATAAACATATCTTAAAATGACGGGAAGTCATTTCCGTCATTTTTGCCAACCAAGTACTCATATCAGGAGGTATCAAAATGGCCTGTATCGCCGGAATCGTCTCCCAGCATGGGAAAATTAGTGCGGATTGTGCCCCGATGCTGGGGAAAATACTCAATGACATGCGTCATCGCGGGGCGGACAATACCTGTGTCCGGTCGATTCCCGATCGCCGGGGCGTGGTGGGCGCCAATGAGATTAATCTGTCGCCGGAACGCACCATTTGTTCAAACCTTGACGAACCCCCCTATTTTCTGTTTGACGGAGAGCTGGTGGATGACCGTGCCGACAGCGGCCAGCGGGATATAGACCTGTTCATCGATCTGTACGATAAGTATGATCAGGACTGCTTTTCGCACATGGACGGCAGTTTTGTATGCGCGATTGTCGAAAAAAATGATGAGGTGATTCTGGCCCGGGACGGGATCGGTGCCAGACCGCTTTTCTACGGGTGGAGCGGTGAGGTGTTTCATTTCAGCAGTGAAATGAAAGGGTTGAAGGATCATGTCCAGTTCGATATCCAGGAACTGCCGCCGGGACATATCTACAGTTCCAAAAAAGGGCTGAAATCGTATCCCGTGTTTCAACCGGAGGTGCCGGAGCCGGGGAATGATGTGATGGAGGCTGCCGCCATTCTCAGGGAATTGATGATCGATGCCGTGAAACGGCGGATGGATGGTGCCGATGCAGTGTCTTTGAGCGGTGGTCTGGACAGCTCGATTGTGGCGGCCATTGCCAAAGAGTTTAACCCTGATCTAAAGCTGTTTACCGGCACGGTAAAACAGGCTCCGGGGCCGGATCTGGAAAATGCGAAACTGATGGCCGACTTTCTGGGACTGGAACATTATGTTTACGAAATCACGGATGAGGATATCGAACAGATCATTCCCGAAGCCGTCTGGTATCTGGAAAGTTTTGATGAAGACTGTATCTCCGGGATCCTGTCCAATTATTACGTATCCCGGAAAGTCAAGGAATACAGTGATGTCGTGCTGATCGGAGAAGGGGCGGATGAACTGTTCGGCGGGTACCGCATGGTATTGAAGAACCCCAAGGTCAAAAGCGAGGAGCAGCGGGACCGGCTTGCCCAGAAACTGCTGGAAATCGCCTATAACACGGCGTTGCGGCGGATGGACCGCAGCTGGATGGCCAACAGTGTGGTTTACAAGACGCCATTTCTGGATTCCCGGGTGGTGGCATTTGCTGCGAAAATTCCCATGAAATGGAAGATTCACGGGGAAAAACAGATCGAAAAATATGTGCTCCGGGAAGCGTTCCGGGACATGCTTCCGCAACAGATCGCCGATCGGGAAAAGCTCCGGTTTGCCATGGGAACAGGCATGGATGACGTGATGGATGACATCATTGCCAAAAAAATCGATCCCAAAGAGTTCGAGCATCGTCCCAAGGCTGCATACGGGCTTAAATTCGCCTCTTTTAAAGAGTTGTATTACTATGATGAGTTTCTGAAACTGTTCCCGCCGGCATATGAAAAACAGACCGTCCGATGGGATCCGTTCAAATAACGGCAATTCCCGGCGGGTATCATGGATTTTTCAATACTGGGGTCCGGGGGATGCACAGTTATCCCCAAGCCATTGTGCCGGTGCCGTGTCTGCACAGAAGCGCGGGAGAAGGGGGGACCGTTTGAAAGAGGGGGACCTGCCGCATTTCTGCATGATGAAAATATTCTGATCGATACCCCGGCTGAAATTTCCCGGCAGCTGAACCGGTCGGATATCCGTGTCATCACTCACCTGATGCTCACCCACTTGGATCCGGATCATATCGAAGGATTCCGGGTGGTGGAGCAGATGACCATTGATTTCAGGACCTGGCAGGCATTTCCGGAAAAAACCGTCCGTCTGGTGATGCCACGGCAGCTGCTGGAAAGTTTCAGGCAAGTCAGTACGGCATACGGCTCCCTGGTATCATTTTACGAAAAATCCGGATTTCTGTGCTGTGAACCGTTTGACCGGCAGACGCTTATCGGGGCAATTCAGGTGACAGCCATCCCGGTGGACCGGGGGGACCAGGTCGCCTATATATATGTGTTTGAAAAAAACGGCGCAAAAGTGGTGTATGCCCCGTGTGACATCAAGCCGTTTCCCGAACAGGATCCTGCGGTTCAGCGCCCGGATGTGCTGTTTATCCAGCCGGGAATGTTTGAAACCGGGTTGAGACACGGATACGTGTACCCGGAAGACCACATCTCCAGGACTACCCTGTACACCTTTGGTCAGACCGTGGCCCTGAGCCGGCGGATCCAGGCAGAAAAGGTGGTCTTCATTCACCTGGAAGAATACTGGCACCGCAGTTTTACAGATTACCGTGCCCTTGAGGCAGGCTTTGAAAACATGGTATTCGCCTGGGACGGGATGACATTGACCCTCAAAGAGAGAGGCAGATAAATGAATTTAGTGAGCAATGAGTATCTGGACCAAATCCATCAGGACGCATTGCAGGTCCTGGAAGAAACAGGCATACGTTGCAGCTCTCCCGAAGTCAGACAGATTCTGGAAGACACGGGCTTGGCTGCCTATGATGAGACCACCGAACATCTACATGTGCTGTCGCCGCTGGTGGAGCAGGCCCTTGCCGATACGCCCAAACGGGACCAGTACTGGATCAGGGAAAATGCTTTTGGTGTGGGGGGAACGGCCCCCTTTGTCCATGACGACACCAGCGGGGAATTGATCCAACCGACATTTGATAATGTCGCCCAGATCGCCCGCATCGTGGATCAGGCGGATGTGGTGGATTTCATGGCCAGAGGGGTATTGATCCCCAAGCAGGAAGTCAGGGTCATGGAAACCATTATTGAAAACTGCAATAAACCCGTGTATGCCGCTGCCGTCACGGAAGCGGGCATTGAAAAGGCCCGGCAGATTCATGAAACCCGGGGGGGATTCACCATCCAGTTTTCCATTATCAACAGTCCCTTGAATATCATTGACAGCATGATTCCGCCGTTTTTGTCCTGTGTGCGCAAAGGCATTCCCATTTATGTGTCCACCATGCCCATGGCCGGGCTTTCCGCCCCCTATTCCATGTCCGGACTGGTCACGTTGACCCATGCCGAAGCCCTGTTCGGTATTACCCTGGCCCAGGTGCTCAATCCCGGCATTATGGTCGTGCATGCCGGCCTGCCGTCCATTGCCAGCATCAAGGACAATTACGCCGTCAACTTAGGGTTGATATCCTTTAACATTGCCAACCTCATCATGGAAAAGGTGAACCAGCGATTGAATCTGCCCTCCATCCAGACTGCCTGCACTACCAGCCAGGCCCACCCCAATGAGATTGCTGAAAAAGAAGCGGTCAATGGATACGCGCTCATGAAAAAATATGGATTTCACCAGATGCGTCACAGTTTCGGGTTTTTAAAAGAGCTGGTATCTTTTTCCATCGCCAAGCTTGAACGGCATATTGACCTGTGCCGTGAAACCACACCGGACCAGGCCCCGGCATATCAGGTGGACGACTATGACCCGGAAGGGGTTGCGGTGATCATGCGCAACGGCAGTCAGGCCAATTACATGCGGGAAAATCACACGGTCAGGAATACCGGGAAAGTCTTTCTGGCCTGATGTCGAAAAAAAATTTTTCCCTTGACAGGGGTTTTTCATTATGAGATATTTTCTGTATGAAATATTCTTGTGGGCAAGTTCTTATGCCGTTTCTTTCGCTGTCTGCGAAAGAGCTTGTTAACAGATGTTAACTTCAAATGAGGAGGCACCAATGGAGAAATCCACCCCAATCATTCAATCAAACCAAAATACAAACATGGATGATCCCCAGTTTTTGGCTCATGTCGCTATCGTTTCTTTCGCCGTTTTTGGCTTGGTGTTAAATCTTTTCAGCCAATTGTGGGACAGTGGTAAACAACTCGGATCCGTTCCCGGCCGTCTGGCTGCCTGGTTGAAGCTGAAAATCTCTGATATGGATTTCAGCAGTATATGGCAACAGCGGGAAACTAACAGCTGATCACCCCTCTTGATCTTTTGAACTTCTGAACTTCTGATCTCGAACTTCTAACTTCTGATCTTCAATTACTTCGGCGGCCGGATTCCGGCGGCCACCAGGCCCGGCAGGCTGAACCGGGAAATATGGTTCAGTTGCATGGGACGGCCTGAAATGATGGCATCAGCCGCGGCAATGCCGCTCTGGACGGCTGCATGAATGCCTTCCCCCATGTCCAGGGTGGACAGGCCGGCAGCATCGCCGATGGCAAACATATTGTCCGGCATGCTGTTTTCCAAAGCTTTCCGGTGAAAAGGGGCATGCCGCAGATAATAGGTATGCCCTGAGGGATTGCCCGGGGATTGGTCCAGAAAACCTTTATCCATCAGGCGGCGGATAAACGTGCGCCAGTGATCCATGATGGTGGTTTTCCGGGCCGTCAGACGGTGCTGTTTGCCGCCTATGCCGATGTTGATCCACCCGCCTTTTTTGGGCAGGTACCACGCGTACCCGGGCAGGCCGTTTTCCAGATACCAGATATGGCACTCCCGGACCTGTTGCGGGCCTTGAAATTCTTTTTCCACGGCGGCGATGCGGGCGGTTTCCGGACGGGACGGCCCGGGCGCCATACAGGTGCGCCGCACCGGGCAGTGGGTGCCGCCGGCCCCGACCAGGTACCGGCATTCAAACTGATCATCGATCACATACCCGGACCGGTCTGTTTGAATTTTTTTCACGGTATGGGTGTGCACGGGCACCCTGGCCTTCTGGAGCAGCCAGTGGTCGAACTCGATACGCCGGACTGCATACTGGCGCGTTCTCACGGGCAAAGGAACCTGAAACAGGTGAAAGTGAATCTTGTGGATCCGGGTCAAGGCGTGGGGGTAGGTATCTGGGTCGTATCCCAGGTCATCAAACACCCCGGGTGAGATCCATCCGGCACACAGTTTTTTCCTGGGAAAGCCTTGTTTGTCCAGAATCCTGACATCCATTCCGGTTTTTTTGAGGCAGGCCGCACAGGCTGATCCTGCCGGTCCGCCGCCCACAACGATTACATCCGTCTGAATCATGGCCGGCCTCACGAGATCCGGCAGTCCGGTTGTGGCCGGCCGGGCCGGGTCAGCACCATCTGCCACAGCTGCATGGACCGGGCCCGGAACCCGCCGGCGGAACTGAGCAGGTAATATTCCCACATCCGAAAAAACCGGTCGTCATACCGGTCTTTGAGCTGAGGCCAGGCTGCCTTGAAGTTGTCATACCAGGCCATCAGGGTTTTGTCATAATCTTCCCCGAAATTGTGGCAGTCTTCCAGGACAAACAGCCCTTCCATGGCTCTTCCCAGCTCGGCGATGGACGGCAGCACGGAATTGGGAAAAATGTATTTGGCCGTCCAGGGATTGCAGATCCGAGTGGTGATATTCCCGCCGATGGTATGCGCGAACGCGATCCCGTCTTTTTTAAGCAGGTTGCGGGTCAGTTCCATATAGGTCCGGTAGTTTTTAAATCCCACATGCTCCATCAGGCCGATGGACAGGATGCGGTCATAGGTGCCTTTGGCATTGCGGTAATCATCCAGCCGGATATCCACGGGCAGATCTTTGCAGTATTCTTTGCCGAATTCTGCCTGGGCTTTTGACACGGTAAACCCGGTCACAGACACCTGATATTTTTCAGCCGCATACCGGGCAAATCCGCCGAACCCGCACCCGAGTTCCAGGACAGTCATTCCCCGTGCCAGTGCCAGTTTCCGGCAGATCATGTCCAGTTTGGCCTCCTGGGCCTCGTCCAGGTTCCGGGCATCTTTCCAGTATCCGCAGGTATACTGCATCCGTTTGCCCAGCATCTTTTGATACAGGTCATTGCCGATATCATAATGCTGTTTGCCCACGGTAAATGCCCGTTTAATGGTCTGGAGATTGAAAATTTTTGCCATCAGGGCGTTCCAGGCCGTGATCCGGTCCTGTTTGATCTGTTTGAGAAGATTGGCCCGGAGTATTTTTTCAATGAACTGATCCGGTGCCCGGCAATCCCACCAGCCATCCATATAGGACTCACCCAGGCCCAAAGCCGGGGATGCCGTCACCCGTTGGAAAAATTGATCGTTTTTGATCCGGATATCAAACGGCCGGTCCCCATTCACTTGGATACCGGCAATATTCATCATCTCTGAAAACAAGTCTCTGGCCTGTCCCAACTTCATTGTGTTCCTCCATGTAATTCCTTGTCTGGTTTGCGCAAAGAAGCATGTCGCTGATTTATAGCGAATCCGGCCGGATTTTCAAACAATTTCTTGGAAAAAAGTCAAATCTCCGGCCAGATCCTCATTCTGGAAACCGGAATGATTCTTAAAAAAGATCAAACCATGTTTGAAAATTTGAATCAAGATGGTATATTTCTTTTCACCAAATGAAACAAAGCATATACAAAGAGGAGATAGATCATGTATTTCAAACAGATCACCGTCGAAGGAATGGGATGTCTTTCATACGTCATTGGTTGCCCGGGCGCCAAGGTTGCCTGTGTGGTGGATCCGAAAAGAGATGTGCAGGACTATATCGATCTGGTGCGCAAAAACGGCATGGAAATCACCCATATTTTTGAAACCCATATTCATGCGGACCATGTCAGCGGAAACCAGGAACTCAAATCCCGCACCGGCGCAGAGATTTATTACATGGAAGGCTCTCCCGTGACCTTTGCCCACAAGGAAGTGACCGAAGGCCAGACCATGGAATTCGGCTATACCCGGCTGCAGTTCATCAAAACGCCGGGCCATACCCCCCATTCCATGTCCATCCTGGTGACGGACACGGCCAGGAGCCAGGATCCCTGGATGGTGCTCACGGGAGACTGTATGTTTGTGGGGGATATCGGCCGGCCGGACCTGGCCGGGGATGAGCTCATCGAAGAGCAGACCCTGAATCTTTATAATTCCCTGTATGAAAAGCTGGGCACCATGCCGGACAATCTCGAGGTGTTTCCGGCCCATGGGGAAGGGTCTTTGTGCGGCAAGGGCATGAGCGCCAAATCCAGTTCCACCATCGGGTTTGAGAAAAAGAGCAATGATCGGCTCAAACTGTCCAGAGACGCGTTCAAAAAGGAAATGATGCAGACCTTTCCCTCCCGTCCCAAGAGTTTTTCCCATATTATCCACACCAACACCCATGGGGTGCCCCTGCTGGACCGGTGCCCTGTGGTGCGGGACCTGAGCCCGGCCCAGGTGAAGGCCCAGATTGAAAACGGGGCAAAGGTGCTGGATACCCGGGATACGGCCGCGTTCGGCGGGGTGCATATTCCCGGGTCCATCAATATCGGGTTTGCCAAGCAGACGGCCAACTGGATCGGCATGGTACTCGAACCCGAGGCAAAGTTGATCCTGATTGTCACGGATGAAGACGCGTTTGAAGCCATGACAGTGCACCTGCACCGCATCGGGTACGACAATATCATCGGGTATCTGTACGGGGGCATGGCCGCCTGGCAGGAGGCCGGGCTTTCCATCAATCAGCTGTGGCAGATTTCCACGGAAAAACTGAAACAGAAAATCAGTAAAGGCAATTATGCCGCGCTGTACGATGTCCGGACCCCTGCGGAATATGAGGACGGCCATATCGAGCAGGCCAAGTCCCTGCCGTTGACGGATCTGCTCAACCAGGCACCGGATATTGCCAAAGATAAAGAAGTGATCGTGACCTGCGGGGTGGGGTATCGTGGCAACATTGCGGCCAGCTTTCTCCAGAGCCAGGGGTTTAATCATGTGCACAGCCTGGCCGGGGGCATGTCCGCGTGGATAAACAGCGGCGGGCCGGTGGTATAACCATTTTTATCTGCCACAGGTACCTTTAAGGTACTTGTGGCAGATTCAATATCAGTCAAACGCTTTGTCTACGGTCCACACTTTCCAGACATTGCCCACCAGGTCGGGTCCGGGTTCCAGAACGGTTTTGCCCGGTTTCCACCCGGATGGGGTCGCCTTGGTGCCTTTGCCTTCCCGGACCAGCTGGAATGCCTGGATCTGGCGCAGGGTTTCGGGAATATTACGTCCCACGGGCGGGGCCACCATTTCATAGGCCTGGACAACACCGTCCGGATCGATCAAAAACCGGCCCCGGATGTCTACGCCGTCATCCTCGTCATACACACCATAGATTTTGCCGATATTGCCCCCGCCATCCGACAGCATGGGAAACGGCACGGTTTTGGCGGTGACCATTTTGGACAGTTCCTTGTCCACCCACATTTTGTGGACAAACATGCTGTCCACACTCATGGACAGCACCTGAACACCTAAGTTTTCGAATTCTGCATTTTTCTCGGCGACCGCCGAGATTTCCGTGGCTCAGACAAAGGTGAAATCACCGGGATAAAAGCACAGGACCACCCATTTTCCCAGGTAATCCGACAGTTTAATTGAGACAAAGTCATTGTTGAAGTAAGCCGGGGCTGTAAAGTCCGGGGCTTTCTGGCCGATCTGAATCATGGCGTGCTCCTTTTTTTCTGTAACGGTTTCCGGTTGAGTGGTTTCTTCAGGCGGTTTTTGAACTTTGGCCGAGGGACGTTTGCATCCCACAGCAGGTTTTTCTGCCATATGTACCTCCTTGCTTGATTGTTGTTAATGTCAAAATCAAGATAGGATAAACTCCTATTTTTTGTCAATTGAAAACGGGCAATACTAGAAAATTGATTGCTTCAAATGGCGGGGAAAACAAAAATTATGGGGTCAGACGATCTGTTTCAGGTTCCCATCCACCGCCGAATGCTTTGTAAACAGCTACCAGGCCGACAGCGGACTGACCCATGGACTGGGCCAGCTGATCCTGGAAAGACGCAAGCTGGCGCTGCATGTCCAGGACGTTCTGAAAATTGACAAGCCCCGTGATATACAGGGACTGGGACAGTTCCACCGATTTTTGCGTGGACGCGACGGCCTGATTCAGTGCGGACAGGGTGTCGCCTTCATTAATATAGGCGGCCAAAGCGTCTTCACACTCCCGGAACGCCGTGAGCACGGTTTGTTCATACCGGGCCAGGGCGGCCCTTGCGGCGGCTTGTTCCATTTGTAACCGATTTTTGATCAACCCGCCGGTGAAGACCGGCCAGGTGAAAGACGGTCCGATGCTGTATTTTTGTGCGGCAGACGAAAAAAATTCCCCGGAATCCGTGGACACCAGGGAAAACATGCCGTCCAGGGTGAGTGCCGGGTAAAATTCTGCGTTGGCCACACCGATTCTGGCGGTCTGGGCCGCCAGAAGGCGTTCAGCGGCCCGGATATCCGGACGGTTTCGCACCAGTTCCGCCGGCAGCATTTCAGGCAGGGCGGCGGCCATGGGAATCCATTTTGGGGTCAGCAACTGGTTGAGCTCCCCGGGCAGGCGGCCGGTCAGCAGGCTGAGTGCATTCAAGGCTTCGGTCTGCTGGGTTTTCAGGGCCGGCAGCCGGGCCCTTGTGGATGCCAGATTCATTTTCGCCTGGTGCACATCCAGCTCACCGGTCAACCCGGCATCAAACCGGTCCTGAACCAGTTCCAGGGTTTCTTCTTGAAGGGTCACGTTTTTCCGGGCAAATTCATACCGCTGCTGGGCCGTGCGCAGCCGGATATATTCGGAGGCCGCCTGGGCCTGGAGCAGCACCATGAGATTGCGGCGGTCTTGGATGGACGCGTCCCACTCTCCCCGGGCCGCTTCCATGCTCCGGCGGATTTTGTGCCACACATCCATTTCCCAGGACATGACAAAACCGGCCTGGTACATCCAGGAAGGATTCCCGTCGATGGACTGTTTGGTGGGGTTGCGGACCCGTTCGGATTCCCGCTCCCGGCTGATGCCGCCCTGGGCGTTGATCACGGGCATCAGTCCGGACCGGGCCACGCCATAGGCAGCCGCATAGCTGTCCAGCCGGGCCGTTGCCGCGACCAGATCCCGGTTCTGTTTTTTCACATCCGACATCAGCCGGGTCAGATCCGGATCATCAAACACGCGCCACCATTCATCAAACAGGGTGGTGGGTTCGAACGAAGATAGATTGTCAGCCGTTTCCGTGATCTGCCAGGTTTCGGGCAACTGCGGGGAAGGAGACTGATATTCAGGTCCCACAGCCGTGTTGCAGCCTGCCAGAAGAATGGAGATGACTATCAGCCGGCAAAGAACGGAAAGAATTTTCTGTGGAAAAAAGACGGTGTGCTGTTTCATCCAATACCCCGGTTTGATCAATGATTTGTGCGGTCACAGGTTTTTGCTCTCAGCTGGATATAAGACATGCCCTTTGTCTTTGTCAACTTAAAATACCAATTCATGTCCGGGTGAAGGATTTTTGAAAAAAATTTTTTATTGACACGGTGGGACACCAAAGGCTATTGATAGTAAACAGTGATGAATCAAGGCTGATTGGGTTTAATTATTCACCGGAGGCCTCATGAAAAAATCTCTTGTGTCACTGATATTGATCGGTATCGGGATTATCATTGCGTTCCCTTTGTTCAGCATGACTTACTACACCATGGTGCGAACCTCTACACCGGAGTTCTGTGCCTCATGTCATGAAATCAAACCGGCCGTGGTGGCATGGCGATCGTCCACACATACCAATAACGCAGCCGGGGTTGTGGTTGACTGTATGGACTGTCATCTGCCGGCACCCCAGGATACGTTCAATTTTTTCTTTGCCAAAAGTTATCACGGCCTCAAAGATGTGGCCGCGCATTTCCTGGTCGGGGAATACGACCGGGAACATGCCAGGGAGGCTGCTTACAAAGCATTCAATAACCGTGAATGCCAGAAATGTCATCGAAATCTGCTGCATATGCCCACCCGGCGGGGGGCCATGCTGGCGCACCGGTCCGTGGTGTATGCGAAACCCGGGTATGAAAAAAAATGTATTGACTGCCATTATGACCTGGTCCATTCGGACAGCGGCCGGGTCATGTTTCGTCAAACCCGTCAGGTACCCTACCAGGCCAAGGGATTGCGACAGTTATGATCAAATTGATGAAACCTTAAATTTTTTTCAGGGGTTACTTTAACGAAAGGAGCAACGCTTATGAATCGACGACAGGTCCACTTTCCACTGTTGTTGCTGACAACGGCTTTGATGGTGACGGGTTTTGTCGCGATAGCAGCCGCCCAGCCCAATTACGCCAAAGTCAAGGAATACCGGATTGAGCGCAGCGTGCCGCCCGAAGCCCAGGCCTGCATAGAATGCCACCGGGAGACCACCCCCGGGATATTTGCCGACTGGGCCAAAAGCCGGCACGCCAACGCCAACATCACCTGTCTTGACTGTCACCTGGTGCAACCCGGAGATCAGGATATCGCCCAGGATCATGCCAAGTATTATGGCCGCGCTGATATGCCCTGGGGGGAGGATAAGTACAGAATGGATATTGCATCTATTGTCACCCCCAAAGACTGCTCCCGGTGCCATCCGGATGAAGCCATGCAGTACAGCAAATCAAAGCATGCCAATACCATTGAAATCATGTGGAAAATCGATCCCTGGCTCAATGACGGCATGAACTCGGATAACGAGCGCAAGACAGGCTGTTTCAGCTGCCACGGGACCGTGATCAAGATCGATGACACCGGTAAAATCGATCCAGCCACCTGGCCCAATGCCGGGGTGGGACGTCTGAATCTGGACGGCAGTAAAGGATCATGTACGTCGTGTCATACCCGCCATCGGTTTTCACTGGCGGAAGCCCGCAGACCCGAGGCCTGTGACCAGTGTCATCTGGGGCCGGACCATCCCCAGATCGAAATATATGAAGAATCCAAACACGGCACCATCTACCATGCCTATCAGGATGAATATAATTTTGATGCGGCCGGCGGCACATGGACGGCCGGCGTGGACTACCGGGCCCCCACCTGTGCCGGGTGCCACATGAGCGGCAGTGGTAAAGTGTTGACCACCCATGATGTCACGGAAAGGCTGTCATGGGAGACCCAGGCACCGCTGACGGTTCGTCCCCAGGATTTTAAACCGTTTCCGGCTGCCACGGACTGGCAGACGGAGCGTGACAAAATGAAAAATGTCTGCAGTGCCTGCCATGGGGATTCCTGGATCAATGATTTTTATGACGGGTTTGACAAAGCCGTGGAAGAATACAATGACGTGTATTTTAAGCCGGCCAAAGCAAAACTGGATGAACTTTACGCCAAAGGATTGCTGGACAAGACCAAATTTTTTGATGAACAGCTGGAGCTTGAGTTCTATGAACTCTGGCACCATGAGGGCCGCAGAGCCCGGATGGGCGCCATGATGATGGCCCCGGACTATGCGTGGTGGCACGGTTTTTATGAATGTAAATTCCAGTTCACCAATTTCATGAAAGAGGCGGATCATTTAATTGAAACCAATGAAAAAGCCCACATAGTCAAAGACTTTCCCAACGCCACCGGAGATCCGACTAAACCTGAAAAGATCTTCAAATAAGTGTCAATGCCCATAAACCAAAGCCGCCGTTCAATTGATTTTGAACGGCGGCTTTGGTTTTGGGAAGTCACAAGTTGTGACTTCCAATTATGACAAAATTAGAATGGTGTATTCTCTCATAAGGTGTTGTAAAAAATACTCATTTGTGGGGAAAATGGGTTCATTTTTGATAATAAAAAAAGCTTCCAGCAAATCGCTGAAAGCCTTGATGATCCAAGTGGTGATCCCACCGGGATTCGAACCCGGGTTACCGGCGTGAGAGGCCGGCGTCCTAACCACTAGACGATGGGACCATTGTTGATTTTTGAAAAATCATATCTATACCGGAACAGGGGAAAAGTCAACGAAATTTATGCGGTAAGCGACTTTTTCCGGCCTTTTCGATAACCGAAAATTAGATAGATGAGCCATCCGATCAATGGGATCAGTGCGATAAAATGCCACAGGATTTTGATTTTCGGTGAACCGAAATCTTTTTTTATGATATCCACTAAAGCCAGCATGGTAAGGCCTAAAGAGATGCCGAAAATCAACAGAATAATCAGAATGATGTTGTTCATGGTTATTTGTCAGCCTTCCTTGAGCCGGTCCGATATTTTCATCAGGGTGTCCACATAATAGTTGCTGTGGTTGTAGCGAAACAGGACTTCGTGCTGGCGCTGCCGGGAGATGTCGGGGTTCCATCCATGATGTTTGAGATAATTGGCCACAGAAAATATGGCGTCACTGTGATCAAACAGATCGATTTTGCCGTCATTGTTACCGTCTTTTGCCAGAGTCAGGGCATTGGAGGGCATGAATTGGGAAATACCCATGGCGCCGGCGTAAGAGCCCCGGATGTTTTCCGGGGCAATGCCTTCGCGGTCCGTGTATCGGATCAGGGCTTTGAGTTCTTCATATCCCCACTTGGAGCGCCGGTTCACTTTTTTCAGAAACGTGTCTTTTTCCGGTTTTTTCTGATCCGGAATCGCATTCCAGATGCGTTCCCGCAGGGCCTCATCAGTCAGAGACGCCATGGTGGCCAGGGTGTTGATGACCGTCTGATTGCCCAGGTAGGTGCCCAGGCGGGTTTCCACCAGCAGAATGGCGGTGATCACGGTTCTATCCACACCATAAATTTTCTGGGCCTGGTCCAGGGTTTCTTTGTGATCCGCCATGTATTGAAATGCGTTGGCAATGGAATCTTTGGACAGGAACTGGTCATAATTCAAGCTGGATTCAGAATGGACGAAAAACATGGAAACCCCGGCAGGTGAGAATGAAACCGCGTCTTTTGTCAGGATGTTTTGAATTTTTTCCGGGGCAAATCCATCCTTGATCAGCCGCTGCTTCAGCGCATCAAATTCATTGCCGGCAGCAGGCTGCTGGGCAATTGCGCCGGGAACCAGACCAAACAGAAGAAGCATGAAAAAGACCCATCTAGTGAAATGTGTGCGGATATAAGGCAGAATTTCCATATAACGGCAATGCCCCTTTGAATAATTTTGTTAAAAATATTTTCCTTATATCGTATTTTTCAGGGGATTGCATTAAAAAAATGGTGGAACGGGTTGGGTATCGGCAGATAAGGACAAAAGGGGTATCATTGCCTGAATGACACCCCTTTTGTCAAAGAAAGGTCTAAATATCGAAATATAGATAAAACTCGTGGGGATGGGGCCGGCTGATGACCGGTTTGACCTCATTGTTCATCTTATAGTCGATCCAGTGTTCAATCACATCTTTGGTGAAAACATCACCCTTGAGCAGAAATTCATGATCCTGTTTGAGTGCCTCAAGGGCTTCTTCCAGAGAACCGGGTGCAGATTCCATCTGGGCCAATTCCTCGGGCGGCAGATCATAGATATTTTTATCCATGGGATCGCCCGGGTCCAGTTTGTTCTGAATGCCGTCAATCATGGCCATGGCAATGGCGGAAAACGCCAGATACCCGTTGCAGGACGGATCCGGTGTCCTGAATTCGATGCGCTTGGCCTTGGGAGAATTGGAATACATGGGCAGACGGATGGCCGCACTCCGGTTCCGGCTGGAGTAAGCCAGGTTGATGGGGGCTTCGAATCCGGGGACCAGGCGTTTGTAGGAGTTGGTGGTGGGATTGGTGATGGCGCACAGGGATTTGCAGTGCTTCATGATGCCGCCGATGGCCCACAGGGCTTCATCAGACAGACCGGCGTATTTGTTGCCTGCAAATACAGGGTTCCCGCCTTTCCAGAAACTCATGTGGGTGTGCATGCCCGTGCCGTTGTCTCCATAAAGGGGTTTGGGCATGAAGGTGACGGTATGATTGTGCTTATGGGCCACGTTTTTCAGGACATATTTAAACCAGGCCAGACTGTCGCCCATGTTCACCAGGGAATCGAACCGCAAATCGATTTCCGACTGCCCGGCAGAGGCCACCTCATGGTGCTGGCACTCCATGGCAATACCCAAGCTTTCCAGGGTGAGCATCATCTCGGTTCTCATGTCCTGATACTGATCAGCCGGCGGCAGAGGAAAATATCCGTGTTTGGGTTTGATTTTGTACCCCAGATTGGGCATTTCATCCGTGCCCGTGTTCCAGTGTCCTTCCGGGGAATCGATCTCAAAAAACGCGGTGTGGGGTTCAGACGCATACCGGATATTGGAAAAGATGAAAAATTCCGGCTCAGGTCCGACAAAAATAGTATCCCCTAAACCGGTGGTTTTCAGGTATTGCTCGGTTTTTTTGGCAATGCCCCGGGGATCCCGGGAATAGGATTCACTGGTGATGGGATCATGGATGTTGCCGATGACGGCCAGGGTGGGGACCTTGAAAAACGGGTCCATTCTGGCGGTTTCAGGTTCCGGGATCACGATCATGTCGCTGTTGTTTATGGCCTGCCACGCCCGCATGGACGAGCCGTCAAACCCGAATCCGTCTTCAAACGCAGATTCGGTGAATTCACTGACAGGCACTGAAAAATGCTGCCAGGTGCCGATGAAATCCATATACCGGATGTCGACGACTTTTGCATTGTTTTCCTTGGCCATGGCGATGACATCTTTGGGAGTCATAGGTGTTCCTTTCCTTTTAAAGTTGTTTTTTTAAGTTCTCAATTGAAAAAATATTGATCACACTTTGCATGTCTGTCTATAGGGCGTCGGTGTCGGTTTCACCGGTCCGGACCCGGATGGCTTTTTCCACATTCAGGACAAATATTTTACCGTCGCCGATTTTACCGGTATTTGCCGCGTTTCGAACCGTTTCAATGGTTTCTTCGGCCCGCTCGTCCGACACCACGATCTCCAGTTTGATTTTGGGCACAAAATCCACCACGTATTCCGCGCCGCGATAGATTTCCTTGTGTCCTTTCTGCCGGCCGTAGCCGTTGACTTCGGTGACGGTCATGCCGTAAATACCAATTTCACTGAGTGCTTCTTTGACATCGTCAAGCTTGAAAGGCTTGATCACCGCTTCAATTTTTTTCATTTCATACCTCCTTTGCATGTAGCTGGGGGAGCCGATCCAATATGGCTGTTTTAATCTGTTTGAGTTTGAGGGGGTCCTGGATTTTCTGATCATCTTCCAGGCTCCGGACATAGAAAATATCCATGATCTGATCCACCTTGCTTCCCACCATGGCCACATTCACGTTGACATCCCAGCGGTAAAGGGTATTGGTGATGGTGAACAGCAAGCCGGCAAAATCATAGGTCAACACTTCAATAATGGTGAAAAAGCTGGATGTGTCATTGTCGATGCGAACCTGATTGGGTTCGGGGCGCCTGCCCGAAGCAATGGTGATGTGCGACGGGATTTTCTCCACCACTTTATCCAGAAAATGATCATCCGCCAATGCCTGGGACAGATCCTGTTTTGCTTTTTCCCATTTTTCTTTTTCAAAGATCCGGTCACTGGGCGCCATGACCTTGAAGATGTCCAGAATATGGGTGTCTCCTAAAGGATATGCCTGGGAGGCCACAATATTGATGCGGTTGAGAAAAAACACGCCCGCGATTTTGGAGTAAAATCCGGGTTTTTCCCGGCCGCAGATGGATATTGTGCGGATATCCGAGTCATCTTCATGGGAAATCTGCCAGATGAACTGCCGGTTGCCCAGGTTCTGATACAGCTTGATATGATCGGCGATATGAATGGCCGGCATATTGAGCAGATAGCGCTTTGACAAGGCATCCAATTGTTTGGATGTGTCTGTTTCCTGCCAGATGTCACCAAGCAGGGCGGTCACTTCTTCTTTTTTGCGTTGAATTAAACGCTGGGCTTTTCTGGATGCCAGTTCGCCGGTTTTCAGAATGCGCATGGTTTTCATGAACAGATCTTTTATCAGGTTTTCCGTCCATTCGTTCCAGGCTTTGGGGCCGGTGGCCATTGAGTCTGCCACAGTGAGCAGAAACAGCATGCGCAGCAGCCGGATTTTGCCCACTTTGTCCGCCGTATATACAGCGGTTTCCTCATCAAACACATCCCTGCGGGTGGCGGTTTTGGCCAGCAGCAGGTGATGGCGGATCAAGAACCGGGCATCATCCGTTTCAGCCGGTTTGAATCCCAGCCGTTCCAGAATGGGGCGGGCAATCTCGGCACCGGTGTTGGAATGTTCTTTTGCGGGATCGGATTTGCCGATATCATGGAGCAGGGCCGTGACCCGCAACAGATTTTTGTTTCTGATCTCCTTGTAGACATTGGCATACAGGCTGGAGTTGACATCGGTGCCCGGTTCTCTGAAGCTGTTGATCACCTGGACACAGCGGATGGAATGTTTGTCCACGGGGAACAGATGATAGTGATTGTATTGAATTTTATTGCGGATGGCATGATATTCCGGAATGATCTGTTCCAGTATGCCGGTGGACAGCATCACGTTAAGCACATTGAACTCCCAGAAGGACAGGGCCAGGATCTGTTTGAAGATTTTGATGTTGTCCGGGTCTGACCGGATGTCATCATCCACCAGATGAAGGAATTCCGACACCACGCGTCTGGCTTCAATGGACAAGGGAATCCGGCGCCTGCCGCTTTCCAGAAAAATTTTGAGCAGCAGTTCCGGACGTTGGAGAATGACCACGGTATTGGCAAAATACAGCCGGCGCTTGCGGATGATCAGTCCGCTGGTTTGGGTCAATCGGGGTGTGGCCGATTCCTTTCTGATGCGGCTGCTGGTCAGGATGTCTTCAAAGGTGATCTGATTGATCTGTTTGAGAAATTCCATTTTTGCATGCAGATCTCCCAGAAAGATCTCCACATCCTGCTGCCCGCCGTGATTGGTGTAGTTGAGCCGTTCCGCCATTTCCGTCTGATACTCAAAATGAAGGGTGTCGCATTTGCGGCCCGTGACATGGTGAAGCCAGTTTCTGATCCGCCAGATGTAATTCACTGCTTTATCCAGGGCCCGGTATTCAAAATGAGACAGAAACCCGTAATATTCCAGATCCCGCCGTTCCTTGATATTCGATTTGATTTTGGCGTACCATAACAGGGTGTGGTAATCCCGCAATCCGCCGAATCCGGATTTCAGGTCCGGGGTGACCAGAAAGGTGGAATCCCCAAAATTTTCCAGCCGCTTGATGCCGTGCTTGAACAGATAATCCAGGGTCTGTTTGTAATACCGGGTGGAAAGCCGGAGCCTGAATTTTTCCATGAACCGGGAGTAGATCAGAGAATTGCCGCAGATAAACCGGGCGTCCAGGACCGTGGTTAAAATATCAAACCGCTCAAATGCCATGTCAATGCACTCATCCATATGGCGCACGGCATAGCCGACCTCGAACCGGGCATCCCACAGCGGGTACACGATTTCCTGAACAAATGCCTCGACCTCCGGGGGCACGGTGTCATCAAAAAGAATGAGCAGGTCGATGTCGGAGTGAATGCATTGTTCTTTTCTGCCATATCCGCCCAGAGCGATGACCGCAAACGACTGGCCGGCAATGACCATCTTCCGGGCCGTGATGCTTTTTTCATACACAGTGAAAACATATTCATCCAGAATCCGGGTCAGATTGCCCAGAAAATCCGGTTCGAGATCCGCCAGAAACCGCTGGATCAGACGTCGTTTTTTTTCCAGCATTTTACGGACCGGGGTATTGGATATGTGTGTCACGGTTTTCATGGTTTTAAAAATCTAAGCAACGGTCGTGCCATCCTTTGTCCGGCAACAGGTTTTCCCGTATGTTCCGGGATTTTCATGATTATTTTTAACAAAAAAAATACACATCAGCTATTAAATAACAAAAATGTCTGTTAAAGGTCAAATGAAATTACAATTTTGTTAAAAAGGTCTTAAAAAATTGTGCGTTCTGATGGTTGTTTTAAACAGATGGGCTGAAAAAGGAGATAGATGCGCAGCCGGGTAACAGAATGGCCCGGCTGCCAGATTAAAGAGAGATTTTCAGGAAAACAGGTTATTCTTTGTCAATTTTCTCCGGTTCTTTGTCTGCATCTTCCAGGGGTTCTTTTGTGGCTTTTTTGAAATTTTTAATCCCTTTGCCCAGTCCGGCACCGATTTCAGGCAGTTTGCCCGCACCAAAAATGATGAGGATGATGACAAGGATAATTATCAGTTCCGGCATTCCGATTCCACCAATCATGGGACTCTCCTAATTTATTTCATGACCGTCAATATTAATTGAAAACTCTTAACACTAAGCCGCATCCGTGTCAATGGTTTAGAATCTGGGGGTTTAAAATTAAAGTTACGTTTTTGTTTTTAAGGGGTCCGGCGCGCTGGATTTTTTATAAATTCCTTGTGAAAAAAAAGGATTTGCTTCATATTTTCACATTGTATGCGTTTAACTTTTGGATTTTGGAGAGAATGACCCATGAATGAGAATATGACCCAGGAATTTCAAGGCGCCACCAAATATGTACTGGACCAGGAACTGGCCTCCATTGTCAATATATCCATGCGGCTGGAAATGCCGCTGCTCCTCAAAGGAGAGCCGGGCACCGGCAAGACCATGCTGGCCTATGCCATTGCAGAAAGTCTGGATATGCCCCTGATCGTTTTGAATGTGAAATCCAGCATGAAACTGGTGGAGGCCCTGTATCAGTATGATACCTTAACCCGGCTCAATGATTCCCGGTTCGGAGATTCCAAACGGGATGTGAGCAATATCAATGAATATATCAAAATGGGCAAGATCGGACAGGCGTTTGTGGCGGACCGGCGCACGGTGCTGCTTATCGATGAGATCGACAAGGCAGACACCGATTTTCAGGATGACATGCTCGATGTACTCGATCAGATGCAGTACGATATCATTGAGACCGACCAGACAGTCCAGGCGGCCCACCGGCCCGTGATCATCATCACGTCCAATGCCAAAAAAGACCTGTCGGACCCGTTTCTGGGCCGGTGTAATTTCCATCATATCGCGTTTCCGGATCCCAAGATGATGCGCAAGATTATCCATGTCCATTTTCCGGCCCTGGATGAAAAACTGGCGGATAATGCCATCAAGGCGTTTTTCAGCATGCGGGACATTGACGGCATTGAAAAGAAACCCGCCACCCGGGAATTGATCAACTGGATTCGGGCATTGAACGCGGACCCGGATTTCCGGGTGAAAGATCTGATCAACGGGAAACTGCCCTTTCTCGGCGTATTGTTCAAAAAAAGTCCGGATTATGAACGGGCCCAGAATTTAACGTCCCGAAAACGCTTGTTTTAAGGGGTTGTCCCCATGTTTGTAAAATTTTTCTATACCCTTAAAGAGGTCGGCATCCCCGTGTCTCCCACGGCATTTCTTACCTTGCAGAAAGCCCTGTATAACGGCATGGTGGCCGGTCTGGATGATTTTTATACCTGTGCCCGGGCCATTCTGGTGAAAAGTGAACGGTATTTTGATCTGTATGACCAGGTGTTTGCCCATCATTTTGAAGGGGTTCCTTTACCGGATGATGAGGGATTTGAGATCGATGAAATTGCCAGAGGATTGCTGGATGAATGGCTTAAAAATCCGAAAATGGTGGCAGATGCATTAGGCATCGATGAGGACAAACTCAATAAAATGACGCCGGATGAGCTGATCGCGTATTTCAAAAAACGGCTCAAGGATCAGGACGGACGTCATGACGGGGGCGGCAAATGGATTGGCACGGGCGGATATTCCCCGGTGGGTCATTCCGGATATCATCCCGGGGGAATGCGGGTGGGCGGCCAGTCATTGAACAAATCCGCGGTCAAGGTGGCCAATGAGCGACGGTACAAGGATTACTCCACGACCGGCCCATTGACCCAGGCCAATATCGGCGAAGCCTTGAAACGGCTGCGCAACCTGGTGCCGGCCGGACCCAAAGATCAGGTCAATGTGGATGAGACCATCAGAGAAACCATGCGCAACGCCGGCGAGATCGAGCTGGTGTTTGACCGGGCCCTCAAGGACCGGCTCAAGGTGATTCTGGCCATTGACAACGGCGGCTGGTCCATGGATCCGCACATCGATATCGTTCAGACCCTGTTTGATTATGCCAGGGCTCAGTTCAAGGAGATCAAGACCTATTTTTTCCATAACACCATCTATGATTATGTGTGGGAGGATCCGGCCCGGTATAAGAAACCCAAAAAAATTGTGGAATTCACCCGGAATGACCCGGAAACCCGGCTGGTCATTGTGGGGGATGCCAGCATGGCACCCTATGAGCTGATGGCCCATGACGGTTCCATTCATATCAGTGAGCGCAGCGGCCGGCCCAGTATTCAGCAGCTCAGATTTCTGGCCGAAACCTTCCCCCACAGCATCTGGCTCAATCCCGTGCCCGAATCCATGTGGGGATATACCCATACCATCATGACCATCAACACCATTTTTCCGATGTTTGAGCTGTCTTTGGACGGCCTGGAAAAAGCGGTGACAAAATTGATGGCCAAAGATTAGAGGGTGCGGGTCAGGTAAAATTTGTGCCGAAAAACCGGTTGGTGTTGTTGAAAATGGTACCGGCCAGGTCTTCGGGGTCCTGGTTCCGGACCCGGGCCAGGGTGGTCAGCACGGATGCCACAAACGCCGGCTCATTGCGGCGGACTTTATTTTTCTGGGGGGCCGGGGTCAGATAGGGGGCGTCGGTTTCAATGAGAATCCGGTCTTCCGGAATCAACGGCGCCAGTTCCCGGAGCAGCCGACCCCGCTTCTGGATGGTCAGAATCCCGGTGATACCGATGTGATATCCTAAGTCCAGGTATTGGAACATCTCTTTGCGGGTGCCGGAAAAACAGTGGACTACCCCTTTTCTGGCGGCCGGACCTTCTGATCTGACAATCTCATAAAACCGGCCCCTGGAATCCCGTTCATGAAAAATCAGCGGCAGATCCAGGTCGTCGGCAATGGCCAGCTGGGCTTTGAGGCAGGCTTCCTGATCTTTTTGAGGGGAAAACATGCGGTTGAAATCCAGCCCGGTTTCCCCCCAGGCCTTGACACAGCCGTTTTCTTTTGCCAGGCAAATCAGACCGTCCAGGATGTCCGGGGCGCAATGGGCCGCATCATGGGGATGAATGCCTACGGCGGTAATGACATTGTCATATCGGGCGGCAATATCGATGGCTTTTCGGGCCGTATCCGCATTCACCCCGGCAATGGTCATGGCCCGGACCCCGGCGTTGCGGGCCCGGTCAAACATGGCACCCATGTCTGGTTCAAAACAGGGATCATCAATATGGCAGTGGGAGTCAAATAATATCATAACAAGTGTCCTTATGGCTTTAAATGCAAAGCCTTCACTGTTTGGAAGAAGCCGGGTTACGGGTCCAGTGAAGGCTTGGGTGTAAGAAAAACTGTTTTTCAGCACTCCTTGACACAGTCTGTATATATCAGTAAATTCGGCCTCAGTCAATTAAAGGGACCTGGGGTGTGTCAATTCAAACGCGGATGGATTGGAAAGATCATGAACCTGGACACGGGAAAAAACGCCATTATCCGGCTGTTCAATGTCACCAAACACTATGGGGGCAAACCGGCATTGCACAATGTATCCTTGGACATTGAGCCCGGTGAGTTCGTGTTTATCTCCGGACCGTCCGGTGCCGGGAAATCCACGCTGCTCAAAGTGCTGTACCTGGCAGAAACCGTGTCTGCCGGTCAGATTCTCATCGATGGTATGAATCTTTCCAGGATATCGCCGGCCAGGCTGCCTTTTTTGCGGCGGCGGTTCGGCATGGTGTTTCAGGATTTCAAACTGATACCTACCCTGACAGTGTTTGACAATGTGGCGTTAGCCCTGGAAGTAGCCGGAAAAAAGCCGTCATTTATCAGAAAAAAAGTCATGCATGTGCTGCGGGTCACAGGTATGGAAAAAAAAGCCCATATGCTGCCGCCCACCCTGTCCGGAGGAGAGCAGCAGCGGGTGGCCGTGGCCCGGGCCGTGGCCGGAGATCCGGACATCATTCTGGCGGACGAGCCAACGGGCAGTCTGGATCAGGCATCTGCCCGGCGGGTGCTGGAGATCCTTTTGGCATACCACAAAAAAGGGGGCACGATTCTGGTGGCCAGCCATCATCTTCAGCAATTGCAGACCGTGGTGACGGGCCGAAGCATTGTGCTGGAAAAAGGCCGGCTGATATCCGCCACCCGCCTGGAGCCATACGCCTTATGAAGCAAAAGGGACCGTGTATGTCATGATCCGTTATTTTTATAAAGCCCTGGCAGATATCCGATCCAACCGATTTTTAAATCTGATCACCATGGTGACGATTTCGTTGTCCATTCTGATGGTCTCTTTGTGTCTGCTGTTTTTTGAAAACCTGGGCCGGATCATGGACGGCTGGAATCAGGAAGGCCGGGCCATGGTGTATCTTGTGCCTGAATTCTCCACAGAGATGCGCCCGGAGCTGGCATCGGCCATCACGCAGATGGACGGGGTTGTTCAAATAACGTTTGTTTCAAAAGACCGGGCCCTGGCGCGTCTGAAAAATCAGATGGCCGGGTCCACCCGATTTCTGGATACGCTGGAAGAAAATCCGTTGCCCCATGCGTTTGAAATTCGAATACAGACCCAAAACGGGTTTGAACCGGTGGCCGCCGTTGTCCGGCAGATCGAGTCTCTGGACCTGGTGGAGAGCGTGGAATACGGTCAAAAGTGGCTGGCCCGGATGCTTGATTTGTTTCAATTGTTCCGGCTGACCGGGTATGTCATGTGTGCGCTGTTTTTACTGATCGCTTTTTTTATCACTGCCAGCACGGTGCGGCTGGTGTT
The DNA here is from genome assembly GCA_021737695.1 of Desulfotignum sp. Taxonomy (GTDB): domain Bacteria; phylum Desulfobacterota; class Desulfobacteria; order Desulfobacterales; family Desulfobacteraceae; genus Desulfotignum. The sequence continues at coordinate 30,063 of JAIPDL010000007.1, read as the reverse complement.
TCATTCCCGGCAGTCGGAAGTGGAGATCATGCGGCTGGTGGGGGCGACCGACCGGTTTATCAAAATGCCGTTTTATGTGACCGGGCTGATACAGGGAGCGGTGGGCGGCATTCTGGGATTGCTGATTCTTTTTGCGGCCTATCTGGCCGTATGGTCTGGCATTTCCCAAAGCATGGGGGATCTGTTTCATCTGGATGTCCGGTTTCTGTCTGTTGCCGCCATGGGGGGAATCTGGGTTGTCAGTACATTTTTAGGATGGTTCGGATGTTATCTTTCCTTAAGACAACTGTTAAAATAATTCTGGTGTCAGGCGGTCTGATCTGCTGCCTGCCGATCGGTCTGCCGGCAGGCACACTGGATTCTTTGACACAGGAAAAGCAAACCATTGAAACCCGGATGCACGGGGAACAGTCCCGGGTTCGTGAATTCTCCCAAAAAGAAACCCGATTGATCCAGGATCTGGATGCAATCGATTACCGCCTGAATCAGGCCCGAATCCGGGTAAAGATGCTGTCATCCCGGATCAGTGAACTGGAGAAAACCATGGTGGCTTTCCAGGCGGACCGGCAGGAACTGTCCTGCCGGATCGATGACCGTCGGACATATGCCCAGAATCGTCTGGCCGCGCTATACCGGATGCATGCGGCAGGCCGCCTGACCATGATGGCACGGCCGGCCACGGTGTTCGATTTTCTGGTGAACCGGCGGGCCATGGAACAGGTGGTGGACGCGGATTATGAAATCATCGGCAATTTGACCAAGGACCTGTCTCAAATAAAGGCCCTTGAAGCCCAGATAGCTGAACAGAAAGCCGCCATGGATAAGCTTGAGCATGATCTGGCCCAAGAGATCCAGATCATGACCCGGACGTCTGAAAAAAAACAAACCATTCTGCATGCCGTCCAGAATCAGAAAAAAATGGCCCATGCGGCCCTGGCATCCTTGAAAGAATCAGCGGATGCGCTGGACCGGCAGATTGCCGGTTTTGAAAAACACAGAAAGTCAGACCGGGACATGATGGTGTTTTCCTGCCAGAAAGGCCGCCTGATGCCGCCGGTGGCAGGAAAAATCATATCCCGGTTCGGTATCAGACAGTCCGGTGATTACAAATCCTTCACTTTTCAGAGCGGAATTGATATAAGAGGAGAACAGGGTGAACCGGTCCAGTCTGTTTTCAGGGGCAATGTCATCTTTGCTGAATGGCTGAAAGGGTATGGCAATATGGTTATTATCAACCATGGAGAAAATTATTATACCCTGTATGCCCATTTACAGGAAATGTTCAAGCAAAAAGGAGATCTTGTGGATGCCGGTGAAGTGATCGCCACTTTAGGTGATACGGGATCTCTGAAAGGCGTGTGTCTTCATTTTGAACTCAGGCATCATGGCAAACCCGTGGATCCCTTGAAATGGTTAAAAAAAGGAGCATAAAAAAGTCATGACAATTCGATCTTTATCCTTTCCAAAATGCCTTGGAACCTTATTGTTCCTGGGGCTGATATATCTTTTTGTCCCGGCGGCCCATGCCGAGACCGATCCCCCCTATGAATCGCTGAAACTGTTTGTGGCGGTTCTGGAGGAGCTGGAAAACAATTATGTGGAGGATGTGGACGCTGAAACGCTGATTCACAATGCCATCAAGGGAATGGTGGAGAATCTGGATCCCCATTCCAGCTTTATGCCGCCCCAGGCGTTTGAAGACCTTCAGGATGATACCAAAGGGGAGTTTTCAGGGATCGGTATTGTGATTACGCTCCAGGACGGCATTTTAACGGTGGTTTCTCCCATCGAAGGGACCCCGGCCTATGATGCCGGGATTTATGCCGGGGACATCATTGTCAAGATTGATGGCGAATCCACCAAAGGCATGGCATTGTGGGAAGCGGTGAACCGGATGCGCGGTCCCCGGCATGAAGAAGTCATGATTACCGTTATCCGGGAGGATGAGCCGGCGCCCATGGAATTTACCCTGAAACGGGATCTGATTCCCATGACCAGTGTCAGATCGGCCCTGCTGGCTTCTGGATACGGATATATTCGGGTCACCAATTTTCGGATGAATACCCATGAAGAGATGGGGAAACAGCTGGAAGCGCTTGAAGCAGAAGCATCTCCTTTGAAAGGGCTTGTGATCGACCTGCGGGACAATCCCGGGGGACTGCTGGACCAGGCCATCAAGATGGCGGATTTCTTTTTGAATGCCGGGACAATTGTTTCCATCAAAGGGCGGGACCAGAAAGACAACCAGGACTATCAGGCCCATCCGGACCGATCGGATATAAATTACCCCGTTGTCGTGCTGATCAACGGCGGGTCTGCCTCTGCATCGGAAATCGTGGCCGGTGCATTGCAGGATCACGCCCGGGCATTGATTCTGGGAACACCGTCTTTTGGGAAAGGGTCCGTCCAGACGGTTCGTCCTTTGAAGGATGGATATGGGCTGAAATATACCATTGCCAGATACTACACGCCCAATGGCCGTTCCATTCAGGCCAAAGGAATCCAGCCGGATATCGAGGTGGATCCCGGGATTCTGGAAGAAACCCGGAAAAAAGCCTCTGCATTCGATCGGATGATAAAGGAAAAAGATCTGCCGCACAGCCTGATGCCCGAAGAAGATGCAAAAGCGCCGGTTTCGGAAGAAACAGTTCCGGATGTGTCTGAACAACAGCGTCAGATCAAGGAATCGGCCAAGCTGCTTCAGGATGTTCAGGTGAAACGGGCCCTTGATATTCTGATCAGTTATGGGGTGTTCAGTAATCTCAATGACAAGTAAAAAAACGTCTTCCCGAAAAACAGCGGGTGCTAAAAAAACAGCCGCTGGCAAAAAACCGGCCGGGAAAAAAAAATCAACCGCGTCCAGGCGTAAAAGCGGCAAAAAACCACAAACCGATCTGAGGTCTCAATTGACAAAAATCGGGATCGGATTGATGGTACTGGTGGCGGTGTGTCTGATCGGGGCCATGGTGGCGGATCTGCTGATTCGTCAACCAAAAGCGCCTGTCCGGGAAAATACAGCAACCCGGACCACCCCGTCTCCTGAAAAAACAGAACTCCCGGAAAAATCATTGCCTGGAGACCCAACTCCCAAAGTTGTCAAGGATACTCAAGAAGCGGATCATATCACACCACAGTCCGGGTTGATGGAAAAAAACGGGCATCCGGTCCTGTATGAAGTGTTTGAAGAAACCGTGCCTCCTCCCCGACCCGGAGCCGATCATCGTCCGGCTCCGGCTCCTGAAAGCGGTGAAGGTTTGTATGAAATCGCCCTGATTATCGATGATATCGGATATGATCAACAGATGGCCATGGCCCTGTATGCACTGGAACCCGATATCAGTTTTTCGGTTCTTCCCTGGTCTCCCCATGGCCGGGCCATTGCAGGAATACTCAGGGAAAAAGGGGCATTGATCATGCTGCATCTGCCCATGGAACCGGTCCAGTATCCGGAAGTGAATCCCGGGCCCGGGGCCTTGCTTGCAAGCATGTCTCCGGATATGCTCATTGCGCAACTGGAAAAAAATATAGATGATGTACCCGGGGCATCCGGGGTCAACAACCATATGGGCTCCCGGCTGACCGCCGAAGCCGGCCAGATGTATCAGGTATTTACCATCCTCAAGAAAAGAAATCTGTTCTTTGTTGATTCCATGACCGCACCCAAATCACAATGCCGGGCAGCGGCCCGCCTGCTTCAGATACCGTTCAGTGAGCGGGACGTGTTTTTAGACAATATTCAGGAACAATCCTATATTACCGGTCAGTTTGCCCAGTTGAAAAAAATTGCCCGGAAACATGGAAGTGCCATCGGTATTGGTCATCCCTATCCCGCCACCCTGAAAACCCTGAAAGCGGAATTGCCCAAAATCAAGGGGGAATTTAGAATTGTACCTGCCAGCCGGATGGTGATGATCCCCGGCTGATCGATAAGGAGAACCCAATGACGCAGATCTGGAAACAACCTTTGAGCCTGGCACCGTTTGCACCGGTTATCGATAAAACCATTGTGGGCCATATGGGCATTGAATTTACTGAATTCGGGCCGGATTTTATCTGTGCGGCCATGCCTGTGGATCACCGCACCATCCAGCCCATGGGGATACTGCATGGCGGCGCGTCCGTGGTGCTGGCTGAAACCCTGGGCAGCGTGGCATCGTATCTGGCCCTGGACTCGGATCATTACTCTGTGGGACTTCAGATCACCGCCAACCATCTCAAGCAGGTGCGCCAAGGAAAAGTGATCGGCACGGTCCGGCCGGTACATTTGGGCCGCACCACCCATGTCTGGGATATCACCATTGAAAATGAGGCGGGTGAACCCGTGTGTGTGTCCCGGCTTACCATGGCGGTGATGCCGGTGACAAAGATGGAATCGTCTGGATCTGCTGTGAAAAACCTGCCACACTGATTACCCCTGTTAACCAATACATACCTGCTATTTAAATCACGGCTTGACAGACCGATGTTTTGTAAGTAAGTTTTACTCACCTTTGGTTGAAAATACGACTTAAAATAGAGCAGGCACAATGAAAAAACCCGCCAAACCCGGTCCGCCGGGAAAAATTAAGATTATGACCGCGTTTTCCCTTCTCATGGAAACCAAGGATTTTCAGTCCATTACCACAGCGGAGATCGCCGGAAATGCCGGGGTGACCGAAGGGTTGATCTATAAATATTTCACGGACAAAAAAGACCTGCTCCACCAGGTGCTGCATCAGCATTTCGCCGCGTTTCAAGCCGGGATAGAAACCGGTATCCAGGAAAAACAGACCTGTATCGGGAAGCTGGAAGCCATTATTTTGGCCAGCCTGGACAGCTATGCCCGCAACCGGGTACTGGCCCGGATTCTGCTGCTGGAAGTGCGCAATTCCCTGTCCTATTATGAGTCCGGGGCCTATGCCATGGTGAAAACATATGCCAGAACCATTCTGGATATCATCCGGGAAGGCATGGAAACAGGAGAGCTTCGGCCGGACATGGATCCTTTTTTGTTGCAAAAGGTCATTCTCGGGGCCATTGAGCACACCTGCCTCAAACAGGTGATATTTGACAAAAAAATGGATGTGGCCGCCGCAGCTGGCGGCATTGTGGACATTATATTCAACGGAGTGAAACACCATGGATGTCATTGAAATTGACGCGATTCTGGCGGCCGCAGCCCAAACCAATCAGTCTTCGCTCACGGAAGCGGATGCCAAACGGATTTTTAAGGCCGCAGGCATGCCCGTGGTTGCTGAAATTGCAGTGAAAACCGCACAAAAAGCAGCGGATGCGGCCCGCGAACTTGGATTTCCCGTGGTTCTCAAGGGATTTGGTTCAACGATTTTACATAAAACCGAAGCCGGTCTGGTCTGTCCGGGTCTGGCCACGGCCGCGCAGGTTGAGACGGCGGCCCGGAAAATGACAGATCAGGCCGGTAAGGAGCTGGAAGGGTTTCTGGTACAGCCCATGGTCCAGGGGAAAAGAGAACTGGTGGCCGGTATCTTCAGGGATCCTCAGTTTGGGCCGGTGGTTATGTTCGGTCTGGGCGGCATCTTTACTGAAGCACTTAAGGCGGTGGTGTTCAAGATTGCGCCGTTGACGGATGCAGACATGGACGACATGCTGACCACCTTTCCCGGTGCTGATCTGCTCAATGCATTCCGGGGAGAATCCGCCTGTGATTTGCAGACATTGAAAACGGTTTTAAAAGGACTGTCAGATCTGGCCCTTTCCCGGCCGGAAATTCGGGAAATTGATATCAATCCCCTGATTATTGCCCCGGACGGACGGCCCGTGGCCGTAGACGGGCTGATTGCCCTTCAACGCCTTCAAAAAACAGAAAGTTTTCGACACCCGGTAGACCTGAAAACCCTGGGTGCCTGTTTTTATCCGGAAACCATCGCTTTTGTGGGGGCATCCGCTACCATCGGTAAATGGGGCCATATGCTGCCCACCAATACCCTGTCCCGGAATTACAACGGCCGGATTTATCTGGTGAATCCCAAGGGAGTGCCCATCATGGGTCGGCCGGTATTCCGGTCGGTATCAGATATTCCTGAAGATGTGGACCTGGCCGTGGTGACAGTGCCGGCCCGGCATGTCAAAGGACTGATCCCCGAGCTGGCAGCCAGAAACGTCAAAGGCATGCTGCTGGTCACCTCCGGGTTCCGGGAAGTGGGAGAAACAGGGGCGGCCCTGGAAAAAGAGGTGGTGGATGCTGCGGCACAAGCCGGTATTCTGGTGCTGGGGCCCAACACCATGGGGCTGTGTAATCCCCATGCACAGCTTTACTGCAGTGCGGCCCATGCATATCCAGTGCCCGGATCCACGGCCCTGGTGTGTCAGTCCGGGAATATGGGGACCCAGCTGCTGGCGTTTGCTGAACAGCAGGATATCGGTATCCGGGCTTTTTCCGGATCCGGGAACGAAGCCATGGTCACCATTGAGGACTACATGGAAGCCTTTGAAATCGATGCATTGACCCGTACCGTGGTGCTGTATATCGAAAGCGTCAAGGATGGCCGGCGGTTTTTCAACAGTGCCCGGCGGGTGTCGCAGAAAAAACCCGTGGTGGTGCTCAAAGGGGGGCGCACTGAGCAGGGCGAACAGGCGGCCGCAAGTCATACCGGGGCTATGGCATCGAATGCAAAGGTCTTTGACGCCGCCTGCCGTCAGGCCGGTATTATCCAGGTGGATCAGCCTCTGGAGCTGCTGGATCTGTCTGCGGTGTTTTCCTCGTTGCCGATGCCCGCAGGCAACCGGGTGGCCATCATGACCCTGGGGGGCGGCTGGGGCGTGGTCGCAACCGACCTTTGTACGGAGCACGGGCTGATTGTGCCGCCGCTGCCTGATGAGATTATCGACAGACTGAACAAAGTACTGCCCGATTTCTGGAGTCATGGCAATCCCGTGGATATCGTGGGAGAAGGAAACCCGGATATTCCCAAAACCTGTCTTAAAGAACTGCTCAAATGGGACGGGTGTGATGCGGTCATTCATCTGGGAATCCATGGTAAACGGGTCCTGGTCAACAATATGGCTGCATCCGTTTCCAATACCGACCCGTCCATCACCACAGATCAGGTGGCGGGTTTCAAACAGGCAGTGCTGGAAATTGAAGAAGATTATACCCGGTTTGTGGTGCAGATGACCCATACCTACAACAAGCCGGTGTTGGGCGTAAGCCTGTTGACGGATGGCGCCAGTAAAACCCTTTACCGGTTTGATGATCTGGATTACAAAGGGGTTTTTTTCGCCTCCCCGGAACGGGCGGTAAAATGTCTGTTTGCCATGCATCGATACCAGGAATGGCGCCACAAACAAGGGGTAAAAGATCCCGGTTGAAACTTATCCGGTTTTGTTCTAAGGTGTGAACATACAATTGTGAACCCGAAATTTCAGGAGAAACGTCCATGCCATCTCAGATAACTACAGCCACGTTTATGAAAATGAAGCAGCAGGGGAAAAAAATCACCACATTAACCGCGTATGACTATCCTTTTGCAAGAATACTGGACCAGGCCGGTATTGATTCCATTCTGGTGGGGGATTCTCTGGGTATGGTGGTTCAGGGCAGAGAAACCACATTGCCGGTGACCATGGATGAGATGCTGTATCATACCGCCATGGTGGCCCGGGCCTGTCAACGGGCTCTGGTGATCGGAGACATGCCGTTTATGTCCTACCAGGGTGCTTTGAATGACGCGGTTCAGAATGCGGGCCGGTTTTTAAAGGAAGCCGGGGCATCTGCCGTGAAACTGGAGGGCGGGGCTGACGTGTGTCCGGTGATTACGGCATTGGCCAAAGCCGGGATTCCGGTGCAGGCCCATATCGGTCTGACACCCCAGTCCGTTCACCAGATGGGGGGATTCAGGGTCCAGCGGGACGAGGAACGGCTGCTGAAAGATGCAAAGGATGTGGAAGCGGCCGGTGCGTTTTCCGTGGTGCTGGAAGGGATTCCGTCTCCCCTATCTGAAAAGATCACCCAGGTGCTGAAAATTCCCACCATCGGTATCGGGGCCGGTCCCCATTGTGATGGTCAGGTGCTGGTGCTCCATGACATGCTGGGGATCAATGACCGGTTTCTGCCCAAATTCGTGAAAAAATATGCCGATCTGGCAGTTGCGGCCGGAAAAGGGGTGGCTGAGTATATTGAAGATGTGCAGCTGGGCCGGTTTCCATCGGATGAATATGAATACAAATAAAACCCAAAAGCGGTTCTGTATCATCGGCTGCGGACGGGTGGGCATCAACCTGGCGGTGTTTCTGGCACACCAGGGATACTGTCCCGGGGCATTTGTCAGCAGAACCCGGGAGTCGGCCCAGAAAGCAATGGACTGGGTCCAGGGCGGGACTGTGTTCAATGATCCGGCAAAAGCGGCCAGAGACTGTGATCTGATTTTTATTGCCACGCCGGATATCCAGATCAAACCGGTTTGTGAACAGGTGGCGGCGGCCAGAGGATTTGATGCGCACAGTGTGGTATTTCATCTGTCCGGGGCGTTGTCATCGGATATTCTGTCGTCGGCCCGGGAAAAAGGGGCTGCCACGGGCTCGCTTCATCCGCTTCAGTCGTTTGTACCGTATGCACCGGATGCATCCTCCCCGTTTCAGGGAATCAATATATCCATCGAAGGCACGGATCGGGCCCAGACCATGGGTCAGCAAATCGTGACCCAATTAAAGGCCCGGCCTTTTACCATTCCCACAGATGCCAAAACCCTGTACCATGCTGCTGCTGTGGTGGCCTCCAATTATCTGGTGACGGTGGCGCATTTTGCCTTGACCCTGCTGGGCAGTGCCGGTCTGCCCCCGGACAAGGCCTTTGATATTCTGGCGCCTTTGATCCAGGGAACCTTGGGAAATATTACGTCCCAGGGCAGTGTCAAGGCCCTGACCGGCCCGGTGGTCCGGGGCGATGAAACGATCATCGCCCGGCACCTGGCTGATATTGATAAAAAAATGCCCCGATATTCAGACCTTTACCGGCTCCTGGGTCAGCATACGCTGGAGATCGCCAGAATGAGACCGGATTTTCCCCGGGCAGCTGACCCGAAACTGGCGGAGCTGTTGAAAAAAATGTCCGACTGACGTTCGGTTATATCTTGTTCAGAACCAGCGGGGCCTGCCCTGCTTTTTCCAGAGACAGGTTGGCCTGTTCCAAAGCGGTTTTGCTGGAGATGACTGAGACACCCGCCTGCCGGCCATCCAGGTCAAAATATTTTTGAGCGATGGCTTTGACCCGGTTTCTGTCCAGCTGAAGCAGCTGATCCTTGAACTGCCGGCGGATGTCGTCGGTGAGCCGGGCGATATCCCGGTAAAACGCTTTCATGGCGGCCGGTCCCGGAGTTTCCGGTTTATCGATATCAGAGCACACCTGAAGAATGGCTTCCTTGACATCGGTCTGGGTGTAGTCCCCTTTCATGATGTATTCACAGGCTTTTTGATAGACATCCAGGGTGCGTGTGATATGGGGATCCCGATAGGAACCCAATGAGAAAATACCTTCTTCGGAATTGTAAATGGCAAATCCGCCGTATGCTCCGCCTTTTTCCCGGATTTCCCGGTGCAGAAACAATGCCCGCAGAATTTTACTGATCACGGACAGACCCGGGGCGTCTTCATGAGTGATTCCCACGGTTTTAAAAGACTGGCCCACAAACGAGACCGCCGTGTTGGTCATCCACCCGTCCCGGGGGGCGTGCGTGTCTCTGGGGATGTCGGGAGTGAAAAATGCCGGCCTGGAGCTGTCCGGCAGCGCAGTAAGCATCTGTCCGATGGCCTGGTCCGCCTGCTGGATGGCACCCAGACTTCCGATAACGGCCGGTTTGAAATTGTCTTTGCGTAGGATTCCCCTGGCCATGGTATTCAGGTTTTCTGCCAGTTGTTCCATCACCGGTTGTGCTTTTTTTGGATCCGTTATGTCCTGAACGATCTGTTTAATGGTCTGGTACTGGGCAATGCCGTGCCAGATTTCATTGATGTGGGATGCCATGGACAGATGCCGGGATGACAGGGAAATGGCATACCGGTGACCGGTGGCGACAATGGAGGATTCCATGCCGGCCCGGTACTGGAGCAGCAGGTTTTTCAACCGTTCCAGATCAGTGAATCCATAAGTCAGAACAAATTCCCTGATAATGTCAAACAGATGGGGGATGTTCCGGTCCAGCGCTTTTCCCTGGAGCGCCAGAAACACATGGGAATCTGCTTCCTTGTCAAAATAGGTACCTGAAAAAGGAGACAGGGTCACCCCGCCAGTGTACCGGTCTATTTTTTCCGCCATCTGGATATAGGATTGACCGGCGGTGCCGCTGTGGGTAAAGGCCTGGCAGAAAAAAGGGACCAGGGGAAACAACGATGTCGCCACATGACCAGCTCCCATGGGGCAGGTGAAATACAGAATGCCGGAAGTGGCCTTGTCATAGCCGGCCGCATGTGTCACCTGGTCCAGTGGGTCCGGAGAGATCATTTCAATTTCCGGTGGCACGTCCGTCAGTTCCAGTGTGGGAAGCACGGACAGATCTTCCTGCTGCTCTTGTATTTGCTCCAGCTGATTTGCATCCTGTTCGATTTTTTCCCGATCTTTTTGGGACAGACGCTGATATATTTTTGTCAATTCTTTTTTGATCTGCTTTTCCGTGGCAGATTCCAGGTCCGGGTCAGGTGCCAGGGTGAACAACACCCGGTGGGGATTGTCAATAAAATAGGTTTTCAACCGTTCTTCCAGAAAACCGCCTTTGGCAAGGGCCTGTTGCAGCCGTTCCAGGTCTGCGTCAATGTTGATGCAGGATACAGGATCTCCGTCATGGATCAGATTGCCGGCAAAGGAAAGCAGCAGTTTGATACCAAAAGGATACGGGGTGTTGGTGATCTCTTTTCTGTAAAATTCGATCTGGTGGATGGCGGATTCAACCAGATCCGGTGCGATCCCTTCTTTTACCAGGTTTTCAAGAGTTGAAAAAACAATGGATTCCACCCGGGCCACGGCATTTTTTTCTATGTCTTTGAGCCCGATGGCAAACATGGTATCCCGGTTGTCCGGTTCAAATCCGGATGCGTCTGCCAGTGCAGACCCCAGGTTGGAATCGATCAGCGCTTTTCTTAACGGAGATGCGGCATTGCCGATCAGAATCTGTTCCAATACAGTGAGCACCAGCACTTCATATGCATCTTTGGCATCGCAGGTGAGCCAGGCCACACACCCCTGATATTTTTTTTCCATGGTGTCAGTATCGGAATAGGCATATGTGTAAGTTTCCTGTCGAGGGGTCTGCCACCGGGGCTGGGCAGGCACTGAGGAATCCACGGACAAGAACTCGAATCCGTTCAGCACCTTGTCATGGATGAACGCCAGGGTTTTTTCCAGGGGCAGATTTCCATAGGTGTAGAACTGGGCGTTGGAAGGATGGTAGTATCGGCTGTGGAAGCGTTTAAGATCCTGCCAGGTCAGTTTCGGGATTTGCAAAGGATCCCCGCCGGAATTGTTGCTGTAGGTGGTGTTCGGATACAGGCTCTGGAGCAGTGCCCGTCCCATGACCTGGCTGGGGGAGGACATGGCGCCTTTCATCTCGTTGTACACCACGCCTTTGTATACCAGTTCCGGATCCTGTGTCGGGTCCAGGTCCAGACGGCACCCCTCCTGTTTGAAACTCAATTCATCGATTTTCGGGAAAAAAGCCGCATCCAGGTACACATCCATGAGATTGTAATAATCTTTTTCATTCTGGGTGGCAAACGGATACATGGTCCAGTCGGATGCGGTGAACGCGTTCATAAACGTGGACAGACTCCGCTTGATCATGGAAAAAAACGGATCCCGGACATTGAAATGGCGGGATCCGCACAGCACGGTGTGTTCCAGTATGTGGGCAACCCCTGTGGAATCGGTGGGAACCGTTCTGAAAATAACGCTGAAGGTGTTTTCTTTATCCTGGTTGGCAATATGAAAATGCCGGGCCCGGGTTTTATCGTGCACCAGCTGTATCAAGGTCGAATCAATTATGGGCAATGGGGTGACGGCTACAACTTCGTAATTGTGAATACGCTGGCCAATGGTATGTGTGTGACGGGTCATAAAATGGATTTCCGGTAGATTAAGTGGTTTTGTAAGTGCCGCGGCGGACCCGCTGAATTTTACCCAAAGAGTCCAGCCGGTAAATGATGTTTCTCAGTTTTTTGTCTTCAAATCCAGTGGTATCCATGATGGTTTTGAAATCAACCCCGTCGGGATACCCGGCAATGATTTCCAAAGCGATTGCAGACGCACTTTTCCGCCGGCTTGTTTTTTTGCGGGGTTGCCGCTTTGTGCCGGGCTGCTTCTGCTGAATGAGGTGTTCCAGCGTGTCGAGCCTGGCATGAAGATGGTTGATATCCTCTTTTGTGGGCATATCCAATCGTTGCAGCAGGGTTTTGATAAGCCCTTCCCAGTTGGTTCCAAGGTCCACGTTGTGTGACATGACGTATCTCCTGATTATAAAAGGTTTTGTTTTTACGTAATAATCCCACGTGTACCGGTCGTGCCGGTATTGAATATTACGTCGTATTAACGTATATTATTAATGTGCGTGATTTAAAATTACTTCTTGAAATAAAGAAAGTCAAGCAGCAATATGATATATCCAGGGCAGTTACTCAAAGAAAAACAGATTTATGCCGGTAAGGAGATGGGACAGAATTTTTTGTCAAATCCTGAAACAGCCCGTATGATTGTGGATCAAACCGGTATCGATCGCCATACAAGAGTGGTGGAAATCGGCCCCGGTTTGGGCGCCTTGACCATTCCCATTGCAAAAATAACCCGCCATCTCACGGTGGTGGAAAAGGACCGGCGGCTGATTCCCTTGCTGACCCAGGTGCTTGAAAGCCATGAAATCGACTGGGTCCGGGTAGTGAACCAGGATTTTCTTAAAACCGATATTGCTGCTTTGGCCCAAGGGCAGAAACTGGTGGTCATGGGCAATCTGCCCTACAATATTTCGTCTCAGATTCTGTTTCAGTTGATCCGGGCACGGGATTCTGTGGGCAGCGCTTTTCTGATGTTTCAAAAAGAACTGGCGGACCGGATCCTGGCAACTCCGGGCAATAAGGCTTATTCGCGGTTATCTGCAGTTTCCCAATATGCCGCCGATATCCGGCGGCTGGTGAATATCGGGCCGGGTGCTTTTTTCCCGAAACCGGTTGTGGATTCCACGGTATTGTTATTTGATTTTTTTCCTTCCCGGCCCTTTTCCCGGGACATGGAACAACGATTGTTCGCCGTGATCAAAGCGGCATTCTCAAAGCGTCGTAAATCATTGAAAAATTCTCTGGTCGGCCCGGATCTCGGGCTGGATAAACCCACGATTGCCCAAGCGCTGAAAAACGCTGACATAGCCCCGGAACGACGGGCCGAAACCCTGAGTGTGAAAGAATTTGAGACATTGACCCGGGCGGTGGATCCGTTTCTAAAAAAAGAGTGAAGGTGAAAATTCGTGTGTGGTTGGTGAAAACCGATTCAGAATTAAAAAGGAAAAATCATGATCAAGGCCAATGAAAATTATCAGAAATTAAAAACGTCCTATCTTTTTTCAGATATCGCCCGGCGTGTGGATCAGTTCCAGAAGGAAAATCCGGATATCCGGGTGATTCGTCTGGGCATCGGAGACGTGACACGGGCATTGCCTCCGGCGGTGGTAACCGCATTCCACAAAGGCGTGGATGAGATGGCAGATGACGCTACGTTCCGGGGATACGGCCCGGAACAGGGGTATGCGTTTTTACGGGAAAAAATTGCAGCCCATGATTACCAGGCCCGGGGAGCGGATGTCTCGGCGGACGAGATCTTTGTCAGTGACGGTGCCAAATGTGATACCGGCAATTTCCAGGAACTGTTTGCCGGTGATATCAAAATCGCAATTCCGGATCCAGTGTATCCGGTGTACCTGGATACCAATGTCATGGCCGGTAGAACCGGGGAATTTGTGGACGGCCGTTATAAAGACATTGTCTACCTGGATTGTATCAAGGAAAACCAGTTTCTCCTCCAGTTGCCGGCAACCCCGGTGGACCTGATCTATCTGTGTTTTCCCAACAACCCCACCGGCACCTGCGCCACCAAATCCGATCTGGCACAATGGGTGGATTATGCCCGCAAAAACCACGCATTGATCTTGTTTGATGCGGCATATGAATCTTTTGTCCGGGATGCATCCCTGCCCAGAAGCATCTATGAAATCGACGGGGCCCGGGAAGTGGCAGTGGAATTCAGAAGTTTTTCCAAAACCGCTGGATTTACCGGGACCCGGTGCGGATTTGCCGTGGTTCCCAAAGAATGCCGGGTATTTTTGAACAATGGGGAGACCGTGTCTCTGCATGGGCTGTGGCATCGCCGTCAAAGCACCAAGTTCAACGGGGTTTCCTATCCCGTGCAAAAAGCCGCAGAAGCCGTATACACCCGGGAAGGACAGGCCCAGATCAGTGAATTGATCGCCGGATATCTGGAGAATGCCGATATCATCGGTAAAACCATGGTCGACTTGGGATTTGCATATGTGGGGGGAGACAATTCCCCGTATATCTGGGTGGACGGCCAGGGCCGGGATTCCTGGGATTTTTTTGATCTGCTGCTGCATAAAGCCGGGGTGGTATGTACGCCGGGCGGCGGATTCGGCAGGTGTGGCAGTCCATATATCCGGATATCCGCGTTCAACAGCCGGGAAAACGTGATCGAAGCCATGACGCGGATGAAAGAGGCATTGAAATGAATCATTTTTTTAAAGTGAAAACCCTGGACGATGTTCTGTCCATGACCCGACAGTTCAATCCTGCTGATACTGAAAGGGTGGATATCAGTGATGCGTTTTCCAGAATCCTGGCAGAAGACCTGACAGCGCCCGGGGATATGCCGGGATTCCGGCGGGCCACCATGGATGGATTTGCCGTCAATGCTTCCGCCACCTTCGGGGCCTCGGAATCCACACCCGCCTGGCTGGAGATTCAGGGAACGATTCTGATGGGCCAGGTACCGGATTTTGAACTGGCACCCGGGAAAGCCGCCCGGATTTCCACCGGGGGCATGCTGCCCAGGGGGGCGGATGCCGTGGTCATGGTGGAACATGCCCAGACCATTGATGATGCCTCGGTTGAAATCTATAAAAGTGTGGCACCGCTCCAGCATGTGATCGATGCCAATGAGGATTTTTCATCCGGGGATGTGGTTCTGGGGGCCGGTACATTCATCCGTCCCCAGGAGGCAGGCCTGGCCGCCGGGTTGGGGTTCACCACGTTGCCGGTCCACCGGATGCCGGTGGTGGGCATTATTTCCACAGGGGATGAAATTATTCCCATCGACCAGGAACCGGAACCGGGCCGGATCCGGGATATCAACTCCTATGCCCTGAGTGGGTTTGTTCAGGAGGCCCATGCCAAAGTGATGCGGTACGGGATTGTCAAAGATGACCCGGATCAGTTGCAAGCGGCGTGTGAAAAAGCTCTGGCACAAACCGATATGGTGCTCATTTCCGGGGGCAGTTCCGTGGGGACCAGAGATTATACCGTGGAGGTGCTTTCCGCGTTGCCGGATACCCGGATACTGGTCCATGGCATGTCTGTGAGCCCGGGCAAACCCACCATTCTGGCAAAAAGCGGGGCCAAACCGGTATGGGGCCTGCCCGGCCAGGTGGTCTCCGCCATGGTGGTGATGAAAATGGTGGTGATCCCGTTTCTGAACCGGATCCAGGGATACAGAAAGCCAAAGCACCTGGTCCGGGTGCCGGCAAAATTGACCCGGAACGTGGCATCTGCCCAGGGCCGTCGTGATTTTGTCCGGGTGATGCTGGAAAACGGCCCGGATGGTATGATTGCAAAGCCGGTTCTTGGTAAATCCGGCCTGATTCGGACCATGATTCATGCCGACGGCCTTCTGGATATCGGCGAAAATCTGGAAGGGCTCGAGAAAAATACCGTCACCCAGGTGATTCTTCTATAAAAAGCCAACATAAGGAAAGCAGTGATGACATCTAAACGAAATGTGTATCTGGATACGCAACCCATTGAAACGGCCCGGCAGATTCTGATGGACCGATTTAAAGACCGGGTCACCGATGTGGAGACTATCGATGTGACAGCCGCCCAGGGCCGTGTTCTGGCTTCGCCGGCAATCGCAAAACTGTCCAGCCCCAATTTCCACGCAGCCGCCATGGATGGGATGGCCGTGGATGCGAAACAGACATTCGGTGCCAGTGAAGATGCCCCTAAAGTGCTGGCTCCGGACGAAACCGGTTTCTGGGTCAACACCGGCCATGCCCTGCCGCCCGGCACCAATGCCGTGATCATGATTGAGCATATCAATATAATTGATGAAAAAACCGTTGAAATCGAAGCCCCCGTGTTTCCCTGGCAGCATGTGCGAAAAATGGGAGAAGACATCGTGGCCACCAAGCTGTTGTTTCCCAGAGGTCATCAGATCAATGCCTATGCCATGGGGGCTTTGTTGTCCGGGGGCGTGTTTCAGGTAGATGTGTATACCCCCCCCCGGGTCCTGATCATTCCCACCGGGTCGGAACTGGTTCAATGGCATGAGACATCTCCGGAACAAATGATTCCGGGACAGGTAATCGAATCCAATTCCACGGTGCTTAAAGCCCTGTGCCGGGATAACGGGGCTGTTGCCGATCGTCATCCCATGCTTAAAGATGATCTGGAAACAATTACAAACGCGGTGGACCGGGCAGTGAAGGGCGCGTATGATATGGTGTGCATCATTGGGGGGTCCTCTGCCGGGTCTGAAGATTTTGCAAGGCCGGTGATGACGTCCTTAGGCCGGGTCATGGTTCACGGGGTGACCATGATGCCGGGAAAACCGGTATTGATGGGAGATATCTCCGGAAAGCCGGTATTCGGTATTCCCGGATATCCGGTTTCCGCCATTGTGGCGTTTGAGCAGTTTGTGGGGCCGTTGCTGCGCTTCATGCAGAAACTGGCACCTGGGGAAGACCGGTTTGAACCGGTGGCCCTGGCCCGGAAAATCGCTTCCAAACTGGGACAGGATGAGTTTTTGCGGGTAAAGATCGGGTCCGTGGACGGGCGGCTCATCGCCTCCCAGCTGCCCAGGGGATCGGGCAGTATCACCACGTTGACCGAAGCCGACGGCATCATTCAGATCCCTAAGGATGTGGAAGGGATTTCCGAAACCGAAACCCCGACCGCCCGGCTGCTCAAACCCTTGTCCGCCATCGAGAACACCCTGGTGATCACCGGGTCCCATGATAATACCCTGGATCTTTTGGCCGACCAGATGCGGCGCGATCATGACGGCATTAATATCTCATCGAGTCATGTGGGAAGCATGGGCGGGCTCATGGCGATTCGAAACAATGCCTGCCACCTGGCCGGGGCCCATCTCCTGGACCCGGAAGACGGTTCCTATAACGTCAGTTACATCAAAAAATATCTGCCCAATATGCCGGTGCGCCTGGTGAATCTGGTCATGCGGCAGCAGGGATTCATCGTGCCCAAGGGCAATCCGGAAAATATCGGATCCATTGAGGATCTCAAAAACAAAAAACTGCGGTTCATCAACCGTCAGGCCGGGTCCGGCACGCGAATTCTTTTTGACTATAAGCTGTTGGATGCCGGTTTGACCCCGGCGGATATCATCGGATACGAAAATGACGAATATACGCATATGTCGGTGGCTGTGGCCGTGTTGTCCGGACGGGCCGATGCGGGTTTGGGGATCATGGCAGCGGCCCGGGCCCTGGATCTGGACTTTGTGCCCATTGTCACGGAATCTTATGATCTGGTGATACGGGAACGGTTTTTCAATACTCCCAATGTCCAAATTCTGCTGGAGACCATTGCCGGCGATGCATTCAAGCAAAGGGTTCAGACCTTGGGCGGATATGGTGTTGAAAGAACCGGGCAGGAAATACAGCTATAAAAAAACGGCGGGTTTATCATCAAGATAAACCCGCCGGATCAGTCGAATTAATTGTCAGTACTTGTAGATGTTATTGACACAGGTGACCTATTTATGGGTGAAGTTCCACCCGTCTGTTGAGGGAACGGCCGATTTCGGTGCTGTTAAGAGCGACCGGTTTGCTGAATCCGAATCCCTTGGTGGTCAGCCGGTCTTTTGAAATACCGTTGTTTGCAAGGTAGTCAGCAACAGCATTGGCGCGTCTCAAAGACAGGCCCATATTGTACTCTTTGGTACCGATGTTGTCGGTATGTCCCTGGAGCTCCACGTTCATGCCGGGATTCTTTTTCATGATTTCCACCACTTCATCCAGCAGAGGATAGGCTTCCGGTTTGATCACGGCTTTGTCGAAATCAAACAGGACATCTTCCAGAATCCAGCAACCCACCGCATTCACCCGGGCACCGGCCGGGGTGCCGGGGCACTGGTCTTTATCATCATAAACGCCGTCACCATCGGAATCTTTTCTTACCGGTGCCGGAGCGGGGGCCGGAGCCGGCGCGTCTTTGAGGAATACCTGGGATACAAATCCAGCCATACCGGCGCTGGGCAACAGATCGTCTGCCGTGGTGAAAAAACCGCAGCCACCGATTTCAGCAATATCCTGAAGCAGTTGGCGGCCTTCGGGTGCATCGCCTACCAGCACCGGGTAGATGCACAGGGAGGAACCGAATTTGTCTTTAAGTGCCTGGGCCTGGCCCCGCACATCGGTCATGTCTTTACCATCACTGATGATAATCGCCGCATTGTTCGTTCCGGACAAGGCTTCCAGATCGGTTTGAGCTGCTGCCAGGGCCTCATCCAGGGGGCTGGTTCCGCCCGGTTTTGTCACATTCCCTAATCCATCCGCCATCGCGGCAGTCGCATAGGGTTCCATGCCGTAAAACAATCTTGTTTTGTTTGAGCATACAGAGGGGTCATGACCAAACGTCCGGAGACCGGCGGTTTGACCCAGTTCCGGGATTGTCATGTTCAAACGCTGGGCAACGGTTTTGGCGATGTCAAATTTGTTGTCATGCCGCATGGAGCTGGATGCATCCATGATCACCAGAAAATTGTCCACTTTGGATTCTTTTTTTTCCAGATCGAACTGCGCCGGAGCGAATGTGCCGAAATCAACCGGCTCGTTGGCGGCGCAACCGAACAGAAATGTCAGTGCCAGCACGGATAAAAAACTTTGAATAATCCAGGTTTTTTTCATTTTTTCTCCTTGTTTTGATCATTAGGGTTAATGTTGACGGGTAGTGAAGCCATTTAACTTTATATGATATTTAATCGAATTCAATGGGGCATACCGACTCGTTTCTAGTCGGGCATCATACAAAAGATTTTGGGTGAAATCAACTGAAATTAATATTATGTTTTTTTTGAATTTGAGTGGCTTTTTTTCGAAAGGGAGGCACTTTCTTCCTTTTCCTGCGCAACTAAATTCTTGCAATTTCGGGCGAACAATACTATTTAAGGGTGCTGGTTCACAGCCACTCAGATTAACACTCAATGTCTTTAATCAAGGAAATGGCAAGTTATATGGAAATATATCAGGCAGTCATACTCGGGATTTTACAGGGATTGACCGAATTTTTACCAGTGAGCAGCTCCGGTCACCTGGTGCTGGGGCAGCTTTTTTTCGGTATCACGGAATCGTCTCTGGCATTCAATATCAGTGTGCATATGGGAACACTGGGGGCCGTGGTGCTGGTGTATTTTGCCGACATCAGGGGCATGGTAATGTCTGTGTTGTCAGGTATGGCAAAGACAATCAAACGGCAGCCGGTGGCGTTTGAATCAGATACGCATTTAAAACTGGCCCTGTTCATTATGGCGGGATCGGTTCCCACCGCCTTTATCGGCATGGGGTTGAAAAAATTTGAGGATGTCTTGTTTACATCCGGGCTGCTGGTGGGGGCCATGCTTCTGGTAACCGGAACCATTCTGTGGATATCCCGGGGCTTTTACCGGACTGAAAAAACCGGAACCCCTCTGGATTTGAAAAGGTCTTTGATCATCGGTGTCAGCCAGGGGGTGGCCGTGATTCCCGGTATTTCCAGGGCCGGTACCACCATTGCCTGCGGTATGTTTTGCGGTCTGGACCGTCAGACTGCGGCCAAATTTTCCTTTCTGTTGTCCATTCCGGCCATATTAGGGGCTGAGCTTATCAGTGTTTTAACGTCGTTGGACCAGGGCGTGCAGTTTGACGCCGGTGTGATTTATGGTACACTGACGGCATTTGTCAGCGGGTTGATCGCATTGAAACTGCTGATAAAACTGGTGCATGCGGGGAAATTTCATCTGTTCGCCCCGTACTGCTGGGTATTGGGTATCCTGGTGGTGCTGTCAACGATTATCTGAGATTTTATCAAGGAGGAGATATATGGAATCAGGTATTTTCAGAGAATATGATATCCGGGGGGTGGCCGGTGTTGATATCCTGGATGAGGATGTGAAAAATATCGGCAAAGCCTTCGGGACCCTGGTGAACCAGAAGGGCGGACAAAAAATATCCGTGGGCCGGGACTGCCGCCTGACCTCTGACAGGTATTCGGATCTGTTTATACAAGGGGTGTTGTCCACCGGATGTGATGTGGTGGATATCGGTATGTGCCCGACACCGGTGCTTTATTTTTCCATTCAGCACCTGGACCTGGGCGGGGGCGCCATGATCACGGCCAGCCATAACCCGCCGGAATACAATGGATTCAAACTCATGAACGGTCAGGATTCCATTCACAGCCAGGGGTTGCAGGAGATCCGGAAAGCCATTGAACGCGGTGCCTATATCAATGGTTCCGGCCGCCTCACCAAAGAGGATGTCCTGACCCCCTATAAAAAATATATGACAGACCACATCACCATCCCCGCCACGATTCGTTTGGGCATCGATGCGGGCAACGGCACCGGCGGCATTACTGCATTGCCGGTTTTAAAGGAGCTGGGGTGTGAGGTGCATGATCTTTTCTGCAGCCCGGACGGGCGGTTTCCCAACCACGAGGCAGATCCCACACAGAAGAAGAATTTGGCCGATCTCATAGCCCTGGTAAAGGAAAAGAACCTGGATCTGGGGGTGGGATATGACGGGGATGCAGACCGCATCGGCGTGGTGGACAAAAATGGTGAAGTGATCTATGGGGACCAGCTCATGGTGATTTATGCCAGAGAAATCCTTTCCCGCAAACCCGGTGTCACCTTTATTTCCGAAGTCAAGTGTTCCATGGTCATGTATGATGATATCCGCCGTCACGGGGGCAACGCCATCATGTGGCGCACGGGTCATTCTTTGATCAAGAAGAAAATGAAAGAAGAAAATGCCGAACTGGCCGGAGAGATGAGCGGGCACATGTTTTTCAAGGACCGGTATTTCGGATTTGACGATGCGCTGTACGCCACCTGTCGGCTTCTGGAAATTCTGGCCGCCACAGGCAAGGGCGTGGATGAACTGATCCAGGATCTGCCCAAAACCTTTACTACCCCTGAAATCCGCGTGGAATGTCCGGATGAAATCAAGTTTGATGTAGTGGCGCAAATGACGGCCCATTACAAGGCAAAGCAGGAAGTGATCGATATTGACGGCATGCGGGCCGTGTATCCCGACGGCTGGGGTCTGGTGCGGGCCTCCAATACCCAGCCGGCCCTGGTGCTCAGGTTTGAGGCACTGACTTCTCAGCGCCTGGACGAGATCCAGAAAGACATTGAAACCACCCTGAAACAGATCATTTCCCAGACAACAGAAAAAGTGTAAATTTTGATGCAATTATCTTTACAGCAGCAGCAGGCCGTGACCCATACCGGGTCTCCGGCCCTGATTGTGGCCGGGGCCGGTTCCGGCAAGACCCGGACACTGACCGCCAAGTTTTCTCATCTCATCGACCAGGGGTATGATCCCCGGAAAATCCTGGCCATCACCTTTACCAACAAGGCGGCCCAGGAGATGAAATCCCGGCTCATGGCCATGACCGGTCTTTCCCAGGACCGGTTCCAGTGGGTGAGAACCTTTCATTCCGCCTGCCTGATGATGCTCAAGCAGCACTGCACGCGTCTGGGATATGTGCCGCCCGTTCAGGTGCTTTCCGTGTATCAGCAGGACAAGCTGATCAAGGAATTGTGTGTGGCCAACAACATTGACAAAAAATACGCCTCCCGGATATTGTCCTTTTTGTCCCGGGCCAAAAACTCAGGGAATCCCCATCAATTTTTTGACAGAAAACCGGTGTTTTTCAATATCCGCACGGCCGATATTTTTGACCAGTATGAGGAGCGCCTGAAACAGATGAACGGGGTGGACTTTGACAATATCCTGCTGAAAACAAGGGACCTGCTCAAAGAACACGAAGATGTGCGAAAAGAGTATCAGTCCAGGTTTTCCTATATTCTGGTGGATGAATACCAGGATACCAACAATCTTCAGGAGGATCTGACCTCGCTTTTGTTGGGCGCTCACCGCAACCTGTTCTGCGTGGGCGATGACTGGCAGGCGGTATATGGATTCAGAGGATCCAATGTCAACCATTTTCTGCGGTTTTCCAAAAAATACAGGGATGCGGAAATTTTCCGGCTGGAGGAAAATTTCCGGTCCGCCAATGAGATCGTTCAGGTGGCCAATGACCTCATCGACTACAATCCGGACAAGATGGACAAACACTGCTTTTCCCATAAAAAAGGGGGGGTGGTGGAAATTTACGATTTTTTGTCCGATGCCCATGAAGCCGAGTGGGTGGCCCGGCGGATCAAGGCCATGAACCGCCAGGGCCAGGGTATTGCCTATGACCGCATGGCAGTGGTGTATCGCACCAAATTCTGTTCTTTGCCCTTTGAAAAGATATTCAGGGCCTTCCGGGTTCCCTACCGCCTCATGGGGGCCCAGGGGTTTTTCGAGCGCATGGAAATTCTGGATATCAATTCTTATCTGAGTGCCGCGTTTTTCCCCAATGACGATCTGTCCTTTGAACGGGTGGTCAACACCCCGAAACGGGGGATCGGGCCGGCCATGGTGAAAAAAATGGCAGCCATGCGCAACACCGGCACCAGTCTCCAGGATGCCGCACGAATCATGGTCAAAGAACGGGTTCTGACCCCCAAGATCCATGAAAACCTGTCCCGGGTTCTGGAAATTCTGGACTCCATCCGGGACATGGCCCCGGCCCCGGCCATGGAAGAGGTGATCGCTCAAACCGATTATTATGATTATCTTGAAAAGAAAACCAAGACCAAAGCGGAGTGGATCTCCAAAAAAGAAAATATCGAACAGTTGATTCACACGGCCCGAACCAAGGCGGACATGCTGTCCTATCTGGAAGAAGCGGCCCTGATCCGGGAGGACAAGGAAGACGAAGATACGGATTCCGACGGGGTGGCCCTGCTCACCATTCATTCCGCCAAAGGCCTGGAATTTGACACCGTGTTTGTGGTGGGATGTGAGGAACGCCTGTTTCCCCACTGGCGGTCCATTGACGACGGGGACGCAGCCCTGGCTGAAGAGCGGCGTCTGATGTATGTGGCCATGACCCGGGCGGAACGGTTTTTGTACCTGACCCATGCCAACTACCGCAAAGGGGAATTTGCCATGCCGAGCCGGTTCATCGGTCAGATCAAAGAGTGCCTGGATTAGGCCTGACTGAATGGATCTTTTCGAAACCATCCGTGCCCCTGTGGTCCGGCTGTCGTTGACCCTTTTCCGCAAGGGCAGCCAGGCCATTCCGTCCGACCACAAAGGCATTTTCGCCACGTTGTTTTTCATTATTTTTTCCACGGTCACGGGCGTGGGGATTGTGGTGCCGCTGCTGCCCATCTATGCCCATGATTTGGGTGCCACCGGATTTTATGTGGCCATGATTTTCGGGTCTTTTTCCATTTCCCGGGTGTGTCTGCTGCCTTATTTCGGGCGTATGTCCGATCAAAAAGGAAGAAAACCCTTTATTTTGTTCGGGTTGATTTCCTATACACTGATTTCTATTGCGTTCATTTTTTCAGATACTGTGGAAGGACTGATCTTTATCCGATTCATTCAGGGGGCCGGATCCGCTATGATCATGCCTGTGGTTCAGGCTTATGTAGGGGAGATCACCCCGAAGGGATCGGAAGGGTATGCCATGGGATTGTTCAATCTGTCCATGTTTCTGAGCATGAGTCTGGGCCCGCTCATGGGCGGTGTGATACAGGACATGTGGTCCATGGATGCCGCGTTTGTCAGCATGGGACTGCTGTCTTTTATCGGCGTGCTGCTGTGTGTATGGCTTCTGCCGCCTTTGTCCATGGAACGGCTTCGGTCTGGGCACCAGGCGCTTCAGATTCCCTGGGCCCTGGTGGTCAGGGATAAGGAAATATTGGGTCTATTTTCTTTCAGGTATGCCTATACCGCGTGTATCGGCGCTATATGGAGCTTTCTGCCCCTGTTCGGAGCTCAGATGTTTGGTCAGTCCGGTGCCAGAATCGGGCTTCTGGTGACCCTGGGCGTTTTTATATCCGGGATTCTGCAACTGCCCATGGGATATCTGGCGGATCGCATCAGCCGACAAGCCATGGTCGTTTTCGGCGGGGCCATCGCCACCGCCGGCATGGCCTGGATTTATTTTGCCGCTTCATTTTTCGATCTGCTGGCCGCCGTGGCTTTGTTCGGTGTGGGCGGCGGGATTGCCATGCCGGCCATCACAGCCCTGGCCGTGGTCAACGGAGAGCAGAAAAAAGCCATGGGATCGGTGATGGCCATATTGACGGTGGCTCACAGCTTAGGCATGCTCACCGGATCAATGGCTGCCGGCCTGGCCATGGATTTTTTCAGTCTCAGGCTGGCCTTCCCTGTGTCCGGTCTGGTCATGGCCCTGGGCACGGGCGTGTTTGCCTTTCTTCATTTTTCCAGATGCGTTCATCGGTCCTGAAAAGAAAAAAATGACAACACAGGGATTAAAAATAGTAAAAATGTGATAAAATAACAGGTATCTGGAAAATCATCACCAGTGATTGAAGAAAAATTTGAAGCAAAAAAGGGGGATATGATGAAATCAATGTATGTCCTGGCGTGTGCTGCCGTGTTTACAGCCGTTGTTGCGATGCTGGCCGGCGGGTGTGCATCCAGCCGGTCGTCGGAGGTGTATTCCAGGGATCAGGCCCGTCAGGTCCAGACCGTGATGATGGGGACTGTGGAATCGGTCAAGCATGTCACCATCGAAGGGACCAAAACCCCGGTGGGAACCGCTGCCGGCGGGGTTGCCGGCGGGGTGCTGGGTAGTACGGTGGGAGGCGGTTCAGGCCGCACGGTGGCAACCGTGATCGGCGCGCTGGCCGGAGCTGCTGTCGGGACTGCGGCGGAAGAAGGGATCACCCGGAAACCCGGCCTTGAAATTGTTGTGACAAAAGACACGGGCACCACCATTGTGGTGGTCCAGGAAGCGGATGTGGAAGTGTCCCCGGGAGACCGGGTCCGGATCATCACCGCTGCCGACGGCACCACCCGGGTGTCCAGATAATTTTTTAAAACCATCCATCTGCAAGTTGTGATTAAATAAAAGAGACATCAATGAAAAAACAGACCCAGACCAACGACAAATTGCGCAATATCGCCATCATCGCCCATGTGGACCATGGAAAGACCACCCTGGTGGATGCCATGTTCCGTCAGAGCGGTATTTTCAGGGAAGGACAGCAGGTGGATGAACGCCTCATGGACAGCATGGATCTTGAGCGGGAGCGGGGCATTACCATTGCCGCCAAGAACTGTTCCGTGGTGTGGAAAGATGTGAAAATCAATATTATCGATACCCCGGGCCATGCGGATTTCGGTGGGGAAGTGGAACGGGCCCTGTCCATGGCGGACAGTGCCATTCTTCTGGTGGATGCATCGGAAGGCCCGTTGCCCCAGACCCGCTTTGTTTTGAAAAAAACGTTTGAGGCAAGGCTGCCGGTCATGGTGATCATCAACAAGATCGACCGAAAAGATGCCCGGCCCGATGAAGTGCTGGACATGGTGTATGATCTGTTTATCGATCTGGAGGCTACCGAGGATCAGCTGGACTTTATTTATTTTTATGCCATTGGCCGGGACGGGATCGTCAAACGGGAACTGGATGCGGATGTGCCCCACCTGCATGATCTGTTTGATACCATTGTCAAAGAGATGCCTCCTCCGTCCTATGATCCGGAAGCCCCGTTTCAGATGCTGGTGTCTGATCTCGGGTATTCCGACTATCTGGGACGTCTGGCCATCGGCAAGGTGTTCAACGGATCTGCCGCGTCCAATGAATCATTGGTGTGTCTGGGAGAAAATGACCACCAGATTCTGTTGAAAGTGACCAAGTTGCAATCCTACAAAGGCATGACCCTGGTGCCGGTGGACCGGGCCGATCCCGGTGATATTGTGGTGCTGTCCGGTATCGAGGATGTCAGGATCGGAGATACCATTTGTACCCGCCAGGCCCCTTGTGCCCTGCCCAGGATCACAGTGGACGAGCCCACGGTGTTCATGCAGTTTGCCATTACCAATTCGCCGTTTGCCGGCAGAGAAGGCAAATATGTCCAGTCCAGGAAAATCCGGGAACGCCTGCTCAAGGAAACCCTGAAAAATGTAGCCATCGAGGTGGAAGACAGCACCACGGATGAAAGTTTTGTGGTCAAGGGCAGAGGTGAGCTGCAGCTGGCCATTTTGATCGAAACCATGCGCCGGGAAGGGTTTGAGCTTTGTGTGAGCCGGCCCAGGGTGATTTATAAGCAGGGTCAGGGGGAGACACTGGAACCGATTGAACATCTGTTTGTGGACTGTGAAGAGGATTTCATGGGGGTGGTGACGGAAAAACTGTCCATCCGCAAAGGCAAAATGACCAATCTGGTGAACAACGGCAAAGGAAGGGTCCGCATCGAGTTTTCCATCCCGTCCCGTTCCCTGATCGGTTACCGGGACGAATTTCTCACCGATACAAGGGGCACCGGGATCATGAATTCCTATCTGGCCGGATACGAGCCGTTCCGGGGAGAATTTCCCGTGCGTTTCAACGGGTCTCTGGTTTCGGACCGGCAAGGCTCGGCTGTGCCTTATGCCCTGTTCAATCTGGAACCCCGAGGACAGCTGTTCATTGTGCCCGGCACCCCCGTGTATGAAGGTATGGTAATCGGTGAGCACAACCGGGCCTCGGATATCGATGTCAATCCCTGCAAAGAGAAAAAACTCTCCAATATGCGGGCCTCGGGCAAGGATGAAAATGTGGTGTGTACGCCCGTGCGGGAGATGACTCTGGAAAAAGCCATTCATTTTATCACAGACGATGAAATGGTGGAGGTGACCCCGGTGTCCATCCGGTTGCGCAAAACGATTTTAAATGCCCAGAAGCGGCACCAGATGGCAGGGAAACTCAAGAAAAAAGAGAAGGAATAGAAGCCCTGCCCCCCGGGGTACCCCGGGGGGCTTGACTGTTCAGGCATTTATTATCTTGAAATTGCTGCCTTCGGGGTGGTCTGTCTGGAAACGGGTCAGACGGTCCGCCAGTTCGTTGAACCGCTCTTTTCCGGTCAATGACACGCAGGCCCGCAACCCTTCATGGCGATCACTGCCCGTGGTGCTCAAGGAGATGGCGCTGATGCCGTAATAAAGCAGTTCCTCCACCAGTTCCACGCCCGTGAATCCCGGGTAGGAGATGGTGAAATAAAATCCGTCGGCAATGGGTTTGTCATCATCCATGTCATACACAATCTTGAATCCGTTTTGCGTAAACATCTGTTTCATGGCCCCGGCCCGGTCCCCGTATTCCTTAACATGATCCACAAAATTGAATTCCCCGGAGTTCACCGCTTTGAGCAGGCCTAACAGCCCGTACTGGTTGGAGTGGGACACCCCGGAGCTTAACGCATACATGGCCCCGAAAATATAGGCATATCCGAACCGGTCGCTGCCGAAAAAGGGTTTGAGATTGTTGCCCGTGGAATGGAAAAGTTTTTCCGGAATCGCGGACATGCCGATGCGCTGGCCGGCCATGGAAAAAGATTTGGAACTGGAGATCAAAAGAATGTAATTGTCGGTGAACTTGGCCACGGACGGAATGAACGGGGGCTGGCCAGGTATGGAATAATCTGTGCGGAAATCCATACCAAAATAGGCCAGGTCTTCCATGACAATGCAGTCATGTTGGGTGGCCAGGGAGCCGATGGTTTCGAGCTCTTTTTCTGTAAAGCAGATCCAGGCCGGGTTGTTGGGGTTGGAATACATGATGGCAGCCACATCCCCTTGTTCCAGAAATGATTCCAGTTTGGGCCCCAGCTTGTCGCCTCGGTATTCATAGACATCAAAATGGGCAATTGGCAGCCCCAGAACCTTTGCCTGAAGCTTGTTCACCGGAAATCCCGGATCAATGAACAAGATTTTTTGTTTTTCCTTGATCCGCCGACTGCAGCACATCATGGCCATGTAGCAGCCCTGCATGGAGCCTACCGTGGGAAAGCAGGACTCCGCCGGAATCTCTATATCCACAAAGTTTTTCACAAACGCGGAGATTTCGGTTTTCAGCTGGGGGATCCCGTCAAACGGCGGATATTTGGCGCCCACCCCCTGTTTGAGGGCGTCAATTTCTGCATCCACGGCGATCTGCGGCGGTACCAGGCCCGGAACCCCCATTTCCATGCGGATGAAGGTGTCGCCTGTGGCAGTTTCAATGTTGTTCACGATCCGGTTTAGTTCCCGGATGGAGGCCATTCCCACGGACTCCAGGCCCATTTTATCAATTTCTTGTTTGACAATTTCACGGTTGATCGGGGTTTCCATTCACCTCTCCTGAAAAAATCTGATTAAAAAAATAATCAACTATTGACCGGAACGAGTGTACGGCCTTCCCTGGTTTTTTTCAAGAGCTAAATAAAGGGAAAATATTTCAGGGACGCTTTCCTGTCATTTTGTCATGGAACCGCTGCACATGGTCTGTGATGGTGGCGGATGCGGCTACACCGTCCTTTGCTTTCATGGCGGCAATAATTTTGTCAAAGTCCTGGAGGTTTTCCAGGGTCCGCTCCCGGTTCATGGGAAGAAAATCCTGGTAATACCGGTGAATGTTGTCATGAATACTTTTCTGGACAAACTGGAACACGGGATTCCGGGTCATGGTGCCGATATAGGTGTGCATGGCTTCATCGGTTTTCAGGAAACTTTCCCAGTCCTGGATGTCATAACAATGCCTGGCCCGGGCCTGCATCCGCTCCAGTTCTTCAATGTCTTTTGGGGTGGCCCGTTCCGTGGCCAGTTCCACCAGGCTGCCTTCTATTTTGATCCGGAATTCGGACAGATGTTCCAGAGATACTTCACCGGACTGGATCAGCAATGCCAGAGATTCCATGAGAGGATCCGTGTCAATCTGCTTGACAATGGCGCCGCCGCTGACCCCCAGCTTGATCTCAATCAGACCTTTCTGTTCCAGGACCCGCAGCGCTTCTCTCAGGGTCCCCCGGCTAGTGTTGAACATCTCCTTGAGGTCCCGCTCCGCAGGCAGCCGGGTGCCAGGGGCCAGTTTTTTGGTCAGAATGGCCTCTTGTATCTGGTCGACCACATCCTGAAAGACCCGACTCTGTTTGGCGCGTTTAAACATAAAAAATCCTGGTATCTCAAATAAATGAATCAAACCCTGTTGAACACATCCCGGTTTTCATTTGTCAACGGCATTGTGATTATCTGCTTGCCCCACACATGGTCACGTATGACACGACTCCGGAAAACCCGTCACCCATGGGCCTTAATGGTTAAACCATTTGATTCGCTTTGTCAATTATTTTCACGCGCACAAAACATCCACGTATATTAACCTGTAGATGTTTCCGGGATCACGGGACTCCCGATTTTTCGCCCCCTGGTTGAAAATATCGGAAATGCCATATATAGCATTTCCGATATTTTCCGTTGATACAGGCACAATTTTTATGAATGAATGATTTTTGATGGCTGACTGACAATGTCTGCCCAGTCGATGCTCGAAAGCCAGACATCAAATGTTTTTTCTAATTGACACGCAGACGTTTCATTGATAAGGCTTTCATGATTCATCGTGGATAGTCGAGGGTTTAAAGTCTGGACTTCCAAGGAAATTGTGAAACATAATATGGAGTGAATTATTACAGATACCTTGAGTATCTTTGATGTTTGTGAGAATCAAGAATAGTTGCAA
>JAIPDL010000006.1 GCA_021737695.1 Desulfotignum sp. | reverse complement strand
TGAGAGATTCCACCCGCAGCCTGAAAGATTCCCAGAAAAAATACCGGTCGCTTTTCAAAAGCGGTCCCAACCCCATCTTTGTGGTGGACAAAACCGGTTTTGATATTTTGGATGCCAATCCCAATGCCACGGAACTGTTTGAATATACGCGTCAGGAACTGATGGAAATGACCCTGTTTGATCTGGGTGAACTGGATATGGCATCTGTGGAAGGCGAGCCGTTTGATCTTGAAACCGGGGCACACCGTTCCAAGGTCAGATTTTTCAAAAAAAACGGGGCACCCGTGTTTGTAAACATCCATACCAGCCCGGCAGCGTATGGAAAAGAGGATGTGATCATCGTCGGCACTACGGATATCACCGAACTGGTGGAAAAAGATTCTCAACTCATTCAGGCCAGCAAAATGGCCAACCTGGAAAAAATGTCCGCCGGCATTGCCCACGAAATCAACCAGCCGCTCAATGCCATTAAAATGGGCAGCGAATACCTGTGTCTGATGCATGAAAGAAAACAGGCCGTACAACCGGAAGACCTGACCATGGTCCTCACCGAGATCAGCGACCAGGTCACCCGGGCCGCTGATATTGTCAGCCGGCTGAAAAATTTTTCACGAAAAGTGGACTTTTCCAGGGAACGGGTCAACGTCAACACCTGTATTCTTTCCGTGCACAAGATCATCGGGCGCCAGATCACCCTTCAGAATATTGATCTGGTCCTGAAACTGGATAAAACCATTGCGCCCATCCTGGCCCACCACAACCGGCTGGAACAGGTGTTGTTCAACCTGATCACCAATGCCCGGGATGCCATCAATGAACGGATTGAGACCCTGAACGTCACAAATCCGGGAAAAATTGTCATTCAAACCTTTTCCATGAACCATCAGGTCGGCATCGATATTGAAGATAACGGCGCCGGTATCGATCCGGATATGACCGAGTCCATATTTGAATCTTTTTATACGACCAAACCCATGGGGGAAGGACTCGGGCTCGGCCTGCCCATTATCAAAGGGATTGTCAAAGACTATAACGGTACCATTTCTTTATCCAGCCGGCCCGGAAAAGGAACGGTTTTCAGAATCCTTTTCCCTGAACACAAAGGCCTCACGATTCAAAGGAGTTAAACACACCATGACCAAAGTGCTTGTGATCGATGATGAAAAACCCACCCTGTCCATGTTCCGGCTTTTTCTGGCAGCCTATGGCTATGACGTGTTTACGGCCCAAAGCGGATTGGAAGGGCTTGCGCTTTTCAAAGCACACAGTCCGGACATTGTGTTCACAGACATTAAAATGCCGGGCATGGACGGGTTGACCGTGTTGCGTAAAATTAAAGCGCTGGGGACCTCTTCCCAGATTATCGTGATCACCGGCCATGGGGATCTGGAAAAAGCCATGGAAGCCCTGGACCTGGATGCCTCGGATTTCATCAACAAGCCCGTGGATCGTCAGGCACTGGATGCGGCCCTTACCCGGGCGGAAAAAAGACGTCAACTGCCGGCTGACATGCCTTTTTCCGCAACCCTTTGTCCCGGCTGTCATGAACCTGTCTTTACCTTGTCCGGCCGGTTTGACGGACAAGGCCCGAACATACTTCCTGAACAGATTGGCCGAACTCAAGTCAGCAATCAGACAGTGACCTTTGAGCTTGATGACAGTTTTTCCATCAACCGGTCCGGTCTTGCCGCGTTGACCCGCACGATTCAACAGATGCGCGGGCAAAATATCCGGGTCCTGCTGACCCATGTATCGTGCAACTATTCACGGCTGTTTAAAATGATGGGCCTGGACAAACTGGCAGATATCCGGGAAACCCGGGTAGAAGAATGATAACCGTCTCATGACCCCATCTGCCAATCTGCCATACTTCAGTGATGTACTCAGACGCAGCCGTTTGTTCGAACTTCTGGACAGCCAGTTTCATAAACCTGATTTTTTGATCACGGGCCAGGCGGCCCAGGGAAAGACCACCCTTGTCGCCTCTTATCTGGCTGAAAAAAGTATTCCGGTCATCTGGATTCATCTGACCGAAGATGACAATGACGGTGAAAAACTGTTTGACCGGATTGTTGAATCATTCAACAAAATAGACGAAACAACCGATCATCAGGAACCGCTGCATACCGGCAGTACGATTTTGGGGGCAGGCCGGCGGCTTTTACAGCATGTCAGGGCGTTGACGGATCTTTTTGACCGGTTAACCACTCCGGCGGCACTGGTGCTGGATGATCTGGAACAGCTCAATGACACTAGTCCAGGGGTTGATCTGGTTTTCCGCTTACTGACGATCCCCAATGATTGTCTGAAACGGTTTGTCCTGTCACGGACCATTCCGGAATGCAACATCGCAGCGCTGAAAATGTCCC
Organism: Desulfotignum sp.; assembly: GCA_021737695.1. Taxonomy (GTDB): domain Bacteria; phylum Desulfobacterota; class Desulfobacteria; order Desulfobacterales; family Desulfobacteraceae; genus Desulfotignum. The sequence continues at coordinate 64,414 of JAIPDL010000006.1, read as the reverse complement.
GGCAGATCTGTATTATTGAAAATCAGGACTTGTCGTTTACCCTGGATGAAACCAGGCAGCTGTTTTCCAGCCGACCGGAGCTTGACCTTTCCCAGATCACCCGCCTTCATGAAATGACCAATGGCTGGATCGGCGGATTGACCCTGGTCAAAGAATCTCTCAATCAGACCAACCTTTTTTTAGACGACATTCCCCGGCATTTGTCTGAAGAAACATTTACCTATTTTTCCCAGGAAATTTACAACCGCCTGCCTGATGACATCAAACAGTTCCTGATGATCACTGCTGTGCCGGAGACCATAGACACAGCCACCACACAAATTCTGTTTGACCCTCAGACCGCTCTGTCAATACTGAACCGGCTTGAAAGACGGAACCTGTTTATCCAGCGGATCCATGACAGCCAAGGAAAATATGAATTCCGGTACCATCGCCTGTTCAGAAATTTTTTGTCCCAGCAGATGGCCCGGACCTATTCCCATGAACAGATTCAAAAAATTTACCGCAAGGTTGCCCGGGCATTGTGGGAGAACCGACGTCATGAAGCAGCCCTCAAATGCTTTGACCTGGCCGGAGACACCGACCAGATGGCCCAAATCATTCGCATCAAAGGACCGGACTACCTGATTCGGGAAAACCTGTCCAGTCTAGAAAAATGGATCAGCCGGCTGCCTGGAAAACAAGTGGCAACAGACCCCTGGCTGACGTTTTTCTCCATCATCCCCCACCGGATCAAAGGGGGACGAAAAAACATTGACCGATTTGAAACCGCATTTTCTCTGTTCAGGCAAATCGATGATCTCCGGGGCATGCTGTTGTCATCCGGATTTTTAATCGAGGCGGCCGTATTTGTCAGAAAATCCTCTGCTGCCATTGAAAACTGGATCCATAAAGGAGAGTCCCTTTTAACCGGTACCGGAAAAACAAAACAGTTTCCATGGGCCAGGGGGTTGCTGCTGCAAAAAATCGGATTGGGATATATTGCCGGGTCCGGCAATTTCACTAAAGGCATTTCTGCCTGTAAAACCGCCCGGCTTCTGGCCCGTCAGATCAATGAACCCGGCCTGATGTTCAACATTTCCATCACCCTGGCCCTAGGATATGTCCGGGCCGGTGATTTCGATAATGCCCGAAAACTGCTTGCCCGGATCCTTCAGATGGACCGGAAACGACAGAGCCCGGAATACCGGGTATTGAAACACATTGTAGACATTGATTTGTTTTTGAAAAACCAGCAGTTTGACCAGGCGGAATCTTTGCTGGACCGGTGTGAGGAAGAGATTGACACCTTCGGACTGATTTTTCTGTATCCGGTTCTGGTGCAAGAAAAAGCCCTGTTGTTTGCCTGTTCCGGCCGGTTTGCAGATGCCGCCCACATGGCGGACCATTTGAACGATTTTTCCATTCTTGAGGGGAACACCTTTTATCAGGGGATCTCCTGCCGGATTCAAGCGCTGACCTGTTTTCTGATCAACGATTTTCCCAATGCTCTGGGTCATGTCAACGCATCGCTGCAAGCGTTCGACCCGGCAAAAAAAGGGGATATCCATTACTTTCTGACCCGCCAGCTGGCAGGGATCATCCTTTTGTCCGGGGAGCAATATGATCAGGCTTTGGATCATCTGCTTCCGGCAGCGGATTATTTTGAAAAAACAGGGTCCGGGCTGAGCTTATGTGAAACATTGATTGCCGCGGGCATCTGTTTCTGGGGGCTTTCCCGGAAAAAAGAGGCCCTTTCTTTTTTTGAAAAAGGATTGTTAAAATCCGAAAAAGAAGGATACCGGAGTCTGCCGCTCATCAAAGGACCAATGCTGATCACGGCACTCATGGCCTTGATGGAAACAGATCATTTTCCCCGGTGTTTCCCGGAAATCGACCACGTCAAATCCATGGTGAATGCCCTTGACACGGCAGGTCTTGACCAGGCTTTGGCAGAAAGAATCCAGGCGGCCGGGAAAAAGGAACAAACAGATCTGGCGGCCCGGCTGGCCCCGGTTTACAAACGGGTATTGCCCCGGCTGCATATCCGGACATTCGGCCGTTTTGTCATTCGGATCGGCACCCGGCTGATCGATGCCAGAGAGTTTGAAGGCACCAAACCGCTGATGCTGCTCAAAGCGCTGGTCCGTCATGGTGGCACAGATGTGCCCAAAGAGATTCTGATCCATGATCTATGGCCGGAGGCATCGTCTGAATCCGGAGAGAAAAATTTCAAGATCACCCTGCACCGCTTAAGAAAAGTACTGGAAAAAGATATCGAGAAACGCTTTGGATGCAGTTATGTTTTTCAGAAAGCATCCCGGATATCCTTTGATATGGAAATCGTATCCATCGATGCCAGAGAATTCATGGGCATGGGAAAAGCAGCGGACCGGCTGGCCGGCAAAGACCGGCTTGAACAGGCATTGGAAATCTACGAAAAGGCCATTGACCTCTACCAGGGTGATTTTTTCGCGGAAGAGCCGTATCTGGACTGGGTGGAACGGCAAAGGATCCTGTATCGATCCAGATACCTGGAAATGATGTCCGCCAAAGCCTTAATCCATGAAAATCTGGACCAGACCGATCTGGCGATTGATACCTGGCAGGCTGTTTTAACCATTGATCCCTGCATGGAACGTGCGTGCCGGAATTTGATGATCCTTTATACCGACAGCGGCAGGATCAAGAAAGCCCTGAATCTGTATGTGTCATTCACCGCCATGCTTGAAAAGGAGATGGATGCCAAGCCTGATTCTCGAACGGTTGAACTCTTTGACAGCATCCGCAAGCAGAAAAAAATCAAGGACTCCGGCGGGAATGAATCTGTTCCAGCGCCTGGATGATCATTCCGAGTTCCGGCCTGACATCGATGTCTTCCACATGGGTGAATTGGACCACACCGGCCTTGTCAATGATGATGATGGCCCGGTCTGCCGTGCCGTCACTGCGCAGAACCCCATATGCGTCACTGATTTTACCATGGGGCCAGAAATCGGAAACCACCTCAAACCACAGATCCCCCATCTGCCGGGTCCAGGCATACAGCGTGGGAATATTGTCTACACTGATGCCCACAAGGGGTTGACACCAAACAGAATCAACAGGCTTAGGGTTGAGAGCATTTTTACAGCCGCCATGGGATACCTCCCTGAAAAAAGACAGTCCTGGGTATGATTCAGATGACAGGGTATTTTAAAAATCAAGTCCGGACGACTCGATCAACCGGTTAATGAACGCTTCCGGGTCCCCCACTTCTCCGGATCGGGCATAAAATACGGTATACCCTTTCGGGGTGCCCGGGGTGATGGCCAATCCGATAAAATGCGGGGTGCCCACCTCCTTGAGCTGTTTATGAATAACAAAGTCTTCATCGGCAAAAAGCGGAAACGGGACCTGGTACGTCTTTTTGTAAAAATCCACTTCAAATGCGGAATTCCCGGCCCCGATGCCGATAAAACGGATTCGTCGGCCCATCTTTGGATCGGCTGCTACCTGTTCATACATCCCGTTGACTTTGGATGCTTCCCGCTGGCAGATGGGGCAATACATGGAAAAAATCTGAAGAATCACGACATCGGCCTTGATCTGATCCAGTGTGAAAGTCCGGCTGTCATTCAATCCCAGATATGCGCAATGATCAGCACTGTCCGGGACCGGCAGGCTGAATGACAGGTCAGGCGCCTTGACATTTTCAGCCAGCACCGGCAGGCTCATCATTAAACTGACCATCACTACCAGATAAACACAAGGATGTTTCATGACACGTGCGCCTCCTTGATCGGAATGCCGTCTGACAGACCGGTGTACCCGGCTTCCTTTGCTTTGATATCCAGGTGCAGGGTGGCAACCAGTTCTATTTTTGGAACAAACGGGCGGTCCAGATGACGGGTATCCACCCCCTTGATATATTTCCGGCACGCGTCACATACATCCACCCGGTATTCCTTTTCTTCGGGACTGAAAAAATACGGGTGCAGCTCCGGATCTTTACTGTCACAAAACAGGCATCCCATCCGGTCCACTTCCCAGCTGTGACTGCAAAAACTGCATTTCAGATGCCGTTTCCCATTGTCATCCAGAAAAAACAGGTCCGGGAGATTGCCGCATATGGGACAATACTCCTTTCCATGAGACCGGTTTTCCAGATAACGGCTCAGCTGTTCTGCACAGGTTTCAACACAAGGCGCCATACTCAGATACGTGAACATGATCAAATGCTCTGAACGGATGCCGATGGTTTCTGAAAAAGAGGAAAGCATTTCACCATCACTGTTGAGCAATGCATCAAAAATCTGCCCGGGATCGATCCGTGAATCCGTGATGGCCGTCTTCAAAGAAACCGCTGCCCGGGACAATGCATTGTGCTGATCTTGAGTGATGTCACACAGGGTGGTCATCAATTGAACGGCCGCGTTTTGATCCATCTTAAATTCTTTGGAATCGATTAAAGGCATGTCATGACGCAGTTTTTTTTCCACCAGGGACGGATCAATGGATATGGGGGCCATGAGAATCTGTTGTCGGTTTTCTTCCTGGGCCTGAAAGACCTGGACATAAAAATTCAAAATGTCCGTATACGCCGGCCGTTTTTTCAGTATTTGATCTCTGCTGTTTTCCATAGGGGTATCGGGTGCCATTTTTTTTCCTTTACTGATACCGCTGCCCGGAAATATGAATTCCGGGCAGCCGATCAGTTTGATGATCATATATGTGCGGGTAAAATCATCCGATGTGCATCATCCGTGCGATGGGTCCCATCATCTTACGCACGGCCACCGAACGGCTGATACCACCCCGGCCCTGATGTGCCTGTGCCACAGCATAATCTGAATATAATGACGGATCAAATGCCACCAGATATATCACACTGACTTCATCCGGATTCAGCAGACGGGCACCTGGAAATTTTTTTCTGACCCGTTTCAGGCGGTCATCCGCCATGGACAGAATATCCTCCCGATCGCCGAACTGCATGGCGCCGGTGGGACAGGCCGTCACACAGGCCGGCTTCAATCCGTTATGAATCCGGTCATTGCAAAAATCGCACTTGGCAATAGTGCCGTCACTGCCGGCCCGGGGAATATCATAGGGGCAGGAGACATTAATTTCTTCCGGATCCAGATGCCGGGTGTTTTGGGTATACAGGATGGCACCTGTCATGTCATCCCGGTAAATGGCGCTTTTATCCACCGCCATACTCAAACAGGGCGCATCCAGGCAATGGCGGCACTGATCCGGAAAAAACAGCCACTGCAGCCGGTTGTCAATGACGGTTTCCGTCATGCGGACCAGCTTGTATGTGCGGTCGCTCAAATCCTGAGGATTCTGGAAACTGCCCAGATTGGTCGTTTTTTCAGCAGGCAGGTCGTGCCATTGTTTACAGGCAACCTGGCAGGCCCGGCAGGCTGTACACAAAGTGGTATCGATAAGTATTGCTTTCGTCATGATGAGATCACCTCCTTAAAGCTTTGTTACATTGACCATAAAGGCCTTGGTTTCAGGAATCCGGGTATTGGGGTCCCCGGCCGGAGGTGTCAGAAGATTGGCGGTTTCCTCTGTGCCGGTTTCCGGCCAGCGCCAGCCAAAATGCCAGGGAATGCCCACCTGATGAACCGTGGCGGGACCGATCTGAAACGGTTTGAACCGTTTGGTGACGATGGCCGTGGCTTCCAGTGCACCGCGCATGCTGGCCACCTTGACCCGCTCGCCATTCTGGATTCCCCTGAGCTTGGCCAGTTCTTCGGACATCTCAACAAACATGTTGGGTTGCAGTTCCATCAGCCATTCCTGGGGACGGGTCATCAACCCGGTCTGCCAGTGTTCGCTCACCCGGTAGGTGGTACCCACGAACGGAAACCGGGGATCGCAGGTGGCATGGCCATCGGCTTTGGTATTGTATACCACGGCCGTAGGGTTGACCATGACCGAAGACAGATAATTTTTTTCCACGGGACATTCCAGGGGTTCATAATGCTCAGGAAACGGCCCGTCAGCCCGGCCCGGGCCGAAGATCTGCCCATGACCGTGTTTGCGCATGATAAACGGATGTCGGGAATCCGTCCGCCGGGTGCCGTCCGGATTCTGCATGGGAAACCACCCGCCGTCGGGCACATCGCCCACCCATTTGCCGGACACATATTTACCGTCGTCCACTTCTCCTTCGTACCGGATCACCCAGTCTTTTTCATCCCAGGGCTGTCCCTTGAGATCAACGGAAGCCCGGTTATAGATGATCCGCCGGTTCACGGGCCAGCACCATGCGAATTCGGGATACAGCCCGATATTGTTGGGCGCGTCCTTGTCGCTTCGGCGGGCTGCCATGTTGCCTTTTTCCGTATAGGAGTTGCAGTAGAGCCAGTTGCCGGAAGCCGTGGACCCGTCTGCCTGCAAAAAGGCGAAACTGGGCACCAGAGTCCCTTTTTTGTAGACCTTGTCCTTGATGGTGGTATCTTGAGTAAAGGTCCCGTTGATGGCTTTGGCTGCTTTGTGGGCATCAAAATCCCCATGGGTCTCATAATCCCACTTCAGGTTGATGATGGGATCGGCAAACACACCGGAAGATTGGTACAGATCCTTTATTTTATGGCCCAGTCGCATGATGATATCACCGTCCGGCATTGAATTGCCAAGGGGCTTGGGACCCTGATACCGCCATTGCATCCACCGGCCGGAATTGGTGATACTCCCTTCTTTTTCCACGGAAACCGCTGCCGGCAGCAGGAACACTTCCGTGCCGATCTTGGAGGGGTCCATGCCCGGTCCTTTCCAGAAGGAACCGGTTTCATTGTCAAAGATATTGGTATTGACCATCCAGTCCAGTTTGCCCAAGGCCTCCCTGATTTTGGACGCATTGGATCCGGAACAGGCCGGGTTCTGACCCCAGGCAAAAAATCCTTTGATATTGTCCTTGTACATGGCATCAAACAGGTCAAACCAGGAATAGACTTCCCCATCATCCACTTTGGGCAGCCAGTTGTACCCGAACCGATTGTTTTTGGTGGCGGCATCGCCAAAAAACGCCTTGAGCAGGCTCACCGAATACTTGGGATAGTTCTGCCACCAGTTGGCGCTTAAAGGATCATTGCTCACGGGCGTATATGCCTGGTTGTAAGCATCCAGGCTGTCATTGGACGATCTGGGAGTTTTCAGATACCCGGGCCAGATATGCCACAGCAGGCAGTGGTCCGTGGATCCCTGGACATTGGATTCTCCGCGGAGCGCGTTCACACCGCCTCCGGCAATGCCCATGTTTCCGAGCATCAGCTGGATCATGGCCATGGTGCGGATCATCTGGGTGCCCACGGTATGCTGGGTCCAGCCCATGGCATACATGATGGTACCGGCCTGGCCTTTTTTTCCGGTGGCACTGTAGGTTTTATAAACCGTGAGCAGATCCTGTTTTGAAGTCCCGGTGATCCTGGACACCGTCTCCAGGTCATACCGCTCATAATGTTTTTTCATCAGCTGAAACACACATCGGTCGTGTTTCAATGCCCGATCGATTTTCGGCACCCCATTTGCATCCATTTCAAAGGCCCAGGTGGACTTGTCATAGCTGCCCGTGGACGGCCCCTCGTCGTCATTTTTCCTGTACCCGGAAAAAAGACCGTCATTGAACCCGAAGGCTTTTCCCACAATAAAGCCGGCATTGGTGTATTCAGCTGTATATTCGTGATTGTACAGATGGTTGTCCAGAATATACTTGATCATGCCGCCTAAAAACGCGATATCGGTTCCGGATCTCAAGGCGGTGTAGATGTCCGCCCTGGCGGAAGTGCGGGTAAACCGGGGATCCACATTAATCAACGTGGCCCCGTTTTCCATGGCCTGGGTGACATATTTAAAGGAAATGGGATGGTTTTCCGCTGCATTGCTTCCCATGATGAGAATACAGTCTGAATTTTTCAGATCGATCCAGTGATTGGTCATGGCGCCACGTCCAAACGACTCTGCCAGAGCCGCTACAGTTGCGCTGTGTCAGATCCTGGCCTGATGTTCGATGTAAACCAGCCCCAAAGACCGCATCAGGGCCTGATAGATCCAGCATTCTTCATTATCCATGGCCGCAGACCCGATGGAAGCGATCCGGGTGGTGCGGTTGACCACCTGTCTGGCGGCATTGATTTTTTCAAAACTGTTGTCCCGGGTTTTTTTCACCCGCTGGGCAATGGTGGACAATGCCCATTCCCAGGAGACTTTTTCCCATTTATCTGAAAAAGGGGCCCGGTACATGGGCTCGGTCAGGCGCCGGTCATTTTCCACCAGCTGCTTGAGGGATGATCCTTTGGAACATAGGGATCCCCGGTTGATCACATGATCCGGATCCCCTTCGATGTTGATGACCCGGCCGTCCCCGCGCCGGCTGGTGTGAACGATGGCACCGCATCCCACCGCACAATAGCAGCAGATGGTGGTGGTTTCTTTGGCATACTGGGTCTTCAAAAGGCCGGCGTGGGCTTTGACCGGTTTCAGGTCAAAGCCCAGACCGCTGACAGCAATACCGGCTGCGGTGACCCCGGAAATTTTCATAAAGTCTCTTCGGTTGAGTTTCATAAAAATTTACCTCCCTGGCGATTAAGATTTTAACTATTCTTCCTGTCTTTATCCTGGATAGACTCCATATCACCAGCCGGTTACAGAAAAGTTACAACACAACAATCAAGCACTCATAAGGCGGGTAATCATGAAATATGGATTTGTAAACAACTCATTTTGTAAGCTATGAATAACTTTTTTCAAATTTTCTGACGTGACGTATCAAATCCGGAACTTACCAGATTCTTTGATCATACCCATTGAATTTGAACTGAAAAATTTCTATAACCTTAAAATAAAAGCGGATCACCAAAACGTCAATAAGGAAAAACAACCTGGAAAAAAATCATCGAACGGGTCACCTGATCCCATGAATGTTGACTATGACACACTGCTGGCCTTAAAAAAGTCCCATCCAGCCTGGAAGCTGCTGATGGCGGATCACAGCCCGCTCATTGCCGCATTTTTACACAACACCTTTATTGTGCCCAACCAGCGGCGGCTCAGCCGGGCAGATCTGTCTTCCGCCCTGGAAGACCTGCTGTTCACCCTGAGGGAAACCCAGGGCGAAGATGCGTTTACCCGGTCGGCTCAGGCCTATCTGGATGACTGGGCCGGCGAGGATAAAGGGTGGCTGAGAAAATTCTATCCCCGGGGATCCGATGAGGTGCATTATGATCTGATGCCGGCGGCGGAAAAAGCCCTGTCCTGGCTGGAAAGCCTGATCCAGCGGCCCTTTGTGGGCACGGAATCGCGCCTGATGACTATTTTTGACCTGCTGCGCCAGATGGTGGAGGGCACGGAAAAAGATGTGCAGGTGCGGATCCAAGAGCTGGAAAAAAGAAAGGCTGCCGTTGAAAACGAGCTGGCCCAGGTGCGCTCGGGCCGCATGAACATGCTGGATGACACGGCTGTAAGGGACCGGTTCCTCCAGGTGAGCCAGACCGCCCGGGAACTGCTGGGGGATTTCCGGGAGGTGGAGTACAATTTCAGGCGCCTGGACAGAAAAATCCGGGAACAGATCACCCTGTGGGAGGGCAGCAAAGCGCAACTGCTGGCAGATTTTTTCGGAGAAAGGGACATGATCGCCGAATCTGACCAGGGCAAAAGCTTTACCGCGTTCTGGGACCTGCTCATGTCCCCGGTCCGGCAGGAGGAGCTCACCGGGATGCTGGAAAAGGTGTTTGACCTGGCAGCAGTCAAGGCACTGTCTCCGGACCGGCGCCTCAAGCGGGTGCATTATGACTGGCTGTCCGCCGGCGAACATACCCAGCGCACCGTGGCCAAGCTGTCCGGGCAATTGCGGCGGTACCTGGATGACCAGGCATTCCTGGAAAACAAACGCATCATGCAGGTGATCCAGCAGATCGAGGCCCGGGCGGTCAAGCTCAGGGGCCAGATGCCCCAGGGAAGTATCATGGATATGGATGCGGCATCTCCGGATATTCACCTGCCCGTGGAGCGGCCCCTGTTCAAAATCCCGGTCAAACCCAAAATCACGGACACGGTCACGCTGGGGGACGGGTCTGACATCCCTGCAGACATGCTGCATGACATTGTGTTTGTGGACCGGCTGACGCTCAAACAACGCATCCGCACCGCCCTGCAGGCCCGAGACCAGGTCACCCTGGCACAGATCCTTTTTGACCATCCCCTGGAAAAGGGCCTGGCCGAGCTGGTCACCTACCTGACCCTGGCGGCCGAGGATGACAACGCCTGGTTTGACGATGCGTTGACCCACCAGGCCATATGGACCGATGCCGCAGGCACCGCCCGACAGGCCACATTCCCCGCCGTCATATTCAGCAGGTGACACCCATGGATGCAACACAACCTTATCCATCTGATATCTCCCGCCCCCTGGTGGCATTGATGAAGGGCGTGGTGTTCAAGGATAATGATCCAGCCCTGTGGCACCTTCTGGAAGAGGGCCAGATCGCCGTCCGGGACTATGTCCGGGTCATGGGCCTGGATTTGATGCTGGACACGGCCGAAGGGTATGCCTGGCTGGCCACCCGGGAACCGGAAGAAGGCGAAGCTCCCCTGCCCCGGCTGAAGGGAAGGCGGCAGCTGTCCTATCCGGTGAGCCTGATCATTGCGCTTCTGCGCAAAAAAATGGCGGAACAGGATGCGGCAGGCGAAGATCCCCGTTTGATTCTGTCCGTGGAAGAGATCACGGACATGGTCCGGGTGTTTCTGCCGGCATCAGGCAACGAGGCAAAAATGATGGACCGGATCAACACCCATCTGAACAAAATTGCGGATTTGGGGTTTATCCGGCGGCTGAAGGGCGAAAAAGACAAAATCGAGGTGATCCGCATTCTCAAGGCGTTTGTGGATGCCCAGTGGCTCAGTGAACTGGATGACCGGCTCAAACAATACCAGGACCATCTGACGGACGGCAGTGATTCAGATTCCTCAGACAGCGGCGATACTGGTTCGGCAGTCGGCAGTGACCCAGGTCCGGCGGGCGACCGTGACATCGACGCAGACATTGATTCAAACCCCACCGGGGACCGGGGCGGTGACTGATGGAACAGCAGCTTTTGGACTTTGCATCGGACGACGCCCTGGCCGGGTTCCGGCTTCACACCCTGGAAGTCTTCAACTGGGGTACCTTTCACAAACAGGTATGGCGACTGGATCTGGACAGCCGCAACAGCCTGCTCACCGGGGATATCGGGTCCGGCAAATCCACCCTGGTGGATGCGGTGACCACCCTGGTGGTGCCGGCCCACCGGGTGGCTTACAACAAGGCGGCCGGGGCTGACACCAAAGAACGCAGCCTGCGGTCCTATGTCCTGGGATATTACAAATCAGAACGCAGTGCCACGGGGCATGCGGCAAAATCGGTATCCCTGCGGGATCACAACAGTTTTTCCGTGATCCTGGGGGTGTTCAAAAACGAAGGATATCTCCAGGAAGTCACCCTGGCCCAGGTGTTCTGGATCAAAGAGGCCCAGGCCCCGCCGGAACGGTTCTATGTCGTGGCAGACCAGGCTTTGTCCATTACCGGGCATTTCAGCGGGTTCGGCACGGACATCGGACAGCTGAAAAAACGGCTGAAAAAAATGAAAGATGTGGCCGTGTTCGACACCTTTCCCAAATACGGGGCCGCGTTCCGCAGGCGGTTCGGCATTGACAACGAACAGGCTCTGGCCCTGTTTCACCAGACCGTGTCCATGAAATCCGTGGGCAACCTCACCGACTTTGTCAGGGAACACATGCTGGAACCCTTTGATGTCACCCCGCGCATCAATGCCCTGCTGCATCATTTTGACGACCTGAACCGTGCCCATGCCGCCGTGCTCAAGGCCAAACAGCAGATCGAGCGGTTGACCCCCCTGGTGACGGACTGTGAGACCCACACCCAGCTGGGAAACGAGGCGGAACAGCTGCGGGAATGCCGGGACGCATTGGCCCCGTTTTTTGCCGTGCACAAGAAAAAACTGCTCAAAAAACGGATGGCCCATTTAACTGACAAACAGACCCGCCTGACACGGGAAGCCCAGGCCCTGGAGAGCGAAACCAAAGAACAGATGGCCCGGCGGGATGACATCCGGCAGGCCATTGCCGAAAATGGCGGCGACCGCCTGGAAAGGCTCCGGGCCGATATCAAACGGCTCACCGACCAGAAACACAAGCGCCAGGCCCAGGCCCAGCGGTATGCAGATCTGGCACAGGATCTGTCATTCAAACCCATACACACCCGGACGGATTTTGATGACAACGCCGCCGCCATTCAGGACCGGCAGCAGACCTTGAGAAAAAAACAAGCGGATCTTCTCAACCGGCGCACCGAGCTTTCCATGACGTTCCGGGATCTCAAAACAGACCATGACGAGCTGACAAAAGAACTGGCCTCCCTGTCCGCCCGCAAAAGCAACATCCACGCCCGGCAAATCAGTATCCGGCAGACATTGTGCCGCTATCTTGACATGGATGAAACCAACCTACCCTTTGCCGGTGAACTGATCCAGGTCAGAGAAGATGATGCTCCCTGGGAAGGGGCCGCTGAACGGCTGCTGCACAATTTTGCCCTGTCCCTGCTGGTGCCGGAATCCCATTACCGAGCTGTGGCCGCCTGGGTGAATAACACCTTTCTGCAGGCAAGGCTCGTGTATTACCTGGTGAGACCGACCCCCCAAAAAAAATCCGTTGACCTTCATCCGGATTCCCTGGTGAAAAAACTGGCCATCAAGCCGGACAACAAATGTTACGACTGGCTGGAACAGGAACTGGCCACACGGTTCAACTATGCCTGCTGCACGGATATGCAACGGTTCCAACAGGAACCCTGGGCCATGACGGAAAAAGGCCAGATCAAGTCCGGGGGACAGCGCCACGAAAAAGATGACCGCAAAGATCTCACAGACCGGTCCAATTATGTGCTGGGGTGGACCAATGAGGCCAAAATCCGCACATTGAAACAACAGCACCGGCACCTGGAAGAACAGATGCAGACCACCGGCAATGACATATCCCGGCTGGAATCCCGTCAGAACTCCTTCGAAGAACAGCTGTCCAACCTGATCCGCCTGGGAGAATTCCAGGACTTTTCCGACCTGGACTGGCACACGGCAGCCGAAGCGATCCTGCACCTGGAAGCGGAAAAACAGGAACTGGAGACCCGGTCCGATATCCTCCAGACCTTAGGCAAGCAGCTGGAGACCCTGGAAAAACAAATGAATGACACGGAACAAGCCATGAAACAGGCCCGGGACAACCTGGCCGGAAACCGGGAAAAACAAAACCAGACCCGGCGCATGGCAGACACCTGTGAACAGGATCTGGCCGGCTGGGCCGCCATGGCCCCTGACCAGGCCACTGCATTGTACCGGCACCTGGAATCTCTGCGCATAAACGAGCTGCCCGCCCACACCCTGACCATTGAATCCTGCAGCAACAAGGAAAGAGAGATGCGGGAGCTTCTCCAGAGCCGCATCAACAAACTGGACAAACGCATCGCCACCCTGGCGGCCCGGATCATCAGGGCCATGCACGGGTACCGCAGGGATTTTCCCCTGGAAACCCGGGAGGTGGATGATGCCGTGGCATCGGGTGAAGAATACCGGGCCATGCTGGATCAGCTGCGCTCGGACAACCTGCCGGAATTTGAGAAACGATTCAAGGAACTGCTCAATGAAAACACCATCCGGGAGGTGGCCAATTTCCAGTCCCAGCTGCTGCGGGAAAAAGAGACCATCAAAGAGCGGATCGAGCGCATCAACCGGTCGTTATCCGACATTGAGTACAACCCGGGCCGGTACATCGTGCTGGAGGCGGAACTCACGCCGGACATGGAGATCCGGGATTTTGGCCAGCAGCTGCGGGCCTGCACCGAAGGGGCGTTGACCGGGTCTGAAACAGATCATTATTCTGAAGCCAAATTCCTGCAGGTAAGCCGCGTGATCGAACGGTTCCGGGGCAGAGAGGGGATGATGGACCTGGACCGGCGCTGGACCAAAAAAGTCACGGATGTGCGCAACTGGTTCGTGTTTGCCGCCTCGGAGCGCTGGAAATCGGATCACACGGAATATGAGCATTACACCGATTCCGGGGGCAAGTCCGGCGGGCAGAAGGAAAAACTGGCCTACACCGTTCTGGCGGCCAGTCTGGCCTACCAGTTCGGCCTGGAATGGGGGGCGATCAAATCCCGCACTTTCCGGTTTGTGGCCATTGACGAGGCATTTGGCCGGGGATCCGACGACTCCACCCGGTACAGCCTGGAACTGTTCAAAAAACTCAACCTCCAGCTGCTCATCGTGACACCGCTGCAAAAAATTCACATCATCGAGCCCTATGTATCGTCCGTGGGACTGGTGTACTGCCCGGACGGCACAGAATCGCTGCTGCGCAACATGAGCGTGACAGAATACCGGGACCGCAGAGAAAGGAGTGACACGTGACCGCTGCCTGGACCCGGATCCAGGATCTCAAGGACCGGCTGGAGAAAAAATGGCGCAAAGGGGTATTTCTCGCCCAGAGGGTGACGCCCGAAGAATTCATGCCTCTGCGCATCCCGCTGAAACATCCCACGGCCCGGGAACTGACCCATGACTTTGCCGCGGCCCGTGACTGGGTGGCCCACTGGGTCTCCCATGAAACATCCCCGGGACGGCCCGGATTTGACATTGAATGGCATGCATTCACCCACCGGAGTTTGGGAAAAAACCGGATTCCCAGAGCGGTGATATTTTCCACTCTGGCCGATGTGGTATCTTTCCTGGGAAAAACCCGGCAAGCTGAGCGATTTCACACCCTGTTCCACACGATCACGGACCGGTTTCCTCAACTGGCCGGACTGCTGCGGGACCACCCGTTGACCGTGCTCCAGCATGACAAGGTGTGGGAGGAGCTGCTGGCCATCATGGATTTCATGACCTGTCATCCTTTGCCCGGCATCTATATCCGGCAGCTGGAGATCCCCGGGGTGGACACCAAGTTCATTGAAACCCACAAAGCCTGGCTGGTGAAACTGCTGACCTGTGTGCTGCCGGAAACAGTTGTGGATGACGCAGTCAAAGGACCGGCCGCCTTTGAAAACCGGTTTGGATTTCTGTCCCGGCCCGCCCGGGTCCGGTTCCGGTGCCTGGATCCGGATCTGTTCATCATGGGGTTGTCCGACCTGGAAATACCGGCACATGACTTTGCCCGCCTGCCCGTCCAGCCGGACACCCTCTTTATTGTGGAAAACGACATCACCGCCCTGTCATTTCCGCCCTTTCCCAACGCTCAGGTGATCTTCGGCCGGGGCTACAGCCTGTCCGTTCTGTGCCAAGCCCGCTGGATGGCAGATAAACCTCTCTGGTACTGGGGGGATCTGGACACCCACGGGTTTGCCATGATCCACATGATCCGGCATTATTTTCCTCAAACCCGCTCTTTTCTCATGGATGAAGCCACCCTGCTCTCCCATAAACCCCTGTGGGGCACAGAACCCTCCCCTGTAAGCCGGGATTTGCCCTTGCTCACCCCGGATGAAGCCCGGGTCTATGATGCCCTGCGCAACCATACCCACACCCCGAACCTGCGCCTGGAGCAGGAGCGGATTTCGTTCACCCTGGTACGCCGGGTCGTGGAAGATATCCGGATGATCTGAAAAATTTTTATACACTTGCTGATCTTGGATGAATAGATTCTCAAGGTCCAGAATCCATTCCAGAAAATATTTGTTCAAAAGCCTGCAGGCATTGTCCAATTTACTGTATTTTTCCCGAAACAGCTTGTCATAATGATTGGCAACTATACCTGTATTTTCTGGTCGATCATGGTGAAGTTCCACACGGCCCGACTAAATCCGTCAAGGTGCATATTTTATACTGAACAAGATGGCAGAGACCAATCAAAAAACCTTTTTTGAAGTTTCCATGAATGAAATCAACTTAATCTTAAAATAAAGAGCTGACCGTGTGTTTTCGAAAAAGCCCATTCGGATCAGGCCTCATCAGGATGTGTGGAAGGCTATCCCGATAAGCCTCTTAATGGTTTACATTGACAATTTTTATGTCATTTGACATGATGAACAGCAAACCAAAATTTGGCCGTTAAATTGAAATGGATTTTTGGCAATGGCTTCAAAAAAAAATACTGCCGCCCCTTCTGCAGATGATAAACTATTAGAATGGGCGGCAGAAAGGAATTTAACGATAGGTGTAAGATCCGCAGTTTATATCAGCACACCAATCACCACAGGACCCTTATTTGTCGATTGGATGCAACACAAGGGGAAATATCTGAAAAAGGATAGTAGTGAATATGAAACGTCTTTGAAAGCCGAAGTGATTTTACCTAACATTCAAAGAGCCACTTCAGTAATAGAAATGATCAGATGGAATCATACAGGGCTTATCATCAATCCAACAGGACTTGATGTCCCTGGCTGGAACCAGCAGGATTATCATCATTTCTGGACAGCTGTTTTAAGTCGATACGCTCAAAGAGCAATATTTTTACTCGGATGGGAATATTCCCATGGCTGTACCCTAGAGTTTGAAATTGCACAGAGATATGGCATTGACTGTATCGATGAGCAGCTGCAACCGATAAGCCTTATCAAGGGAATAAATCTGATCAGCGAAGCAATTGAACGTGTTAAAACCATTGAAGGAGATACAGAAACACTTAAAAAAATAGTTGAGAAACTACAAACACACAAAACATCGTCTGTATTAAAAGAAAGAAAACTCTTCAAAGATGAGGTCCTTGATCATTTGGCATGCACTTCCAATGTCGCCCAGTTTGTAAGTTTTGGGCCGGGGTATCAGTTGAGACAGCGGTTTTGCAGGATCATTGGATATGAACCCAACCATAAGTTCAACTCACCGGAAGAAGCGATCACAGCTCTACTGCAAAGAGCTCCTTCAAAAAAAGTCAATATCCGAAGCTACCATCCGGAAAACCCTGAAGGTAATCCGTTCATTAAGCATTTGGATTCTACTGAAAAAGTTATTTCAGAAATAAAAAAACTAGCTCAGAACAGGCATCTTCATACCATAGTCAACGAAGTCATAGATGAATCAGATGGTGGCGTATCCGGAGTATGCCATCGTGGATTGCTGGAATTTGCTCCTGATTCAACGCCGCGCTGTGTTGATGATGAAAAAAAAGACACTGCAATTCTGCCCTTTAAAACAGGGATGAATATTTTAAAAATCGTTTATGGTTTTGAGCCAGATCTCCACGGGCGGGAAGGTGCAAGAATCGAATTCAGTATCCATCCAAAATGTCAAGGATGGAATCAGCGCCACACAATTATCTGGCAATCGGAACAACGACCGGGTGAAAAATTGAAAATGCCCGCTAAGTGGCCGCATCAATTCAGCCGATTACTCGGAGATAAAGTCTTCGGTCTTATTACAGCTTCTGCAGCAGGATTTCCAGTACCTCGCACCACGGTTTTTAATCGCCGCCTGTTCCCTTTTACTTTTGGTAAATCACTAGGCTTAGACCAACAATTTATCACTCGTACAAGCCCTGAAATTAAAGAGCCAGGATATTATCCCACGGAATGGGGCTGGCATGATCCTTATGCAATTCTTGAAGGACGTATTCTTATTCCTCCAAAGAGGGATTGGGGACCACCGCCAGCACCTTTGAGTTCTGTCCTTATTCAACAGGTCATTCCCGCTGTTTATTCAGGCCGGGCTTTTTCCATGGATTCTGATCAAATCGAGGTGAAAGGCGTGCCTGGTGAAGGAGATGCGTTCATGTTGGGAAGACGGAATCATGAAAACCTTCCCAAGAATGTCGTCCGACTTGTCAAAGAATTGGTTGAAAATTTAAAAGAACTTGCCGGTCATAACAGTGTTGAATGGGTGTATGATGGAACCGTAGTTTGGATCGTCCAGTTAAACAATATCAGTTCTGTTTTTCAACAAAAAAACCCAGGAACAGCTGTTGAGTGGGTACGATTCAATTACTCTAAAAACAGAATTGAAGATTTCAGAAAAAAAGTAATTGAGCTCCGTGGATCGGGCAAGGGAATAAATGTGATTGGAAAGGTAAGCCCTTTAAGCCATTTGGGGGAAATTGCCGAAATATATGACGTCCCCGTTACATTTTCGCATCCTTAAAGACAACTGCAAATTATTATAGATTTTAATCAGGAATTACAGGTTTGATAGATCATATGAACTATTTCGAAAATGGACGTAACAAAGATAAACTGGAACTTCAGCTTACTAAAGCTACCATTGAAAAAACACGAAGAGTATTTCCAGATTTTATTCTTGAAAATAAATGGCCGTATGAGATTTTTGACCATGAAATAAAAATCCCCAAAACCTATTCTCATAGCACGAATGCCATGATTCTTTTTTCATTGATTGCCGCTTCTGGCAAAACTGGAGAAAATTGCCCACTGATACCAGATGTAGATTTAATTGAACCTTATGATTTTCAGGCGGAAACACAAAAATATGAAGAAGTATGGAAAGAACTCCTAACGCAAATTGAGAAAGAATTAGAAAAAAAAAAACAAATAACTTATTCCAGTACATTTGGAAAAAATGATATCCTGACCCTGTCGTGGCTGATTGAAATTGAAAGATCTAAAGTCTTTGAAACAAAAATTCAAGCACATATAACAAAAAAAATAAACGAATCCATCCAAGACAAAAAACTCCTCAAGATAGATCCAATCAAGATAGAAGATGGAAGCAGCTGGTTAGAATGGGACGAAGGAAAGGAGCGGCGGTCAATTGATCATGCTTTTCTTGCATTACGCTGTATTCAATTAAGACAGTCCTTTGACCTCAAACCTAATCCGGAAAAAAAATCTTCAGATAACCATGACTCCAAGCATCTCAGCCCATTTATTGACTATTTCGATAACCGTATTCATGAACAATTATCAAAGTTTGAAATTCGAGACGGAGATTTCGATGCAGCTGAATTGATATTTGCACTTGAGGGGCTCCTTTTGACAAAACCCCTGTCGATAAGCCGGGCCAAACTGAATAGAATTTTTTATGTGATCACCGAAAGCCAGAATAAAAATCCCTATTGGAGGCCTGTCAAACCGATAGTTGTGACACCCCAAGGCCGTGTTCTTTTTCCATTGAGTGTTGAAACCGCCAGTTCATTGTTGCGCTGCTGCAATCTGATTGAAAATGAATGTAATGAACCGAATTATTTCTCAAAAAATCTGGATTTGTTCCGACGGTATGTGGAATGGCTCCGTTCCAGGATAATAACCGGATGGGCCAAACCCGCTCAAACAAATGGCGAGAATGCCAAAGATCGGATAAAGTTCCATGGATGGCATTCTGAACATGTTCATATGCACCCCGGCATCCACATTTGGGAAACGGCGAATGTGTTTCTTTTCCTCCACTATTATTCATTTATGCTGGAAAAGCATATTGCCAATAAGTCTCTTGAAGCTGCCGGGTTGTCTGCGCAGTTCCCGGAAAACAGCGAGAGAGATATGGTTGAACCTCTCAGTCCTAAAGATTGTAATGAAAAACTTCGACCATATTCTTATGCAGAAAATCATCTGATAGGCCCAAGGAGGCAAAACCAAAACAGTGAAGAAAAGACTTATTCAATACTCCTTTACGGGCCTCCGGGAACCGGCAAAACAAATTTTGCAGAATATATTTGCCAAAAACTGAATTGGCCGCTTATAACAATAACACCAAGCGACATCATTCAAGGTGGTGAAAGCGAGGTGGAAGCAAGGGCCAAAAAAATATTTGAAGTGCTGGAAGACCAATTTGATGCTGTCATTCTGTTGGATGAAATAGATCGAATGATTCTGGACAGATCTTCCAAGGGATATAACAAACAGGGTGATTTTTTCCAGTTCATGACACCAGGCATGCTCACAAAACTCCGGAATCTGAGAAAAAAAGAACGCTGTATATTCATTATTGCCACCAATTACAGAGAACGGATTGATCCGGCAGCCATACGAAAAGGGCGTATAGACGACCACCTGTTAATGTCAGCACCGGACAAAAATGCACGGTCTTCTATTGTAAAACAACTCCTATGTAAAAGATTAAACCTTCGTGAATGTGATGAAAGTGCTTTTGAAAACATCGCCAAAAAGACCTCACTGTATATTTACAGCGAGCTTAAGGGTTTGATAGATGATGCGGCAGTAAAATCGAGCAGCAAAAACATATTGGAAACACTCGATGCAGATCTTAACGGCAGAGCAAATTCCGATAATATTAGCTTGAGCTCTTATAAAAACCGGTTTGAAGGCGATGATGAATACCCGCAAAAGCCATATGTTGAATTTCTTGTCCTTTTGTATATTAAGCTGGAAGCTAATCAACAGTTGGAGGCAATAGAACGTAAACTTGCCCAAATTGTATTTCAAAAGCTATTAGATGTGGAGAATGAGAAATATCCAGATAAGAAAGCAGTTGAAACAAAACTGAGAAGAAAATTTCCTGAACTCAGCCCCTTCGTTGATACAATAATGAAGGAGATTTTGATCAAGTAACATAATTAGCAAATAGATTTAATCATAAACAGGATTTATTGAACCATGGACACCATTAAAATTTCAATTGCAGGAGATTTGGGCAGCGGGAAAAGCACTGTGGCAAAAATTTTAGCTGAAAAGCTTAATTGTGAACAGTATTCAACCGGAAGCATTCAGCGTGAAATCGCTAAAAAAATGAATATGTCAACCATGGATCTCAATGAGTCAATGAAGCATGACAAGAGCATTGATGCTAAGATTGATGAATTCAATAAGAGCCTGAATAAAAGCAGAAAATCTTTTGTGATTGATTCAAGAATGGCTTGGTTTTTCATACCGGAATCATTTAAGGTATTCCTTCAGATAGATCCTGACATAGCTGCAACCCGTGTACTCAGAGACAATATACGGGAAAGTGAAGTGTACGACAATATAGAAGAAGCCAAAAAGGAGTTGGCGCTGAGGAAAAAAATTGAGAATGAACGTTTCCGAAATTTATATAATGTTGATTGTTCAGATATGGACAACTATAATATTGTAATTGACACTTCCTGCTCCAATCCTGAAACCATAGCAGATAAAATCATTGAGCTGTATGAATCCTGGCTTATAGAAAAAGAAATCACTAAATATTGGCTGCCGCCGAAAATTCTGATCCCGACTCAAAAAATACAAAAATTAGGGCGATCCCAGAATCAAACTGTTTATGTCTCAATTAAAAAAGATGGCTTTAATGACGGATATCCTGTCGAAACAATCCTATGTAAGGGCACTTATTTCATTTTAAATGGGCATTTAAGGGTTAGTGCATCTATTGTAAGCGGCACCAGCCTTATACCAGTTGTTATTTCGGGGGATGATAAAGATTTCATATTTGGAGTTTCAATTCCCAAATTCATAAGCACTGAATTCAAAATGGTGAATGTTTATGACTGGGAAGAGTGCCATGATTTCCATTTTCATTCATATCCGGATACGAACAATATTGTCTGATTTAACAAACATATTCAATCTCACGCAAAGCCTTAATTTCTTGCAGAAGGGCCTCACGAAGCTTGATTTCCCCCATCCAGCTGATATAGTCCTCATCTCCTCCGGAAAGATCATCAGATGTATATTCGGCCAGGAAATCATCCGAGGAGATACGATATTTTTTTTCAAATTTTTGGATCTCTTTTCCCGTTTTTTGAAATCCGATTTCGGTTCTTTTGATTCTGGCGGCTATCGCATCCTGAATGACCGGAATCATATCATTGTTGTCGGATATTATTTGTAATTTTGTCATCTTGTATCGCCTTTCCCGTCCCAAAATAATCCTTTTTTGTCTGCCTCAAGGTTGCCAGCATCCCGATAACCGATTTAACAGCTGACCATTATTTTAAATATACCATGTATTTATTACTACGCAAACCCGTTAATTAACGGATCTGCCATAGCTCAAGGTAGCTGGTGTTCAGGCGGTCCAGGGTCTGACCTAGTTCTGCCAGCGCCCCCTGCCGGGTTCTGTCGGCTTATTTGCTGTTGCAGTCATTTATTTTTTCTGAGATGATCCAGACCGGTATCCGGTTACAATAAAACGACCATGCTGTAGACAGGAGTTTTTCATATGACCGCCCGTTTCAGGCCGCAGATCACCCTTGCGGAAACCAAGGTAGACTGGCACCATCCCACTCATATCCGGTTCGGTCCCGGCCGAATCAAGGAACTGCTCGGTGTTTCACCCGGTCCTGGACGGGGTGGCCATGCAGGGCATTTTTAAATCAAAGAAGGCCTGCTGCCGGCTTTTTACAGCGGTAGAAACATCAAAGCCCGCACCTATACCATGGCCGCTTCAATTATGGGAGCCATTGCCTTTGACAAAGGCTTAGGGGCGGGCCATGCCGTGTCCTATGTCATCGGCGGCATGTTCAAGGTGCACCACGGCCGGGTGATGGGCATGCCTGCCAATTTAAAGGAACTGGGCATCAGAAAGCAGCATATTCCAGATATCGCTCAAAAAACGCTGGAAGATGCCAATATCCATACCAATCCCGTAAAAATGGATGCAAAAAAAATGCAAGACCTGCTGACACATGCCCTGAAGGGATAAATTGTATCAGGCCGCTTTGCAGATTATCTCATTGTCTCCAAAGAACCCGAGATGGCATTTTTTTTAAGGTTTTCCCCATGAATGCCACAGGCTTCCTATTTTTTTCCTTGACAGAAAAAAAACAGAAGACTAAAGGATATAACAGTGTTCAGCACGATATTAACCCCTGTTCTCCGGAGGAATGAATGAAAAAATTGCTATTGCTCACCCTGGTGTTGGTTGCTGGTTGTTTTATTTTTGCCGGATTTGCCCTGGCAGAAGCTCCCATTGTGGGAAAATGGAAAACCATTGATGATGAAACCAACGAGCCCAAATCCATTGTCCAGATCTTTGAAAAAGACGGACAGTATTACGGCAAAATCATCGAGCTGTTCTTGAAACCGGACGCGGATCAAAATCCCACTTGTGACAAATGTGCGGATGATGATCCCAGAAAAGACCAGCCCACCCTGGGTATGGAGATCATCCAGGATCTGAAACCGGACGGAGACGTCTATTCCGGCGGCACCATTCTTGATCCCAAAAAAGGCAAAGTTTACAAATGCAAGATCTGGGCGGAAGGCGACGAACTCAAAGTTCAGGGCAGTTTTCTTTTTATTTCCAGGACCCAGACCTGGCACCGGGTGGAGTAGGTTTTCGCAAGTGTCAGGTTTGACCCCATGCCCTCTCGTTTTAAATGGATGACAGGGTGCAGAACGTATCGTAAAACGCGGCCTGCTCCCCCATGTCCGACATGCCCGCATGGGTGAGAAAATTCACGGCGCCGCTTTTATGCCACCACCCCTGGTGCATGAAAGCGGTGCTGTCACACACCGCGTCATCCAGAACCAGCCTGGCTGTCACCTCCCCCTGCCGGGTGGAGATGCACACCTTTTTCAGTCCGGAGATGCCAAGGCCCTGTGCGGTTTTCCGGTTCACAGACACGGCCGGTTCCCGGTCTTCAAACACAAACGATTGGGAATGCATGGACCGTTGGGTTTTACAGGTGAGCAGCCGCAAAGGGAACCGATCCTCCCCCTGGGAGGGGGGGAGGAAACAAGGCAACGGCGATTGCCCGGCAGCTTCAGCAGCTTGGCTGAAAATTTCGATTTTCTGAGACGGGGTGACAAATCTTTTGTCTGCCCAGGGGATGTCATGGTCAGGAATGCGCAGGTATTCACCGGCAAGAGTATCCAGATCCGTGTCCGGTTCTTTTCCCAGGCTTGCCAGCAACGGGGCCGCACATTGGTCCAGGTATTCCCGGGAAGAGGTAAACCCCAGCGTATCAATGCCCATGTGCCTGGCCAGGGCCAGGAAAAAATCTGTTTCCGGCATCAGGGTATCCGGCGGATCCACCGCCTGCTGCGAATAATTGAGCACATGGGAATACATGGAGGTGACAAACAGATCATCCTGCTCAAAGACCGTGGCGGCCGGCAGCACCAGATCCGCATGCCGGGCCGTGTCTGTCATGAAATGATCAAACACCACCTTGAAGTCAATGCGCTGAAAACCGCGGACCGCCGCATTGAGATCCGGGCTCTGGTTCAAGGGGTTGCCCCCGGCCACAAACGCGGCGGCAATGGGGGGATTATCCACGGTCTGCAGAAAATGTCCCAGCATGGGGGCTGGAAAGGTCCGGGATGCTGTAACATGGGCTTTGCTGTTTTTTTCCGGAAGGTCCAGCAGCGGAGCCAGGGATCGTGCCGCGTAATTGGCACCCGTGCCGGGCTTTCCCACATGGCCGCACACAGCAGCCAGGGCATCGATGCTTCGCACTGTATTCCCGCCGTTGGCATACCGCTGCAGGCCATACCCCATCCAGATGCCCGGGGCCCGGGCTGCGGCATATTCTCTGGCCAGTTTCCGGATGGTATCCGGCGATACACCTGTAATGCGAGATGCGGTTTCCGGATCAAACCGGTCCAGATACTGACAGAACCG
This sequence comes from Desulfotignum sp., assembly GCA_021737695.1. Taxonomy (GTDB): domain Bacteria; phylum Desulfobacterota; class Desulfobacteria; order Desulfobacterales; family Desulfobacteraceae; genus Desulfotignum. The sequence continues at coordinate 39,944 of JAIPDL010000006.1, read as the reverse complement.
ATCAAACCCCAGGATATGGTCCTGCACAAATGAACGGTCATACCGGTTTTCCGTGACAGTGACTTGGGCCATGGACAATGCCAGGGCCGCATCCGTGCCGGGTTTCAACGCCACGTGGGTACCAAGGGACGTTGCGGTGTCTGACTGAATGGGATCGATGACAACAATGCGGGTGCCATTTTTTTCAGCCTGTTTGAGCAGGGTGTAAAAATGCAGGCTGGTGGCTTTGGGGTTTCGTCCCCACACAATGACCAGATCGGAGTTGGCAACGTCTTCGGGCAGATGGCCCCGGGCATCTCCGAAATCAAAGGTCTGGGCGGCCATCCCTGCGGCCCAGCACAGACTGCCGGTAAACCGGGTATCCCCGCCCAGGCAGTTAAAAAAAATGGACTGAACCCGGCTTTTCACCCCCCCATATCCGTCACTGGTATAATTGAGCACCCCTGCAGGTCCCCAGCGATCATGAACAGAAGTCAGGGTAGCGGCCACACGGTCTAAGACCTCGATGTAAGTTGTACGTACAAATCCTGATTTTTTCCGAACCATGGGATAGTGCAACCGATCCGGGTGCTCCTGCCGTTTCACCAGATCCCGGCCTTTGGAACAGATCATTCCCCGGGTCAACGGATGATCCGGATCACCGGCGATCCCGGTGACCCGGTTGTCTGTGACCGTTACCTTAAACCGGCACAGGTCAAAACAATCCATGGGGCAGGACACCGGCACCGTGCGGGTCATTTCAGAAACCAACCGGTCATTTGAGCAGATTGCGCAGCCGCAGCACCGAGCAGTTGGCTTCCTTGACCACCTTCTGAGCGCAGGTACTGGAAAACGCCTCGTTCACGGTCCGGCTGCGGTTGTGGTACACCACGATGAGATCCGCCCCCCACTTGTCCGCCATTTTCAAAATTTCTTCGTAATGCTTACCAACCAGTATTTTGTAGGAAACATTGGCCCCTTTGCAGTTTGCCGCTACAAATTCATCCAGGGTTTTCTGAAAATGATTTCTGGCTTCCGCCTTGATCTCATCCGTGACAAACGAGGCCACAATGGGCATGGTAAATCCGGGCATCACTGACACGATGCGGATCTGCGCACCGCTCAGAGAGGCCAGTTCCGCAGCATTGTCATACACGGCCTTGGATGTCCGGGGATAGTCGATATCCACGGGTACCAGTATTTTACTGAACATGAATTCCCCTTATTCTAATTTGAGCCGGGAGGCTTCTTCCGGAGTCTGCCGGCGTTTTTGCAGAAAATAGATCAGGCCCAGCAACGCCAAGGCCGGAAAAAACATCAGCTGTTTGGGAGGCCGGTCCGCTTCCATCATCACCGATACAATCTCCTGGTCAAAATCGATGCCCATCCGTTCGGCATTGCTGCCGAACATGATGTTGTCCACAAGCATTTTGCCGTCTTCTTCCATCACCTCAAATCCCACCTCCCGGAGCCGGTCTTCAGGCACCCCTTTTTTCCCCACGGGCAGCATCAGGGATTTGGTATATTCATCACCGTCCATGGTCTCGCCTTGGATCACCAGGTGGATCATGGTGTTTTCATCCTGCTTTTCCATGGCCTGGAGCAGCTCGACCCCCGGCCGTTCATTATAAGGCTCATACACCTTGTCCCAGAAAAATCCGGGCCGCAGCAGGGTAAAGGTCACCAGCAGCAAGGCAAGGCTCTCGTAAAACCGGCTTTTGGTAATCCAGTACCCCTGGGTGGCCGCACCGAACACCAGCATGGCCGCCACCGCAGATGCAATGACAATGATCAGATGAACCCAGCCCTGGATACCGATCATGAGCAGTTCTGTGTTAAAAATAAAGAAAAACGGCAGCACCGCTGTCCTGATGTCATAGGTAAAGCCCTGGATACCGGTGCGGATGGGATCACCGCCGGATATACCGGCCGCAGCAAAGGCGGCCAGCCCCACCGGCGGGGTGTCGTCCGCCAGAATCCCGAAATAAAACACGAACAGATGCACGGCAATCAAGGGCACCACCAGCCCGTTCAGGGCCCCTAAATGCACAATCACCGGTGCCATCAGAGTCGACACCACAATGTAGTTGGCCGTGGTGGGCAATCCCATACCCAAAAGCAGGCTGATAATGGCGGTGAACAACAGAATGAGCAGCAGGTTACCGCCGGAGATAAATTCCACGAATGCGGTCATGACCAGGCCGATGCCGGTAAGGGTCACCGTGCCCACGACAATGCCGGCAGCTGCCGTGGCAACTCCGATGCCGATCATGTTTCTGGCGCCGGCCACCATGCCGTCGATCAGGTTGTCCCATCCCATTTTAAAGGCAAATTCCGGGGCACTGTTTTTGCGGATAATTCCTTTTAGCGGCCGCTGGGTCAGAACGATGAAAATGAGCACCACCGTGGCATAGTAGGCGGACAGGGAGGGAGACAGCCGCTCCACGGTCAGGCACCACATGAGCACCACGATGGGCAGCAGAAAATAATACCCGGCCTGGGCGGTTTCTCTCAATTTGGGCAGCTTGCTGATTTCATGGGTATATGCCAGCTCGGGCACCTTGCAGGCCAGCCAGATAAGAATTAGATAGGCAATCACAATCAGCGGCCCCACCACATACATGGCAGCATCGCCGGCAACGGTCTTGATCCAGCCAAGGCCGTAATAGGTAACTCCGCCAATGATGATCAAGGTCAAAATCGTAAGTACAAAGGAAACCAGTTTCTGGACCGCCGTCTTGGTCACCGGCTTTTCCATACCTTTGAGGCCCATTTTACAGGACTCCAGGTGGACAATATACACCAGGGCGATATAGGAGATGATGGCCGGTAAAAACGCGTGCTTGATGACCTCCACATAGGAGATACCCACATATTCCACCATCAGAAAGGCGGCCGCCCCCATGACCGGCGGGGTGAGCTGGCCATTGGTGGATGCAGCCACCTCCACGGCCCCGGCTTTTTCCGCCGAAAACCCCACTTTTTTCATCAACGGGATCGTAAAGGTGCCCGTGGTGACCACATTGGCGATGGAAGAGCCGGACACCAGACCGGTCAAACCCGAGGAAACCACGGCCGCCTTGGCAGGCCCGCCCCGCATGTGGCCCAGTCCGGCGTAGGCGGTGCGGATAAAATAGTTGCCCGCACCGGCCGATTCCAACAGAGAGCCGAACAGCACAAACATGAACACCATGCCCGTGGATACCCCTAACGCCACACCAAACACCCCTTCCGTGGACAGCCAGTAGTGGGACATGCCCTTGGACAGGCTGGCCCCCTTATGGGCAATGACATCCGGCATGTAGGGCCCGAAAAAAGTATAGGTGAGAAACACAGCCGCCACCACCATGAGGGGCGGTCCCAAAGCCCGTCGCGTCGCTTCCAAAAGAAGTATCAGGCCGATCACCCCCACCACCAGATCCAGTGTGGTGGGAATTCCGGGTCTGGCTGACATCTGCTCGTAAAAGATAAAAAGATAGGCTGAACAAAATGCTGCCACCAAAGCCAAAAACCAGTCCTGTATCGGAATATACTCCCTGGGAGATGACTTGAATGTGGGATATGCGGTATAGGACAGAAACATGGCAAATGCCAGATGAATGGATCGGGCTTCGGTGTCGTTCAGAACAAAAATATTGAATATGAACGGCAGGGGGGACGCATACCAGAGTTGAAACAGGGTCCAGATCAATGGCACGAAAAACAGAATGTTTTTGGGAACCGCACCCACCGGATTCCTGGCACCGGATTCCACCTCGGCCACAAAATCCTTCATATCATCTGGAACAGTTTGATTTTTGTCAGCAGTCATGGTGACAAGGCCTCCGTAAAAAAAAGGAAAGCGTGCGCGGCAGCCACGCGCCCCGCACGCTTATATGGTTCAGTCTGACAAAAAAACTACATCAGGCCGGCTTCTTTATAATATTTGACCGCACCGTCATGCAGCGGGGCGGACAGGCCGTCTTTGACCATTTCTTCTTTTACCAGCACCTCAAATGCCGGATGCAGTTTCTTGAAGTCGTCAAAATTTTCAAATACCGCCTTGACCACGTGATAAATCACGTTTTCAGGCACTGTTGCCGAAGACACAAACGTGGCGCCCACACCGAATGTCTTGGTGTCGGTATCCGTCCCCCGGTACATGCCGCCGGGGATGGTGGCTTTCCGGTAATAGGCATTATCCGCCACCAGCTTGTCAATGGTAGAGCCTTCCACAGGCACCAGAATGGAATCACAGGACGTGGTGGCTTCCTGGATGGAACCGGAAGGATGGCCGACTGTGTAGATGATGGCGTCAATTTTGTTGTCGCACAGGGCTGCAGACTGTTCTGCGGGTTTCAGCTCAGAGGCCAGTTTGAAATCATCCATGGTCCACCCTAAAGCTTCCATGACCACTTCCATGGTACCGCGCTGACCGGAACCGGGATTTCCCACATTGACCCGTTTGCCTTTCAGGTCGGTAAAGGTCTTGATGCCGGAATCTTTTCTGGCCACCACAGTGAAAGGTTCGGGATGCACGGAAAATACGGCCCGCAGATCCTTGTCCGGACCCATTGCTTCAAACGGGGTACCCTTGGTGCCGTGGTACGCATGGTACTGCCAGTCGGACTGGGCCACTGCCATATCGAGCTCACCGGCACGGATGGTATTCAGGTTGTACACGGATCCCCCGGTACTTTCCACTGAGCAGCGGATTCCATGCACTTTTCTGTCTTTGTTCACCAGCCGGGCGATGGCTCCGCCGGTGGGATAATAAACCCCTGTGACCCCGCCGGTTCCGATGGTGACAAAGGTCTGTTCCGCCTGTACCGGCGCGGACCCGAAAAAAAGGATCATGCCGAAAAATGCCGTAATTGCCAATACCAGTAATCGTTTCATCTAAACCTCCATAAAAAGTTTGATTAGAATTGTGTGCAGGATACGAAATTCTGCCTCGCACCCTGACGCAGTTGCCTGAACGGACGTTTGTACTTCTAAGTCATAGAATTTACCGTTTCCATGTTTTTTTGTAAACCTATTTTTTCAGGATGATTCTGGCATCCACCACATCCAGGCCGTTTTCATACAGAATAATGGGGTTAAAATCCATTTCCTGGATTTCAGGGTAAGACTCCACCAGTTCCGAGCAGATACCCAGCAGTTTACGCAACGTTTTTTTGTCATATCCTTTCTGCCCCCGCACCCCACTCAATATGACGGATGACCGGGTATCTTCGATCATTTTCTTGCATGACGCCGGAGATACGGGCAACACCCAGAAAGTCACATCCTTCATGATCTCCACCATGATACCGCCCAGCCCATACATGATCACCGGTCCGAACTGTTCGTCAATTTTCGTGCCGATAATGACTTCCAGCCCTTTTGCCGCCATGGGCGCTACGAGCACACCTCTGATATCTGCTTTGGGATTGTATATCCGGGCATTTTCAATGATAATATCGAACGCCGCTGTTACCTGGGAGTCATCCCCGATATTGAGCATCACACCGTTGGCATCGCTTTTGTGCAGAATATCCGGTGATACGATTTTCATCACCACATGGCCGTCAATTTTTCGGGCGATCTCAACAGCCTCGTCCGCCGTTTTTGCCATGCCTCCCACAGATGTGGCGGCACCGTGGAGTTTGATCAGCTGCTTGGCTTCATGCTCCAGCAGCACATGACGGCCTTCATCCATGGCGGCCTGAATGATGGCTTTCCCTTCCGGTTTGGCCTTTTCCCGCCAGTTGAACACAAAATTGGTCTTGGCGTGGTAGGTTTTCAGATAATTGCCATAGGTGCACAGGCAGGCCATGCTCTTGCAGGCGATGTCCAGGGAATCATGCACCGGGATATCGTAGTGGCGCAACAGGTCCAGTGCATGGGAATCGTAGGCACTGTAAAGCGAATGCACGAAAATGGGTTTGCTGCGTTTTCTGCCCATGGCGCCCAGGCGATGGGCCGCCTGTTCTTCGCCGATGGCCAGACTTTTTTCAAACCGGATCCCGTAGCCGCCGAACAGTCCCACCATGAGAAGCCCTCCCACGGCCGGATCCTTGAGCAGAATCTTGGCGCAGTCCGCAAAAATGCTGGGATCCGCATCTGTGCCGCCGGCTACATCCACAGGGTTGGCCACAGACGCGGCTTCCGGCAGAATCTTTTTCAGATTTTCCTTTGTTTTTTCCGACAAATCCGCCAGTTCAATACCATAGTCGGTCAACAGGTCCGCGGCAATGGTGGCATGGCCTCCACCGTCGGCCAGCACGGCAATGGCATTGTTTTTCACAGGTGGCTGGCTGGACAGGGTTTCGGCCACGGGAAACAGTTCATCCGAGTTTTCGATCACAATAATTCCGGCCCGTTCATATGCAGCCTTGGCCACCTGACCCATGCCGGCCAGAGACCCGGTGTGGGATCCGGCGGATTTTCTGCCCTTGTCGGACCGGCCGCTTTTGAGCAGGATAATGGGCTTTTCAATACTGGTGTTGTAGGCTTCCTGCAAAAACTCCCGGCCCTGGCTCATGCCTTCCACATACATGAGAATTGCTTTGGTGTCCGGATCATTTCTGAAAAACGCCAGATATTCATGAAACTTGATGTCCGACTCATTTCCCACGCCCACATAATAAGTGAATCCGCCGTGCTTGCGGATGGTGGCTTCGGTGATCAGAGTCAGGGCCATGTTGCCGCTCTGGCACAGCAAAGCGATACTGCCCTCGGGGGGATCCTGAATACCCACCAGGTTCATGCGGGATTTCAGATTGATCATGCCTGACGTATTGGGACCAATCAGGCGGACATGGTTGGCTTTGGCCGCATCCACCATTTCCTGTTCCAGAACACGCCCCTTTTCTCCCAGCTCCCGGAATCCGCCGGCAATGATCACGGCCCCGGCCACGCCTTTGGCACCGCAGTTTTCCAATATTTTGGGAATGGTTCTGGCAGGGGTGGTAATCAAAGCCAGATCCACTTTATCCGGAATATCGATGATATCTTTATAGCATTTTAACCCCAGAATGAAATCTTCCTTGGGATTGACCGGATAGATCTCCCCTTCATACCCGTCGGCCAGAAGGGTTTTAATAGCCTGATAGCCTCGTTTGGTCTTGTTTTTGGATGCACCGATAATGGCGACGGATTTTGCATTCAATACATGTTCCAGCATGGGTTCCTTCCTTTATTTTTTGCGCTGGGCAAATTCATCCAGAGAGGTCTGGCGTTCCTTGGTGGATACGCAGGCCAGGCAGGCTTCGATTTCATAATCCATCAGGGCTTCCAGGCTGACTTCACCGGCGGCCATGGCCAGGCCTTTTTTGATGAGTTTCAACGAAAACGCGGAATTGGCACAGATTTTGTCCGCCATGGCAATGGCTTCGTCCATGAGCTGTTCCAGGGGCACGGATTTGTTCACCAGCCCGATGCGGCAGGCCTCTTCCCCGGTAATGTTTTCAGCGGTGAACAGCAATTCCTTGGCCTTGCCCGGTCCCACCAGGTCCTGAACCAGGCGGAAGGCCCCGCCCGTGACCGATGAGGTGACTTTTGCCTCAGGAGACCCGATCAATGCTTCGGTCGCGGCAATACGGATATCACATGCCAGGGCCAGCTCATACCCGGATCCCAGGGCATATCCGTTGATGGCCGCAATGGTGGGTTTTTCAAACCGCAGAATTTTTCTGGACGCTTCCTGCAAAGATTCCAGATACTGGCGATAGGCTTCAATGGTCCGGCCTTTGGAATCCTTGAGGTCCGCCCCCGTGGAAAAAGCCCGGCCTTCCCCGGTGATAATCAACGCTTTGACCTGATCATCCTGCCCCAACGCCTCCAGCGCATCCATCATTTCCGTCCACAACTGCCGGTTCATGGCATTGAGCACTTTTGGCCGGTTCAACCGGATCACCCCCACGTGATTCCTGATGTCCACCAAAATTGTTTCATACTCCATTGGGATAAGTCTCCTTATATTTATTTTTTAAACCTGTAACAAAATTATTGTCAAGTTTAGCTTGACAGGTTTTTTTTACCTCATTTACACTCAAAAGAAAAGAGCCATAAAGGAAAGAAAAAACACATGCAGGAAAAACGCAACAATGACCCTGTCTATACCTGGCTGACCCGCCATGCCACCGAGATGTTCGGACTTCTGGCCGCCCTGGTCAATATCCAGAGCGGCACAGGGAATAAACCCGGCGTGGATCATGTCTGCCGCGCCATACAACTGGAAATGGAAACCATGGGATTTTTCTGCCAGACCATCGCCCAGACCGATCATGGCGATCACCTGGTGGCACGGCATCCGGGCACGGACCCGGAAAAAAAACCGGTGCTGATCACCGGGCACATGGATACCGTGTTTCCGGCGGATACGGATTTTACCTCTTATTCGGAAGACGACACCCGTTGCTATGGGCCCGGTACTGCAGACATGAAAGGTGGACTGGTGATGGGACTATTCGGCATCAAAGCCCTGATCGAAACCCAGTGTCCGGATATGCCTCCCATTGTGTTTGTGTTCAATGCCGACGAAGAGATCGGTTCCCCTTCCTCCAGACAATTGATTCTGGATCTGGCCCGGGAAACCAGCATGGGGTTTGTGCTGGAGGCTGGCGGGCTTGAAGGAGAAATCGTGGTGGCCCGGAAAGGCAACCTGTCGGTTCAAATTAAAGTGACTGGTGAAGCCGGCCATGCGGCGTTTGCCGGACCTGACAAGGCCAGTGCTATCCTGGAACTGGCCCACAAAATCATAGCCATTGAAACACTGCACCGGCCGGATCAGGGGATCAGCGCCAATGTGGGACGGGTAACCGGCGGCATCGGACCCAATACAGTTCCCGCCCATGCCCGGGCGGCCGTGGATTTTCGATTCACCACGGATGCGGACAAAACCCGCCTGACCCATGCACTGGACCAGATCATGGCAGCGTCCGTCATTCCCGGAACCCGAACCACAATGACCTGGATCTCCCAACGACCTGCCATGCCGGAAACACCGGTCAGCATGGACCTGTTCACGCAGATTCAATCTCTGGGCAGACAGGTGGGCATTTCAGTCATCCCGGAACGGCGCCAGGGCGTATCCGATGCCAATATCATTTTCCAGGCCGGCATTCCAGTGATTGACGGCCTGGGACCCATCGGCGGAAACGACCACAGTCCAAAAGAATACATCGTCAAGCAGAGCCTGATGGACCGGGCCCGGCTGTTTGCCCACATCCTGACCCGGTGTCAGCCCCCTACTCGGACTTAAGCACGGACAGAAACGCGGACTGGGGGATTTCCACAGATCCCACCATTTTCATGCGTTTTTTGCCTTTTTTCTGTTTTTCCAACAGTTTGCGTTTCCGGGAAATATCACCGCCATAACATTTGGCCGTCACATCCTTGCGGAACGCGGACACGGTTTCCCGGGCGATGATTTTGCCGCCGATGGCCCCCTGGATGGGGATTTTGAACTGCTGCCGGGGAATTTCCTCCCGCAGTTTTTTACAGGCCGTCCTGGCCCGGGCTTCAGCTTTGTCTATGTGAATGAGAATGGACAGGGCATCCACCCGCTCGCCATTGATGAGAAAATCCAGTTTCACCAGGTCGGTTTCCTGGTAGCCGGCAATCTCATAATCAAAAGACCCGTATCCCTGGGTGACGGATTTGAGCCGGTCGTAGAATTCATACACCACTTCGGCCAGGGGCAGTTCAAATTTCATTTCCATGCGGTTGGACGTCAGGTACTGATAGGTTTTACTCACGCCTCTGAATTCATGGCACACCTGCATCACATTTCCCATGTACCGGTCCGGCACGATAATGGTGGCCTTGATAAACGGTTCCCGGATTTTGACAATCTCGGCCGGATCCGGATAGTTGACCGGGTTGTCGATAATATAAATCTCTCCGTCCGTGGTGGTGATTTCATACTGCACCGAAGGGGACGTCAGAATCAAAGAAATGTCATATTCTCTTTCCAGGCGCTCCTGCACCACCTCCAGATGAAGCAGTCCCAGGAACCCGCATCGGTACCCGAACCCCAAAGCCGCGGAACTGTCTTTTTCATAAATCAGGGACGCATCATTGAGCTTGAGGCGTTCCAGGGCGTCGGTGAGTTCCTCATAATCATCAGATGCCACCGGGTACATGGAAGAAAACACCACAGGGGTGGGTTCCCGGAATCCGCCCACGGGTTTGGCACAGGGCCGGTCCGCCATGGTGATGGTGTCCCCGATCTTGACATCGGAAATATTTTTGATCCCGGCAATCAGATACCCCACCTGGCCGCCATACAGGCTTTTCTGGGGAATCCGCTTGATCTGGAACAGTCCCACTTCCTCCACCTTATACTGGGAGTCATTTTGCATGAACAATATGGTGTCTCCTTTTTTGATGGTGCCGTCAAATATCCGGAAATGGACAATGGTTCCCCTAAAAGAATCATAATGGGAATCAAAAATCAGGGCTTTGAACCGGTTATCCTTGTCCACCGTGGGTGGCGGAATGGCTGCCACAATAGCCGGAAACAGCTGATCCACCCCCTGCCCGGTCTTGGCGGACACCTGCAGCGCGTTTTCACCGTCCAGTCCGAGATCCTCCTCGATCTGATTTTTTACCCATTCCACTTCGGCGGACGGCAGATCGATTTTATTGATCACCGGCAGGATGGTCAGGTTGAGTTCCATGGCCAGGTACAGGTTGGCCAGTGTCTGGGCCTCTACGCCCTGGGTGGCATCCACAATGATCAGGGCGCCTTCACAGGATTTCAACGCCCGGGACACTTCATAGGAAAAATCCACATGCCCCGGCGTGTCAATGAGATTCAACAGGTATTCGGTGCCGTCTTGAGCCGTGTAGGGCAAAGACACGGTCTGGGATTTGATGGTGATACCCCGTTCCCGCTCGATGTCCATGGTGTCAAGAATCTGTTCTTTCATGTCCCGCTCGGAAACAATGCCGGTCAATTGAATCAGCCGGTCCGACAGGGTGGATTTCCCATGATCGATATGAGCGATGATGGAAAAATTACGGATCTGTTTCTGAAGAATGTTCAACGGTACTCCAAACTAAAAGTTGACAATTATCTTTATTATAGGCTAAATTTATTTTTTTGGATACATGTATCAATTGTAGAAAAAAGTGTCAAGATCGCCTCACACGACCACCCCCCTGCCCTGGGAGAAAAAATGACACACAAAATTCTAATTGTTGATGACGACGACGCGGTCAAAGACTCGGTGAGCGAATATCTTGCCCTTCTCGCCTATCAGGTGGAGGCTGTTTCCAGTGCGGAAGACGCTTTGGAAAAACTGGAGACATCCCCGGTGGATGTGGTGCTCACCGATATCATGATGCAGGGGATGGACGGCCTGGAGCTGACCCGCATCATCAAAAAAAAATACGATATGGAAGTCATGGTCATGACCGGTTATAATGCAGATTATTCATACGAAGAAGCCGTCAAAACCGGTGCCAGTGATTTTATTTTCAAGCCCTTTCGTTTTGAAGAGCTGGACCTGCGTATCAAACGGGTATTGCGGGAGGCAGGGCTCAAACAGGAGCGGAATCGGCTGCTCAAGGAAATGGAACAGCTGGCCATCACCGATGCATTGACCAAACTGTTCAACTCCCGGCAGTTTTTTCGTCAGATCAAAACCGAGATCGAAAGAAACGAACGGTATGGGCATCAGTTGTCTCTGTTGATTCTGGATATCGATCTTTTCAAGCATTACAATGACACTTGGGGCCATCTGGAAGGGGACAAGGTTTTGATGGCTATCGGTCGCATCATCAATGACTGTATGCGGTCCATGGACACGGCCTATCGCTATGGCGGAGAAGAATTTGCCGTCCTGCTGCCGGAAACCGATCTGAAGAAAGCCTGTGTGGTGGGATACCGCATCAAACATTGCATCGGCATGACGGTATTCGAGCCCAAACCCGGTGTCACGCAGTCGATCACTATCAGCATCGGTGCCAGTGAACTTAACGCCGGTGAAGATGCCACCTCATTTATCCGCCGCGCGGACCAGGCCCTGTACCAATCCAAAAAAAACGGCCGGAATCGCCTGACCTACGACAATTGAGTTTTTGATGCGTCAACGATACGCATACTCAAATCAACCGACCGGGCCTGGTGGGTCAGTGCGCCGCAGGAAATCACATCCACCCCGGTATCTGCAATCTCTTTCAGGGTTTCCATGGAAACATTGCCCGATGCTTCCACCAGGGCCTGGCCGTTGATTCGGGTCACAGCCGCAGCCATCTCTTTTATTGACATGTTGTCCAGCATGATCACATCCGCACCCGCTGCCAGGGCCTGGTCCACCTGATCCATGGTTGAGACCTCCACTTCGATTTTCATCAGATGGGAGGTCCGGTTTTTCACGGCCTGGACAGCAGCAGATATACTGCCGGCCACCTCAATGTGGTTGTCTTTGATTAAAATACCGTCATACAGGGAAAACCGGTGATTATACCCGCCCCCGGCCCGGACCGCCTCTTTTTCCAGATAGCGCCAGCCGGGTGTGGTCTTTCTTGTATCGGTCAGCCGGGCCGAAGCCCCCTTCAATACCGCCGCATATTCCCGGGTCAAGGTGGCAATGCCGGACAGCCGCTGTAAAAAATTCAATGCCACCCGTTCCGACTTGAGCAGGCAAAGCAGATCCCCGTCCACCCGCAGCAAGTCGTCCCCTTTGGACACGGCATCGCCGTCCCGGAACAAAAACCGGAGTGACACATTGGGATCCAGCATCTGAAATGTTTTCCGTGCCACATCGGTTCCCGCCAGGATGCAGTCCTGTTTGGCAACGATCACGCCACGGCCCTGCCGGGGATGTTGCAGGATACTCTCTGAGGTGATATCCCCGAGCCCGGAATCCTCAAACAGGGCCAGCGCGATTATCTGTTGGATCATGTCCATGGATTATGCCATTTCCTGAATACGTTGAAGATTGGCTGCCAGTTTTTCATTTTTTTCCGTTAGATCGGCATGCCGGGCATGGACCTTGTCGATCACTTCCTGGGGGGCTTTTTCCAGAAAGCTCTCATTTCCCAGGCGTTTCTGAACCCCGACCAGTTCCTTGGTATTTTTCTCCAGTTCTTTTTCCAGCCTAAGGATCTCTTTTTCAAAATCAATCACTCCTTCCAGGGATACAAAACAGGTGGTGTTGCCGTTCACGGAACTGGCGCAGGCTTTGGGCACATTTTCCAGATCACAGAAAGACAGGCGCTCCATGGTGGCCAAGGTAGAAATCACGGCCTTGTTTTCCACGATCAGCAATTTTTCTTTTTCATTTTCCGTGTGGGCCAGCACCTTGATTTTCATGGATGGCTGGATGTTCATTTCGCTCCGGATGTTCCGGACACCGGAAATCAAATCAAACACAAAGGCCATGTCCGCTTCAACCGGCTCGTTTCTGTACCGGGTGTAGGTATCCTTTGCATAGGGAAACGCCGCCTGCATCACCGAGCCTTGAGTGGCGGGCAGCAGATGATAAATCTCTTCGGTGACAAAGGGCATGAACGGATGCAGCATCACCAGGATATCTTTGAGCACCGTTGCCAGCACGGCCCGGGCCGTGTTTCTTCGAATCCCTCCCTGTTTTTCATACAGGGCCGGTTTTTCCGTTTCAATAAACCAGTCACAGAATTCGTGCCACACAAACTGATACACAGCAGACGCCGCTTCGTTGAACCGGTAATTTTCAATCCCTTCTTTCACGGCCAGGGATGTCGCAGCCGACCGGGACAGAATCCAGCGTTCCCATAGGGTTAAGTTGTCATCCTCAAACCCAATGTCTTCGGAAGTGATGTGCATCAATGAAAACCGGGCCGCATTCCACAATTTGTTCACAAAATGCCGGTATCCTTCCACCCGGGATTCAGACATTTTCACATCCCGGCCCTGGGCTGCAAAGGCCGCCAGGGTGAACCGGAAGGCATCTGCGCCGTATTGATCGATCACTTTCAACGGATCAATGACATTGCCTTTGGATTTGCTCATTTTCTTGCCATGCTCATCCCTGACCAGGGCATGAATGTACACATCCTTGAACGGGACTTCCTCTTTGAAATGAATGCCCATCATCATCATCCGGGCCACCCAGAAAAACAGAATGTCAAAGCCTGTGACCAGCACGTTGGTGGGGTAGAAGGTCTTGAGCAGCGGGGTGTCTTCCGGCCAGCCCATGGTGGAAAACGGCCACAGAGCCGAGGAGAACCAGGTATCCAATACATCGGTTTCCTGGACAATCTCTTTGGATCCGCACACGGCACAGTCAACCGGATCGGTTTCCTCCACCATCACATGATTGCATGCCGGGCATTTCCACACCGGAATCCGGTGGCCCCACCAGATCTGTCTTGAAATACACCAGTCCCGGATATTTTCCATCCAGTCAAAATAAGTCTTGGACCAGATATCCGGTATAATCCGGGTCTGTTCGGAACGAACCGCTTCCATTGCTTTTTCCGCCAAAGGTTTCACCTTGACGAACCATTGTTTGGACACGGCCGGTTCCACCACGGTCCGGCATCGATAGCAGCTGCCCACACTGTGTTTCAACGGTTCTTTTTTCTCCAGCAGCCCCTGGTCGGCAAGGGCCTTGACCACCCGGGTCCGGCATTCAAACCGGTCCAGCTCCTGGAACGGCCCGGCCGCCTCGGTCATCAACCCTTTGTCATTGATCACTTTGATCCGATCCAGGCCGTGTTTTTCCCCCAGATCAAAATCGTTGGGGTCGTGGGCCGGTGTCACTTTCAGTGCCCCGGTACCAAACGCCGTATCCACATACGTATCCCGGATAATGGGAATCATCCGGTCGGTAAGGGGCAGCAGTACATGTGTCTCCGTCAGATCTGCAAACCGCGCGTCTGACGGATTTACGGCCACGGCAGTATCTCCGAACATGGTCTCCGGCCGGGTCGTGGCCACGGTCAGTCCTTTTTTGTGTCCTTTGAAAGGATACCTTACATAATACAGGTATGAATCCTGTTCCTCATATTCCACTTCCAGATCCGCCAGGGCCGTGAGACACCGGGGGCACCAGTTAATGATATACTGGCCTTCATATATCAGACCTTCCTTGTACAGCCGGACAAATACCTTGCGCACAGCATCGGACAGTCCCTCGTCCATGGTGAACCGCTCCCGGTCCCAGTCACAGGAGGCCCCCAGCCGTTTGAGCTGATTGATAATAGCACCGCCGGATTTTTCCTTCCATTTCCAAACCTCGTCGATAAAGGCTTCCCGGCCCAGCTGATCCCGATTCTTGCCCCGGGCCGCCAGATCCCGTTCCACCACATTCTGGGTGGCAATACCGGCATGATCCGTGCCCGGCATCCACAGCACATTATAACCCAGCAGCCGCCGGTATCGGCACATGATATCCTGGATCACATTGTTCAGGGCATGGCCCATATGAAGCACACCCGTGACATTGGGCGGGGGAATAACGATCGAAAACGGCGGGTGCTCACTGGTATCTTCTGCTTTGAAAAATCCGTTGTCCTGCCAGAACTGATACCATTTTTCTTCAATCCCTGCCGGCTCATACCCTTTGTCCAGAGAATCCGAACCCATAATCTGCTCCTAAATACCCATATTAATGAAAAAGGGGACCCGTAAATGAATCCCCAGAATTTGTTACGTCAATGTATCCTTAGCCGTCAAAACGGACCGATGCGATCCATGTCTTTTAACAGGGCGGTCTTTATTTTTTGAATTTCCTGTAAAATTACCCGCTCCATTGTATCAAAAAGCAGCGGTTCAATTTTTTGGGCAAACTTTTTTTCGATCACCCGTTCCAGTGCCGCCTCGATCTGTTCCTGAGAGACCGGCATTTCTTCGGATGGATCATCTTGTACCGGATCTTCAGACTCAATGTCTTCGATATCCATCTCAATATCACTGACCTCTTCCATATCCGTCAGTTCAATGGCGGTGTCATCAAAGCTGCCGTCCGGGATCTCATTCTCTGAGAAGGTATCATCCGACAAGATATCTTCCATGTCTTCAGCATCTTCCACCACATCCGTCAATTCAATTATCGGATCATCCTGTTTTGTTTCTCCGGCCATGGCACCCTCTCATTTTTTCAAAAATTAACCGGATCATTATAGATCCAAACCATGAAAATTTATCAAAGTGTCCTTCGGGTGTCAACATATTAAACCCCGAACATCCGGAACCGGGATTGTTTTTTTCCCCAAGACCCCGTATGATTTGACAAAAAACAGACACAAGGTGAATAAATGCAGAAATTTTTAATCCCCGGGGATTCCCTTTGTGAGAACCGGGTTATTCTTGACGGGTCTGATGCCCGGCATATCACCCGGGTACTGCGCCTTTCCAGGGGTGATCACTTAAGTCTCACCGACGGGATGGGAACCGATTTTTCCGGCCGGATCACTGACTGCAACCGGGAACAGGTAACCGTGGAAATCATAGATACCCGGCTGTCTCAAACCGAATCCCCTCTTTTGCTCACCGTGTGCACCGGTATGCTAAAATATCAGAAAATGGATGATGTCATCCAGGGCCTGACCCAGATAGGCATTACCCAGTGGATTCCTTTTTTCTGTGAACGGTCCATTCCTTTACCGGATGCCAGAGCCCTGGACCGGCGCATGGAACGCTGGCAGACCATCGCAAACGAAACCATTAAACAATGCCAAAGAAGCCGGGTGGTGGAAATTTCTTTTCCCATGACATTTGAGCGCATCCTGGAAATGGCCAAAGACTTTGATCACTGCATCGCTTTCTGGGAACAGGGAGGCGACTCATTGTCTCAACTTATGCCTGGCAACGGCCGCAACCAGACCCTGGTGCTGATCGGACCGGAAGGGGGGTTTTCAGAATCCGAGATCAACCGGGCATCTGCCAGCGGATTTATCCCCTATTCTCTGGGACCCCGGATCCTGCGGGCGGAAACTGCATCCCTGTGCGGGGCCGCCCTGGTCCAGCATCGACTGGGAGATATATAGCACCATCATGAAAGTTTTATTTTTTGCTTGACATCCCCGGACAAAAAACATATAAACCCAGTCGTTTGCTGTTCACGCCCAGGTAGCTCAGTCGGTAGAGCAGGGGACTGAAAATCCCCGTGTCAGCAGTTCGATTCTGTTCCTGGGCACCATATTTTAAAGGGCGTTCAACGATATTCGTTGAACGCCCTTTTTGTTTGTGTAAGCACTATGTAAGCAGCAGAAAAAATTTCAGCCGTGTAAATCAGAAATGTAAGCAGCTGTGTAACCAGCTCAGAAAAAATAATTTTCCGGCCCATATTTTTTTAGTGTGAATCTCCTTCACGGTAAAATCACATCCAACCACCCACTTTTTAGGGTAACTGCCTGTCTGTCTTAACAGCGTCCACCCGGACATGGTGCTGGAATGTTCCGTTCCTTGCATAGAATTGTTTTTTCAAGGGTAATGCCCTGCTCATTTCAACCAGCAGACACATTCCCTAAGCATCCGTCCACTTTTTGTGGTAAAATTTTTGGAAAACTGCACACTCGATTCTGCATCCAGTCTTTGGATCAAAGTTCCCGGAGCTTCAATGCCCCCATCCTTCAAAGAGGGTCCTTTAAGATAATACGAATTGCTGATCCCTAAAGGGGTTTCCCCTATTTGTTTTAAGTACTCAAGTTTCGCACCCTTGAAACGGTGTAACTCCAGTTAGGGCCTGTTCTAAAGCGACAATATAGTCCTGAAACTCTTCCTGGACATCGAAAAGGTCAAAGATCTTTGAAAAAATGACACAGAAAAGGCCACGGAAAAACTCCCACAATCTTGCTGAGTAACTTTTTATGGCTGCGTCATCCGCCAAACTTTCAAAAAGTCCACCCATGGTGGCATAGTTCTCGGCCACATTAAGGTAGTTCAGGACGTTGTATCTCAAAAAGCTTAGCGAGGATGCATTCACCTGCCCGTTGAAATCATTCGATTGGTCTTTGCCAAGGCCGAGCATTTGTTTGCATTCCTTGAAACACACTTCAATTGGCCATCTTTGGATATACTTCTTGATAATCGAAGATGAATGTAGGCTGGTATCTGTGCAAAGGAATGCCACCCATGAGGGTTCCTTTTTCTTTTTCCTGCCGTTTGCCGGCTCTAACTCTGGCTCTTGATAGCCTTTGGAAAAGACAATAACCACAGGTTCGTCAGAGTCTGGCAATGTGACCTTAACCCTTTTCAACAGTAAGCCTGTTCGGGTATCTTTTTTGAAACCATCACGAATTTTTTGATAGAGTCCGGACAGACGATATTTTCGGCCATTATACCAATAATGAACATTGCTGTTTTTAAGCCGGCAGACAACATGGATCTTCCGATGAATGTTTCGAATTGCTTGGATGAACCAGGGCCAGGAATACCAACTGTCAAATAAAACATAGCCTGGAAGGATGCCCTTATTGACTGCTCTCTGTATCATGGACAAGGCCAACTCCAGTTTGGTACAATGCATTGCTTCATAACTGCGGAGACCACTGCTGCTTCTTGGATCTCCGATTTTTTCAGGGGTTTTGGCATGCCGCTTGTTACTGAAAAAATAGGCATGGTCAAGGGTGTAAAATGCATTGCCTGTGAAAAGTCCCAGGGCAACAACACAAAACCCAAGTACCGATCTGCCAAGATTATGGTCATGGACATAGGTGACATTTTCGATTTTTCTGCCTGCTTTTTGGAGGATCGTGTCATCAATGACAAAACACAGATCTTTTTGAGGGAGGCTATGAAGATCGAGCCTGTCAAAGATTTCATGGTTAATGCCGTTTATAAATGTTCGCCACCGGTAACTGGTATTCTGTTTGAACCGGTAATAGGTGTCCTTTCTACATCTCGACCATTGTTGCCACTGTTTTCGGCAGAAAGAATTGACGGTCTTGAGTTGCAGTAAGGGCAACATAAACAGTATGAACAGGAGATGCGCAGCGTGATATCCTTCTTGCTTTTTAATGTTTGCCCGGCAGAGCCAGGTTTTAAACTTCAGAGATTGGAAAACGCTATCTATTTTCGAATCATAAACATTCTGGCCATTTTTCAGGTAAAACTCGATTTCTCCTTTAAAATTTCGACAATTTCTGGTATGCATATCTTAAGGGCTCCTTTGAGTGGTTTATGTTTGAATTCAGCAGCTTATATATACCACAATTCGGAGTCCTTTTCTATAAAAAGTAGTAAAATTTGCAGACATTTTCAATCAACAGTCGCCCCTAAAGGGGTGCGAAACTTGAGTAAGTATTTTTACCTAATTGACATTAGTACCCATTAATAGTAAGGCATTAATTCAAGTCAGGGTAGCCGAACTGCACTGAGCGGACATGGAGGAGGGTGTTTGAGATTTTCCTTTGCCACTGATTTTTGCCAACTGATTTGAATTCATTTAATCGAGATTTTTTGACGGTCGGAATCTCGTTATACACCGGCCTGGGACTGAGAATGTCAGGAGTCAATGTCACAATCCATAAAAACAAAGTCCAGTTTTAAATGATCCGAAGACAAACCACCATCGCCCCGGGGGCACGGATCGAGGTCCGCAATGAAGAATGGCTGGTTCGCCGGGTGGATAGAACCGATACCCGGGGGTATGCCCTGCATGTGACCGGGATGTCGGAGCTGGTCCGGGACAGGGAAGCGGTTTTTCTGACTGATGCAGAACAGTTTGCCGGCAAGGACATCAAGGTGCTGGACCCGGCTGAAACCGCCCTGGTGCCGGACGACTCTCCGGGGTTCACCTTCACCCGGCTGTATATGGAAAGCCTGTTGCGGAAAACACCTCCCACGGGCCACCAGCTTTATATCGGGCATCGGGCCGCCATGGATGTGTTGCCATTCCAGCTGGCGCCGGCAGCCATGGCCCTGTCCCAGCCCCGTCAACGGATTCTCATTGCCGATGCCGTGGGCCTGGGCAAAACCATTACCTGTGGCATCCTGCTGTCAGAGCTTATCCGCAGGGGCCGTGGTAAACGGATACTGGTGGTGGCCATCAAGAGCCTTTTGACCCAGTTTCAAAAAGAGATGTGGTCCCGGTTCACCATCCCCCTAACCCGGCTGGATTCTGTGGGTCTTCAGCGGGTCCGCAACCATATTCCCGTCAACCATAACCCCTTTCACTATTACGACCGGGCCATCATCAGTGTGGATACCCTGAAACAGGATAATGAATACCGGGTCCACCTCGAGAATGCCTATTGGGACATCATTGTCATCGATGAAGCCCACAATGTGGCGGAGCGCGGGGGCGGTGCCTCCCAGCGGGCACGTCTGGCACAGCTGTTGTCCGGCCGGTCCGACAGCCTGATCCTGCTGTCCGCCACCCCCCATGACGGCCGGGCGCGGAGTTTCGCCTCCCTCATGAACATGCTGGACCCCACCGCCATTGCCAATCCTGACCACTACGGCCCCGAAGATATCCGGGGGCTGTTCATCCGGCGGTTCAAACATGACATCAAAGACCAGGTGGCCGGCAGCTTTGAAGACAGGGAGATCCGCAGGATACCGGTACCGGCCTCCCCGGCGGAAGAGGCCGCGTTCCAGGCCCTGGAGGCCATCACCTTTCACCGGCTGGACCAGAAACATGGCGGGGCACGCCTGTTCCGAACCACCCTGGAAAAATCTCTGTTCTCTTCCCCGGCCGCCTGCCTGGAAACCGTGTCCAACCGCACCCGGACCCTGATACGGGATCATGGGGAGGATCATCCGGATATCCCGGGCCTGACCGATTTTGCCGGGACCGTGAAAAAAATCACGCCAGGCGATTATTCCAAGCTCAACTACCTGGTATCCATGCTCACTGACAAAAAGAGCAGCCTGTACTGGGATGGGAAAAATACCGCTGACCGGCTGGTTATCTTTACCGAACGGGTGGAAACCCTGAAATTCCTGCATGCTCATCTGCCCGGGAAACTGAAACTATCATCAAAACAGGTGGCCACGTTAAAGGGCATGGACAGTGACCGGGAACAGCAGGAAGTGGTGGAAGCATTCGGTAAGGAGTCGTCCCCGATCCGGCTGCTCATTGCCACGGATGTGGCCTCTGAAGGCATCAACCTCCATTACCTGTGCCACCGCATGATCCATTTTGACATCCCCTGGTCCCTGATGGTGTTTCAGCAGCGTAACGGCCGTATTGACCGGTATGGGCAGAACCAAACCCCGCAGATCACCTACCTGGTTACCCAGAGCGAAACCGCTAAAATCAAAGGGGACATTCGCATTCTGGAGCTGCTGATCCAAAAAGATGAGGAAGCCCAGAAAAATATCGGGGACCCGTCCGTGTTCATGGGGGTGTATGATGAAGAAAAAGAAGAGATGATCACGGCCCGGGCCATGGAGGACGGCATGGACCCGGAACAGCTGGACCGGGAAATGGCCCAAAACCTGCAAAAGGCCCGGGACGAAATGTTTGCCGACGGGTTCGATGCCATGGACCTGTTTTTCGGGGATGATGAAGACACGGACACCCCGGTTACCGAACCTGAAACAGGGGCTATGCCGTCCCTGTTTGACAGTGATTTTCAGTTTGCCCGCACCGCCCTGGACCATCTGTTCAAAAACCAGGGAATTCATTCCGTAGATGATGCCCAGGGGATGCTCCAGCTGGAGGCCCCCGAAGATCTGGCCTGGCGGTTCCGCATGGTACAAAAAGAGATGCGGCCCGACAACAACACCTTTTATCTCACGGACCGGACCCGGGTGATCCAGGAACAGATCGCTGTGGCCCGAAAAGAGGAAAACGCCTGGCCCCAGGTACATTATCTGTGGGAACTGCACCCGGTCATGGAATGGCTGACAGACAAACTCACCGCTGTCATGGGCCGTCACCAGGCACCGGTCATCCATCTGGATCAGGGGCTTTCACCCGGGCAAACCATATACCTGCTGTTCGGCCTGATCCCCAACCGGAAGGGACACCCGCTGGTACAGCACTGGTTCGGCATCTCACAGCACCGGCAGACCGGCCCGTTCAAAGGCGAAGATTTTACCGACAGAACCGTCATGGACCTGCCCCGGTTCCTGGATGTCACAGGTTTCGAGAAAAAAGAGATTCCCAACCCGCTGAAACAAGTGGATGTGGTGCCGCTCCAAAAAGCCCTCAAAGATGTGATCATACAGGCGAAAAAGACCATGAGTGAAAAGCGTGCCCTGTTCGAGTCGGAAATGGCCCCGGCCCTGGAACGTCACCTGGAACGACTGAAAACCCTTGAACAACGACATCAGCATCACATCCAGCAGGAATTTGACTGGGAATCATCAGAAAAGAAAGATCGGAGGCTGCGGCAGGTGGAAAACACCTTCAAGCGGTTCAACATCTGGATCAAAGATACCCTGAAAACCGAAGATGCCCCCTATATCAAAGTGGTGGCTGTGTTTACCCGGAATGACGACCGCCAGGAAACAGGGCAGCCGTCACCGGACCGATGACACCGGTTTTCCGGTAAGGATACGACATGGATCTGACCGGCATCACCAACGAGAACGAGTTTTACACCCATCATTATATTGCTGCCATCCTGGAAGGGGATTTAAAGGACCTGTTCAAAACCTGGAACGACCTGGAAAAAGAGACCGGAGAGGCTTCTCCGCCGTCGCTTTTGAAAACCGTTGCAGGCAAGTATTTCCAGTACCGCAACCAGAAAGGGATGGACCTGGATAACCGGCACGGGCAGATCCAGGCAGTGATCCTTCCGGCCCTGGGCTACACACCTCAGCCCCTGACCCGGGAGATGCGGGAAGGCGGCACCCTCAACCTGATCAGTGAAATCACCCGGAAAGGCGGGGCACCGCTGCTCTGGATCATGGAAGCCCGGGACCCGCTTCAGGAGGCCACCGATCCGCTGATCCTGAATCCCCACCCCGGCCTGGTGTCAGATGATGTGTTCGAGAGCTGGCAGGAACAGACCCTGGAAACCCTGATCACCCGGGAGATTTTTGCCAGGGATGAGCCGCCCCGGTTTCTGCTGGTGCTGTCCCTGGACCAGATGCTGCTGATCGACCGTTTCAAGTGGTCCCGGAAACGGTTCCTGCGCTTCGACCTCAAAGAGGTCTTCAGCCGGAAGGAAACCACCACCCTCAAGGCCATGGCAGCCCTGTGCCACCAGGAATCCCTGGCCCCTGCAAGCGGTGATGCCCTGGTGGACACCCTGGATGAAAACGCACACAAGCATGCGTTCGGGGTATCCGAAGACCTGAAATACGCCCTGCGGGCCTCCATTGAGCTACTGGGCAATGAAGCGGTCCATTACCTCATGCAAGTACGGCACGAAGGGGTGTACGACGACCGGCTGGACCCGGATCAATTGTCTTTGGAATGCCTTAGATACATGTACCGGCTGTTGTTCCTGTTTTTTATGGAGGCCCGGCCTGAACTGGGGTTTGTGCCAATCAAAAGCCGGGAATACCAGAGCGGCTACAGCCTGGAATCCCTGCGGGACCTGGAAATGGTTTCGCTTACCACGGAGGAATCCCGGAACGGGTATTATTTCCATGAGACCCTGACTTTGCTCTTTGCCATGATCCGCCGGGGATTTCCCCCTGAA
Source organism: Desulfotignum sp. (assembly GCA_021737695.1). Classification (GTDB taxonomy): domain Bacteria; phylum Desulfobacterota; class Desulfobacteria; order Desulfobacterales; family Desulfobacteraceae; genus Desulfotignum. Next base: position 16,463 of record JAIPDL010000006.1, on the reverse strand, counting down.
TCCGACACAAATAACGAAGACTCCCGGAAATACACGTTTGATATCCCCCCGGTCAAGGCCCACCTGTTCGATCCGGAGCGGCTGCCCCTGCTGTCCAAAGTGAAATTCCGCAACCATGTACTCCAGGAGGTGATCCGCCACATGTCCCTGTCCCGGGAAAAAAACTCGGGCCGGGGAAACGCACACCGCCGGGGCCGCATCAGCTATGCCCAGCTGGGCATCAACCAGCTCGGGGCCGTGTACGAAGCCCTGCTGTGCTACCGGGGATTCTTTGCCCAGCAGGATCTGTATGAAGTCAAGCCGGCCACGGATCACGGGGATGAGCTGGGCACGGCCTGGTTTGTGCCCTATGAAGATCTGGCCAAATATTCGGAGAATGAAAAACGGTATGACAAAAACGGTGAACTGGTCAAACATCCCAAAGGCAAATTCATTTTCCGCATGGCCGGCCGGGACCGGGAAAAATCCGCGTCTTATTACACCCCGGAGGTGTTGACCCGGTGTCTGGTCAAATATGCGCTCAAGGAACTGTTGGCCGGCAAGACCCCGGAAGAGATCCTGACCCTCAAAGTCTGCGAACCGGCCATGGGGTCTGCCGCGTTTATCAACGAGACCGTGAACCAGCTGGCCGATGCCTACATGGAACAGATGCAGTCCCAAAGAAACGAGCGACTGTCCGCCACCGACCTGATGAAAGAGACCCAGAAAGTACGGTTATTCATCGCGGACAACAACTGTTTCGGCATTGACATGAATCCCGTGGCCGTGGAACTGGCCGAGGTGAGCCTGTGGCTGAACGTGATCTCCGATGATGCCCATGTCCCCTGGTTCGGCAACCAGCTCATCTGCGGCAACTCCCTGATCGGTGCCCGGCGCCAGGTGTTTGCCCGGCAGCTGCTTTTGAGACCCAAGCGGGGTGATGCCACCTGGCTGGACACGGTGCCGGAACGAGTAATGCCCGGACAGGACCGGCCTGTTGAAAGTGTGTATCATTTTCTGGTACCGGACAAGGGCATGGCTGATTTCCGGGACCGCACCGTCACTGCCCTGGTGCCGGATGAGACTGCCCAGATCAGGGCCTGGAAACGCTCTTTTATCCAGCCCTTTTCCCTGGATGATGCCCGGCAGCTGGAAGCCCTGTCCCGGGCCGTGGATGACCTGTTTGCCGCCCATGTGGAAAAATCCCGGGAACTGAGACAAAAAACCCGGGACCCCATGACCCTGTATGGCCGCCCCCCGGAAAAAGGCGCGTCCACCTCCATCCGCCAGAAAGACCGGCTGTTTGAGCGTGAACAGCTTTCCATGGGCCTTCGCCGCTCCACCCCGTACAAGCGCCTGAAACTGGCCATGGACTACTGGTGCGCCCTGTGGTTCTGGCCCATGAAACAGGCCCACCTGCTGCCCACCCGGGAAGAGTGGATCAGTGACATGATCAACATTCTCAAGGGCGGGGTGTTTGAAACCATCCCCGGACAGCAGCTGACCCTGGATATGGGACTGCCGGAAAAAGAGAACCAACAGCCGGCCGTACAGATGGATCTGCCGTTTTCAACGGAACTGGGCATGGTGAATGTGGACCACCTGGTCCGGGATGTGCCACGGCTTTCGGTGGTGGCTGAACTGGCCCGAAATCTGCGGTTCATGCACTGGGAGCTGGAGTTTGCAGATATTTTTGAAGACCATGGGGGATTTGATCTGGTGTTGGGGAACCCGCCCTGGCTTAAGGTGGAGTGGAACGAAGGCGGTATTTTGGGGGATGCGGAACCGGAGTTTGTTTTGAAAAACTATTCCGCATCCAAACTGGCTAGGCTTAGGGAAGAGGCCTTGGAACGTTACGACCTGCTGCCCGCCTACCTGGCCGCCTATGAAGAAGCTCAGGGGACGCAGGCCTTTCTCAACGCCCTGCAAAACTACCCCATGCTCAAAGGCATCCAGACTAATTTATATAAATGCTTTCTGCCCCAGGCATGGATGTGGGGCAAGGGGGTGTCCGCTTTTCTTCATCCTGAAGGGGTGTATGATGATCCCAGAGGGGGTGGGTTCCGGCAAGAAATTTATCCTCGATTGCGGGAGCATTTTCAGTTTCAGAATGAAAAAAAATTGTTTCCGGAGGTTGGAAATCAGGCAAAATTCGGCATTAACATTCATGACACAGCACAAACAGAAATTTCTTTTGATAACATTGCAAACATTTATTCACCAAAAACAATTGATCAATCCATGGATCATGACGGCACAGGTATTGTGCCAGGAATTAAAAATGAGGCCGGACAATGGAACGAAACAGGTCATAAAAACCGGATTATCAAAGTGACTAAAAAGGAGCTTTCGTTGTTTGCTGCTCTATATGATACCTCTGATACTCCGGCTGATGCAGCAAGATTACCCGCTCTTCATGCAGTGGAATTACTGACAGTTCTCGAAAAATTTTCAGCCCAGCCACGACGGTTGGGAGATCTTCAAGACAGCTATTTTTCTACCGTTATGTTTGATGAAACTTATGCACAGCGTGACGGCATCATTCGTCGGGAGACCCGTTTTCCGGACCGACCCTCGGAATGGGTCTTATCCGGCCCCCATTTTTTTGTAGGAAATCCTTTTTTCCAGACACCACGCGCTATATGTGAAACCCATAGAGCTTACGACAACCTTGATTTAACCATTCTCCCAGAAGGTTATCTGCCCCGCACCAACTATGTCCCGGCATGTGATCCCGGCACTTACCTGAAACGTACCCCCCGCGTTCCCTGGGGGGACAATGAACCTGTAACTAATTTTTATCGATTGGTACATAGAAAAAGGCTTAGTCAATCTGGTGAAAGAACAATCATTCCCACGATAGCAATACCAAAATCTGGGCATATCATGACAGTTATTTCAACCACATTCATTGATACAAAAAATCTAATATCAACAGCATCTGTCCAAATGTCTTTGGTATTTGATTATTTTGTCAAAGCCACTGGTAAGTCTGACTTCACAAACGGAGACATGGTTTTATTGCCAATGCTGGAATCCGAAAAAAATAGAGAATTACAACCAAGAGTATTATGTCTGAATGTTCTCACTACTGATTATTCTGAATTATGGAATAACTGCTGGGAACCAATTTTTCTCAAAGAAACTTGGACCAAAACAGATCCTCGTCTTCCTGAACATTTCTTCCAGAATCTCACCCCGGAGTGGTCCCAAGACTGCGCCCTACGAACCGACTACACCCGGCGCCAGGCCCTTGTGGAAATCGACGTGCTGGTAGCCATGGCCCTGGGTCTTACGCTTGCGGAGCTGAAAACCATCTATCGGGTCCAGTTTCCGGTGATGCGTCAGTACGAGGCAGACACCTGGTACGATGCCACCGGCCGCATCGTGTTCACCAACTCCAAAGGCCTTACCGGTGTGGGTCTTCCCCGCAATGCCGTCAGAGGGGAGACCTGCTACAGCCTGGATACCCCGGACCGCCGGGAATCAGGGATCGCCCTGGGCTGGAACGACATCAAGGACCTGACGAGCGGCACTATCAACCGTACCATTATGGACGATACCCTGCCGGGCGGTCCCCGGGAGCGTACCATCACCTATGTGGCGCCCTTTGACCGGTGTGACCGGGAGATGGACTACGAGATTGCCTGGGCAGAATTTGAAAGACGTCGGCAGTCAGGAAGCAAAAACGAAAAAAGCCCCAGTCTTAATGGCGACTGAGGCAAAGCCAGAATCCAAAGCCCTGGGCAAAGGATTCACCAGCTCAATGTCTGAGCTTGCTGTTATGGTATAACGGCAACACACTCAGGTCAAACGATAAAGAGGGCGACATGTTAAAAATCATCGAGGCCGATATGAGAGGACCCTACCATCATGACCACCATTGAAAAAGGCAGCACCAATGTATACAGAGATCTGGAAAGCCCGGAAGCCGGCACCATGTATGTGAAGGCCCGTCTGGCTGCCAGAATCAGTGAGATCATTGATGACCGACATCTCACTCACCCACAGGTAGCCGATATCCTGGGCATGCCCCAACTCATACTGTGCGGGATGCTCCGGGGCAATTTTCGGGAGATCAGTGAGACCACAATCATCTCATGCATCAACCGTCTGGACAGCAATGCAGGGGAAAATTGATTCCGGTTATATAGCAATGATTAATAATTTTATTGACAAAACCGCATGTTTTATGCACTTAATTGAATTTAATTGGTATTTCAATGTGTTTTTACAGCCAGAAAACATTTGATGGGAACAAATTATGCTTATTGAATTCAGTGTAAAAAATTATAAATCATTGTGGAAGCCGCAGGTACTCAGTATGGTGGCTGGAGGGGCGATCAAGGACCTGCAAGGCCGGAACACCTTTGAAGCCCCGATCAAAGGGGAGCTGACCCTGCTCAAATCCGCTGTCATGTATGGCCCCAATGGTGCCGGAAAAAGCAATCTGATTTCCGCCCTTGATTTTATGCGGCGGTTTGTCTTGGACTCTTCCAGGCTTCACCAGGAAGGGGAGGCCATTCAAAGATATCCCTTTCGGCTCAATTCTCAGGGAATCTCGGAAGATACCGAATTTGAGGTGTTTTTTATCCAGGATTATGTGCGTTATCAATACGGGTTTGCCTGCAACGACACCCGGGTTACCCATGAATGGCTTCTGGCGTACCCGGAGAATCGCCCCCAAAGATGGTTTGAACGGTCCTTCAATCCGAAAACCCGAGAAGACGAATGGTATTTCGGCAGCAAACTGACCGGAAGCAAAAAAACATGGAAGGACAATACCCGCCCCAATGCCCTGTTTCTGTCGGCTGCTGTTCAGCTGAACAGTGAACAGTTAAAGCCGGTATTCTCATGGTTTAGGATGCTTGCAGTCATCGGACACAATAAAGTGGTCCACCCTGGATTCACCATTGAAAAGTGTCAGGATGACATTTCCAAAACATCTATACTGGAATTCATGAAAGGAGCGGATATCAATGTGGATGGCATTGATATCATCATGAAAAAAATTGATGCCGGGGAATTGAAGTTGCCCAAGGATATGCCGGATGAATTCAGGAAAAAAATAATGACAGACCTGGATGGCAAGCTTGTAAAAAAGAGGGCTGAATTCATTCACAAAATGAATGATTCAGATAAAACGGTATCATTCCGGCTGGAGGAAGAGTCAGATGGTACCCAGAAGATTTTCGCCTATGCTGGACCCTGGATGGATGTTTTAGATACCGGGAGAATTCTGATTGTCGATGAATTGGACAACAGCCTTCATCCCCACATGATTCGGTTCCTGCTCCAGCTGATTCATGACCCCGCCTCCAACAAAGCCAATGGTCAGCTTGTTTTTTCCACCCATGACACCTCCATCCTCGATCCCAAAATTCTCAGAAGGGACCAGGTCTGGTTTGTGGAAAAAGACCCGGAGAATGCCACCCGGATGTATTCCCTTTCCGATTTTCACCCGCGAAAAAACGAGGCCCTGGAAAAAGGATACCTTCAGGGCAGATACGGGGCCTTGCCCTATATCGGGGAGGTCCGGTATTAATGGGTGGCGGAGACAAACTGTTTAAAAAACGCAAAGCAAGGCAATTATCTGAACTTAAGCGCAGACAGGCCCGCCGGTCTCCCTATGACAGGGTGCTCATTGTCTGCGAAGGAGAAACCGAAGAAAAATATTTCAAGGGACTGGTCAGGTCCCTACAGCTGAACACGGCCAATATCCGGATTCCGAGCAACACCGCAGGTGCCTCCCCGCGCAATGTTGTGGAATTTGCAATCGAAGAATACAACCTCACCAAAGATTACGACAGGGTCTATTGTGTGATCGACAAAGACGAGCATTCTCAGTATCGGGAAGCCCTGGATCTGGTGAAACGCAGAAAGCTGAAAAAATCCCATTCCTTGCGTGCTGTCCCCTCAGTTCCCTGTTTTGAATTCTGGATACTGCTGCATTTCAAGATGACCACCCGAAGTTTCTATAATAGCCCGGGGCCACCGTGCATGCATGTGATAAAAGAGTTGAAGCCATACATACCGGAATATGAAAAAGCGTCAGCCACCCTTTTTGACCTCACCAGGAACCGGTTGAATGAGGCGGTTCAACGTGCCGAAAAGGTACTGGCCCATTCCCGGTCCGCAGCGACAGATGATCCGTCAACAAGAGTGCATGAACTGGTGTTATACCTGAAACAGTTAAAGCAATGAAACCACCGTGACACACAGCAAACCTGAGAATTGACAGCAAAGGTAATATCCATGTACCCATCGGTCGTTGTACAGCAGGTTGAACAGGGGATTCTGGATTTTCTGCGGACCACCTTTTCCATTGCCACCCCGCATTTCCATGGCATCATGGACCATTTTCTGTCCGGCGGCGGGCTTTTTTCAGGCCCCTATCTCTCGTTGTCCCTGCCGTTTGAACCCGGCCGGTCCGGCAAAGACCGTTTTTCTTCCTTTACCATGGCTTTTCCGCCTTATGCCCACCAGGATGCCGCCTTTGACAACCTGTCCGGCCCTACGCCCGTTTCCACCCTGGTGGCCACCGGCACCGGCTCCGGAAAAACCGAATGTTTCCTGTATCCCATTCTACACCATTGCCAGGAACAGGCCCACAAACCCGGTATCAAGGCCATATTGATCTATCCCATGAACGCCTTGGCCACAGACCAGGCCGGGCGGATTGCCCGGCTGATCCATAATGCCCCCTCGCTCAACGGCAATGTCACCGCCGGCCTGTATGTGGGCAGCCGGGAAAAAGAACCGGTCAAAAAGATGACCGATGCCGCCATCATCTCCGACAAGGAGACCCTGCGCAAATCCCCACCGGACATCCTGCTGACCAATTACAAAATGCTGGATTATCTGCTCACCCGGCCCCAGGATGCACATTTGTGGGCTGACAATGATGCCGATACCCTCAAATTTCTGGTCGTGGATGAACTCCATACCTTTGACGGTGCCCAGGGTACAGACCTGGCCTGCCTGATCCGGCGGCTGAAGGACCGGCTGCACACCCCGGAAGGAGGGCTCTGCTGTGTGGGTACATCCGCCACGTTAGGTCACAAACGCCAGGGAGACCGGCTCCGGGAATATGCTCAACGAATTTTCGGGGAACCCTTCGGACCGTCTTCCCTGATCACGGAAAAACGCAAGACCGCCGGGGAATTCCTGGGCGATGCCATGATCACCTCCCTGACTATGCCCGGGCCGGACCGGGAGACAATCATGGACCCGGATCAATACCCCACCCGGGAGGCATATCTGACGGCCCAGTATCCTCTGTGGTTCAATATTGCCGTCCCCGAAAACAGGCTCATGGAAACCCCATGGCGGATTACGCTGGGAGATCAGCTCAAGGGGCACCTCCTGTTCCAGAACTTGGTCAAGGTGCTCCAGGGCGGTATCCTGTCCTATTCTGAGATATTGAACCGGCTGTCCGGCATCCTTCCTGCTTCGGACACCGGCACCATCCGATACCCGGAACGGCTTTTGGGCAGCTTGACAGCCCTCATTTCCCATGCCTTGAGTCCGCTCAAAGCAGATGAACAGGATGGTGCTGGTTTAGACAGGGACCCGGATTTGGAAGAAAAAACAGCCACCCGTGCCCTGGTGGATGTCCGGGTCCAGTACTGGCTCAGAGAGTTGGGCCGCATGGTGGTCTCCGTTGGCACCGATCCCCGGCTGGCCTGGTCTGATGATCTTACCGATGCTGAATTGAAACGGCATCTGCCCGTGGTGCACTGCCGGGAGTGCGGGGCCATGGGATGGCTGGGGGTGAAAAAACCGCCCGAAGACCGCGTGATCCCGAACCTCCGCCAGATCTATAACGCATTTTTCTCCAAAAAAGACAAAGGCACGGTGTATCTGTTTCCCGAGGATGAAAACCTGAACCAGGCAGGCTTGAATGGTAAGGTGGTATTGTTCTGCGGCGCCTGTCTTCATTATCATGTCGCCAAAACCCGGCGTAAATGCCCCTCCTGCGGGGAATCGGATCTGGTACAGGTGTTCATCCCGGACAATTCCACCACCACCTGTCCCTATTGCCAGGCCCACCGGAGTCTGACCCTGATGGGGTCCCGGGCCGCCTCCCTTACCAGCGTGATGATTTCCCAGATGTTTGCCTCCACATACAATGATGACCGAAAATTGATCACCTTTTCCGACAACGTGCAGGATGCCGCCCACCGGGCCGGTTTTTTCGGTGCCCGCACCTGGGGGTTCAATCTCAGAGTGGCGTTGCAGAAAGTGGTGGACCTTCTGGAGGAACAGGTGCCCCTGTCTGAACTGCCGGACCGGTTCACCGATTACTGGTCCGGGCAGATGACACAAGAGACCTATATCGCCACGTTTATCGCCCCGAACATGGAGTGGTTTGCCGACTATGACCACCTTGTCACCAGGGGGGTCCTCCCACCCAAATCCAATCTTGTCCGCCAGATCAACAACCGCCTGAAATGGGAAATCCATTCGGAATTTGGCTTTGATGCCCGCATCGGCCGGACCCTGGAAAAATCCGGGGTATCCATGGCCCATGCACAGCCTGACACCCGCACATCCGTGGTCAAGGACCTGCTGCTGCGCCTGCCCAACGAAGTGGAAGCGTGCCGGGATATCACGGAGAAGCAGGTTGAACGGCTCGTGTGCGGCATGGTCAATCACCTGAAAATCAACGGGGCGGTGTATCTGCCCTATCTGGAGGCATACCTCAAGGACCGGGGCAATGATTATCTGTTGTCCACGCACCGGATCAGCTGGATGCAGGGGATCGGCCCCACCACCCGGGCGCCCAAGTTTCTGACTTCCCGGTATGATTTGAGAAACAAGAACGGCATTATCCGTTTTCTGGGTCTGTACCATCCCACCCGCAAAACCTGGTGTGACACATGGGTGCACAAACTGATTATGCATACCCAGGCCCTGGAGGATGCCGTGTCAGCAGGAGAAATCCTGAAAATCGCTGTCCGGTCCATGGTGACCCACGGGCTCTTGACAGAGATTCTGGTGGGGGGCTATGGCATCTGGGGGCTTGTGCCGGACCGTCTCCAGGTAACCACCCGTCTGGGGCAGTTCCGGTGTGACCGGTGCGGGCATCTGATATCTGCCCCTGAAGCGGAGTTCGACATCTGGGAGGGCGCTCCCTGCATCAGGAAGAGCTGCTTTGGGGCCTGCCGCCTGGAAAGCACCACACCAGACTATTACGGCAAACTGTTCCAGTCCGGGGAAGTGGCCCGGCTTTTCACCTGCGAACACACAGGGCTTCTGGACCGGGACACCCGCCAGAAGATCGAGATTGCCTTTAAAGCCAGGGAAGAAGACCGGGAACCCTGGGCACCCAATCTGTTGTCCTGCACCCCCACCATGGAGATGGGCATCGATATCGGGGATCTGTCCGCCACCATTCAATGCTCGGTGCCCCCGGCCCAGGCCGGCTATCTCCAGCGCATCGGCCGGGCCGGACGGAAAAACGGCAATGCCCTGAACCTGACCGTGGCCAACCTCAATCCCCATGACCTGTATTTCTTTGCCTCCCCCATCATGATGATGGCAGGACAGGTGAATCCGCCCGGTGTGTTCCTGGATGCGGCAGCGGTATTGGAACGCCAGTTCACGGCATTCTGTTTTGATCGTTGGGTGGCCCACGGTATTCCGGCCCATGCCCTGCCTGTCAATCTTGGCACGGTGCTGGAACAGGTCAAAAAAAAGGACGAGACCGGCTTTCCGCACACGCTCATGGCATTTGTGTCCTCCCGGCTGACCGGACTGCTCGATGATTTTTATGGGCTTTTCAAGGACCCGGCCTTGAGTGATGCTGCCAAAGCCCATGTCCAATCCTTTGCCGGCGGCAGGGACGGCGGAGACATGGGGTACCGGATACTGAACGGGCTCACCACCCTTGTGAAAGAGCGGGACCGGTTGCAGTCCCGGGCCAGAAGCCTTTATAAAGCCATCAAAAAAAAGGAAAACGATCTGGCCGGGGGCCTCACCATCACCGATGAGATCCAGGAGATGAAACAGGAAAAGGCCGGTCTCCAGCAGCTGGTCAAATCCATCAACAGAAAGAACACGTTCAATTTTTTCACGGACGAAGGATTTTTGCCCAACTATGCCTTTCCCGAGCAGGGCGTGACCCTTCATTCCATCATTTTCCGGCACCGAAAAGCGGTGTCGGACGGCGAACGGCACTATGACACCTTTGACTTCCAGTATGAACGGGGGGCCGGCAGTGCCTTGTCGGAACTGGCACCTCACAATGTGTTCTATGCCGGAGGCCGGCGTGTCCGGGTGGATCAGATCGATCTTCAGTTGTCCCCGGTGGAGTCATGGCGGTGCTGCCGGGCCTGCTCCTACACGGAACTGGCCGGGACCGGTTCCCCGGCCTCATCCTGTCCCCGGTGCGGCAACACCATGTGGTCGGATGCCGGCCGTCAGTTCCAGATGATCCGCATGCGCCAGGTGTTTGCCACCACCCCGGATGACCGAAGCCGGATTTCTGACGACCGGGATCAACGGTCCCCTGAATTTTATGTCCGCCACCTGCTGATGGACTATGAACCGGCAGCGGCTGAAAAAGCCTGGCAGTTGACGGCCGAGGATACCCTGTTCGGGTATACCTGGTTGTCAAAAGCCGTGTTCAGGGAGATCAATTTCGGGCCGTCCATGGGAGAAGGAGAAACCGTTGTCGTTGCCGGCCAGACGTTTCAGAGCAGCGGATTCACCCTGTGCCGCCACTGCGGCAAGGTGCCGGATGAACGGGGAAAGCGGACCCATACCTGGACCTGTCCGGCCAGGGAAAAGGAAAAAGAGGACACTTTTCTGGAGTTTGCCTGCCTGTACCGGGAATTTTCATCGGAAGCGGTCAAAATCCTGCTTCCCATGAGCGGTATCGAAGAAACGGATGTGCGGTTGCAGTCCTTTATCGCGGCCTTTCATCTGGGCATGAAGCAGCAGTTCGGCGGGGATATCGATCATCTGCGCGGCATGCTGCATACCGAACCCATGGGAGACGGAGACCTGCGGATTCAGTACCTGGTGATTTATGACACTGTCCCCGGGGGGACCGGGTACCTCAAGGAACTGATCCAGCCCGGCCGGATGGTGGAGATCCTGAAAGCGGCTCTAACCGTCATGGAAACCTGTGTCTGTGCATCGGATGAACACCGGGACGGCTGTTACAGCTGCCTGTTTGCCTACCGCAACAGCCGGTCCCTGTCTGCCATCTCCCGGCGCACGGCCCTGGCCATGATTCAGGAGATTCTGGCCCAGGCCCATACCCTGGAACCGGTGACGACGCTTTCCAAAAAACCCATGAACAGCCTGTTTGACTCCGACCTGGAACGGTTGTTCATCGAGGCGGTTCGCAGACGGCACAGACCGGACATCCCGGTGGGACTGGTCAAGAAGGTGGTCAATGGATCTCCGGGTTTTCTTCTCACCATCGGGGACGGGGATCACAAAATCCGGTGGGAAGTGATGCAGCAGGTGGAGCTGGGTCCGGGCCAGGGGGTGAGTGTTCCGTCAAAAGCGGATTTTGTTTTTTATCCGGTTCGCCAGCCCCCGGCCGTGAAACCCGTGGTGGTGTTCACTGACGGGTACACCTTTCACCGGGACCGGGCAGGAAAAGACATGGCACAGCGAATGGCCCTGGTGAAAAGCGGGGGGTATCACATCTGGTCCCTGTCCTACAAAGATGTCAAATCCCAGCTCAACGACCTGGAACCCGGATGGTTCACGGACTGGTTCACTCCCCGGGGGATGGTGGCAGGTTCCCGGCTCACCAAGGTGTGGGAGGGATTCAAGCTGTCTGAGCAATCCCGGCTTATGGGAAAATCCGCTTTTGATATGTTTTTTGAGTTTCTGTCTTATCCTGAAAAGCAGGTGTGGCAGGACATGGCCCTGGTATACGGCCTTTCCCTGCATGCAGGTCCGGCGACAGAAGTACCGGCATCATGGCGGGAGGATCTGGCTGTGCTGCCCCCGGGCATGGATGAACCGCTCATGTGCCATGATGGGCAGATGATTGTGGGTGGTCCCCAATGGGATGACCTGCCCGGGATTACCTGCTATGCCTGTTCAGGCAGAACCTGTGTCATGAAACACTATGATCAGATGGGCATCGTGGCTATTCTGGAAGATCTGGTGGAAGACCCTGCACTGGACGGGGATGCCGGGTTCGAAACCCGGTGGAACGGATTTTTGAGAGCGTACAACCTGCTGCAGTTTCTGCCGCACACCATTTTTCTGACCCGGAAAGGGTTGAAAGATCATCAGTATGACGGCCTGGTGTTAACCCGATCCCATGTGGGGTTTACCCCGCCTGCGCATGAGGACTACAGACAGGAACAAGGTCAAGACAGCGTCACAGCAGCGCCCGCCACTCCGGATGCCGGTGCATGGAACGAGGTCTGGGAACTGGCCGATGAGGCCCTTGCAGATCTCCTCCTTCGGCTGGAAAATTGTCAGGCCCCGGTTCCTGTTGTGGGCGAAGAGGTTACAGACAACGGGATGGTGCTGGGGGAACTGGAACTGGCCTGGCAGGACCGGCAGGTGGGGGTGGTTGACAAGAACAATGCCGGATTGCTGGATACCCTGACAAACCAGGGTTGGCAACTGTTCACCATGGAGCAGGTGATCCTGAATCCCGAGGACGTGATCCGGGCCGTGACCCCTGTCCCGGAAACCTGAAAACTGAACGGAGACGATAATGGTTTTGACACATATGACGGTGGCGGTTTCAGACAGTTTTTTTACCGCTTATTCCCGCCTGCCGAAAAACCAGCAGGCCAAGGTGATGAATTTTGTCAATAAATTCAGACTGGACCCCACATCCGGCGGCATCAATTATGAGACCTTGAAAAACGTGAAAGACCGCCGTCTCAGATCCGTGCGCATCGATGACGATTACCGGGGAATCGTATGCAAACCATCTAAAGGAAATGTGTACCTGCTGCTGTGGGTGGACAAACATGATGCGGCCTATCAATGGGCAAGAAACCGGGTGTGTGAAATCAACCCCCTGCTGGGGACAGTGCAGGTGTTTTGTGTGGATGAAACGGTGGAACTTCACAGTGCCGAACCGGCCGAGGTCAAGAAATCAACCCCGGTGGGTTTGTTCGATGATATCCGGGACCGGGAACTGCTGGCCCTGGGGGTTCCTGAAATCCAGCTGGAAATGATTCGCGGCATTGAAAGCATGGCCCAGCTCAATGATATGGCGGATGCGGTCCCGTTCAACGTATTTACCGCCCTGACATGGCTGGCCCAGGGGGAACCGCTGGCAGAGGTCATGGCCATCCTTACCGAGTGCGGCGGAGAAGAGAAAAAAGCCGTGGATACCGAGGATTTTTCCAAGGCCCTGGAGCACCCCATTTCCCGGCAGCACTTTCAGGTCGATCCTTCCGAAGATGAGTTGGCAAGAATGTTCAACGCGCCTTTGGAAAAGTGGCGGGTGTTTCTGCATCCGCTGCAACGCAAACTGGTGGAGCGGGACTGGAACGGCCCTGTTCGGGTTTTGGGCGGGGCCGGCACCGGGAAAACCGTGGTGGCCATGCATCGGGCTGCCTGGCTGTCCGGACAGCTGGCTTCTCTTTCAACAGAAAAAATACTGTTCACCACGTTTACCCGGAATCTGTCCACAGATATCGAGGGCAACCTGAAAAAAATCGTATCAGCAGATCAGATGAAACATATCGAAGTGGTCAACCTGGACCGCTGGGTATCCGGGTTTCTCAAGCGAAGCGGATATGATCATCGCATTGTATATGATGACCGCACATCAGAATTGTGGAAAACCGCGTTGACCCTGAAACCGGATGATCCATTGCTGCCGGACAGCTTTTTTCACCAGGAATGGGAACAGATCATCCAACCGCATGAAATCACGTCCTTCGCCCAGTACGTCAAGGCACCCCGAACCGGCCGGGGAGTCCCCTTGAACCGCAGACAAAGAAAGCAGATCTGGCCGGTATTCGAGGAATATCAGATGCTCATGGCGGAGCACAATTTGCGGGAACCGGCCGATGCCATGCGGGATGCCCGCCTGCTCATGGAAAAAGAAGGGGCTCAATTGCCCTATACCGCCGTCATTGTGGATGAGGCCCAGGATATGGGTGCCCAAGCCTTCAAGCTGCTCCGGGCCATGGTCCCGGAAACCGCCAATGACCTGTTCATCGTGGGGGATGCCCACCAGCGGATATACAACAAAAAAGTGGTGCTGGGCCAGTGCGGTATCAAAATCGTTGGCAGAAGCCGGCGCTTGAAGGTGAATTACCGCACCACCGAAGAAACCCGGCAGTGGGCATCCGGACTCATGACAGGTGTCACCGTGGATGACCTCGACGGAGGAAAGGACAGCCTGTCCGGGTATGTCTCTCTGGTTCACGGGACCCCGCCGACCGTGCTGCACTTCGACACCATGGCCGATGAAGTGTCAGCCATATGTGACCACCTGGAACAGATCCGGGAGACGGATGATATTTTCAGGTCCACCTGCATGGTGGCACGGACCAATCAGATCCTGGACGATTATGAAAACGCCCTCACAGATAAGGGAATCCCTGTATACCGGCTGTCAGGATTTGACCCGGAAGACCGGTCCCAAAGCGGGGTTCGCCTGGCCACAATGCACCGCGTCAAGGGACTTGAGTTCGATCACGTGATCCTATGCGGCATCAACAAAGGTACCGTGCCGCTGCCCACCCCGGATCTCATATCGGATGATATCTCAGTCAAAGAGATGGCTGAAGCCCGAGAACGGTCTTTGCTGTTTGTAGCAGCTACCCGGGCCAAGAAAACCGTAATGGTGACCAGTTATGGAGAAAAGAGTCCCTATCTATAAACGAGTGTATTACCCCATGGGAAAAGGGATATGAGGTAGTAACACCTCATAATGAAATGAACATCAAATATAACCTGGATGGAATTGGACTTCGCACGAATTCAACAAGAGTTCTGTCCGGTCTTGACCGTCCTGGTTTGCTGGATCAAGCCATGCCCGATAAGCTTCTGCCTTCAAAACACAGGGCATACGGTCGTGAACATCCCTTACCCTTCCAACTGCATCCCTGGTAATAATGGTACACCCGTGATAATCCTTCTGCCAGGTATCCCATAACCCGGCAAACGCAAACGGTTCTTTGGATGGCAACTGAAAATAATACCGGGTCTTACTGTTGCCATTCTCTGGATCTGCTTTCCACTCATAGAATCCATCAGCAATGATCAGACACCGCCTTTTCTTAAAAGGTTCCCTGAAACTGGGCTTATGGTCCAGGGTTTCCATTCTGGCATTGATATGCCCGGTTCCTTTTTTCTCTTTGGCCCAGGATGGTATCAGACCCCAGGTCAGAAGACCCAGGCGCATTTGGGATTCGTGCATGATGATTGTCGGCACCTGCTGGGAAGGGAACACTTCCGACCGCGGCTCCAGTTCACAGGTGATGACATCAACAGGGAAGTGCTGCTGGATCTGTTCCAGGTTTATGTTCAGAGAAAATCTGCCACACATCGGTATGGGACCTCACTTCTCATTCTGACCCGTCTGTTCTTTGTCCTTCTGCTTCATCTGATTCAGCTGGGACCTGCTGGAAAAGATCTTCCGGATATCTTCCACAGACAGCCCCTGGCGAATGGCATCAGTCAGTTTCTCCAGGAGCTTCAATTTTGCCTTGAGGCGTTCTACCATATCAACCCTTCTTCATGGTTTTGAAAATAATGTTCTTGATGATCGGCAATGTAAACTCCAGCCCGGTAGCCGTCGTATATCCGGCCGCATTCAACGCTTCCACCGTTTTCTGCAATGACAACCTTTTCCCATTTTTGGGTTTCCGGCGCAACCGTTTTATTTCAGCAATCACATCAGGGTCTGTCTCAAGATAGGATTTCCTGCCCTCGCACTTGCCGTTTAAGGCCCGTTTCCGGTTCCTGGCTGCCCTGAGCTTCTGGACGGTCATTTCCTTGTCATATTCGGCGATAGCGCCCAACACCTGCCGGACCAGTTTCCGGGTAGGATCATCTTCCAGCAGATCTCCGTCAGTCACAGAGATGATCTCAACACTTTTTTTCTGCATGTCGTCAAGGATGGTTTCCTGGATCATCAGGTCACGGGCCAGGCGGTCGATCCGTTCAATGACAACCGTGTGTATGCCATGCCCGTTTTGCTCCAGGTCGATCATCATGTCTGTTAGGGCCGGCCGGTTTTTGAGTGTGCCGCTGACACCCTTTTCCCGGTAAATGTGATCAATGGCAATGCCGTTGGATTTGGCATAGTCCCTGATTGCTTTTTCCTGCCGTGTGAAACCATCGCCGGAAACCTGTCCCTTGCCTGACACCCGAATGTACCCATATGCTTTTTGTCGAGTAGACATCTATTTTCTCCAATATTTGAACGTATTATATGTGAGGAAATGACGTCCCTCACAGAACCCGCCGTGCGATTTTCCCGCAACGGGCTCTTCGCTAATATTCACTTTGACTACCATAGCGTATAC
>JAIPDL010000092.1 GCA_021737695.1 Desulfotignum sp. | reverse complement strand
AAAACTGATTGAAAAGCTGAAAGCCAAAGGAGGACTTTGATCATGACACAGATGTTTGCATATATTCCATTCAAGAACGGGGCCGCAGAAGATGTGGCACTGGAGTATCCGGATGCGGCAAAAAAAATAGACCCGTCTGCTGAAGTGACCGCCGTTGTGTCAGGCACGGGTGCGGATCTGGATAAAGTGGCTGATGCCATGACCCGGATTTATAAACAAGTCATTAAAATCGATCATGCGGATCTGGCGTATCCCAATGCGGAACAGGTCAGAAAAGCGCTGCTGGATGTACTGCCCCATGATGCAATCATTTTGCTGCCCCATGATACGTTTGGCATGGACCTGGCACCGGGACTGGCCGTGAAAATGGATTCCGCCTATGCGGCCGATATTGTGGATTTTGAAGGACTGGACGGCAAAGACCTGAAAATGATCCGCCAGGAACTGGGGGGGGCTGTGTACACCCATGTCACATCCGATATTTCTTCGGGTGCGGTGATCACTGTCCGCCCGGGATCTTTTGCACCCACCGAAGACACTGCCGCCGGCGGCAGTGTGGTGGACAAATCCGGTGACGTGAAAGATCTGAGCGCCAAAAGAAAATTTCTGGAAGTGGTGGTGGCTGAAGTCGGTGATGTGGATATTACCAAAGCCGATGTCCTGGTATCTGTGGGCCGGGGCATCGAAGAGGAAGAAAACATCGAGATTGCCCAGGAACTGGCCGATGCCATGGGGGCTGTGGTCTCTTGTTCCCGGCCTATCGTGGATGCCAAATGGCTGGAAAAATCCCGCCAGGTGGGAACTTCCGGACAGACCGTCAAGCCCAAAGTATATATGGCCATGGGAATCTCCGGTTCATTCCAGCATCTGGGGGGGGTCAAAGGCAACCCCTTTATCGTGGCCGTGAACAAAAACCCCAAAGCCCCGATTTTTCAGGTGGCGGATGTGGGAATTGTGGAAGATATTCTGGAGTTCATGCCTGAACTGACCGAAGCGGTCAAAGCACTTTAGTTCCATCCCGGTCCCATCCCGGTCCCATCCCGGGTGAATCCGGGATGGGACCGGAAAAATTAAAGACAGATGAAGGCCGTGATGGGCACCTGCAAGGGGTGCCCATCACTGCCTTTTTTTATGATGTTTCGGCCGGGCAACCCCAGCAGAAAGCGCGTATTGGTAATTTTTGGTAATTATTAGTAATCTTTGAACAATATATATACTTTATTATTGACCGAAAGGGCCTGGAAGTGTATTTTTTTCTAAAAATAACACTTAAATAGGAGCGCTTTGCATGAAATGCCTGTTAAAATCGGTTATGATTGGGATGATGTTTTGTCTGTTCACTGTTTCGGCATGGGGGGAATCGGATCGTGCGTTAATGATGGCCACCACCACCAGTACTGACAATACCGGCCTGCTGGAATATTTGGTGCCTGAATTTACCCGGGATACGGGGATTGAAATGAAATGGGTGGCTACGGGAACGGGCAACGCCCTGAAACTGGGAGAAAACTGTGATGTGGATGTGTTGATGGTCCATGCACCGGCAGCGGAAAAGCAATTTGTGGCAAACGGCTTTGGGGTGGACCGGAAAGAGATCATGTACAATGATTTTGTGATCATCGGTCCGGGGTCCGACCCTGCCCAAATCAAAGGCGGATCAGTCAGTGCCGCGTTGAACAAAATGGTGCAGACCCAGGCAGGGTTTGTCAGCCGGGGAGATAATTCCGGCACCCATAAAAAAGAACTTTTTTTGTGGCAATCCGCCGGACTGCCCATCCCTGAAGCCGAATCCTGGTATGTTCAGGCCGGGCAGGGAATGCTGGCCACCATTAACATGGCCGGGGAAAAAAATGCCTATACCATGACGGACCGGGGCACTTATATCAAATATGAACACACCGCCAAAGGGAACCCGACATTAAAGATTCTGGTGGAAGGCGATGATTTTCTGAAAAATCAATACAGTGTCATGGCCGTGAATCCGGATCGGTGTGAAAACGTCAATTATGAGGCAGCTGTGCAGTTTTCAGACTGGATTACCGATGAAAAAGCCCAAACCATGATCGGTGCATTCAAACTGCTGGATAAGATATTGTTTATTCCCAATGCCAGGTAGATAAGCAAACCGGCATTTTTTTCAAAATCCCCTTGGCTGAACGTGAAAAGCCGGGGGGATTTTTTTATCAAAAAAGGATGATTTTCAGTTAAAAGCATTACACATTGCCAACCCCAGAAACGATCTGAAATTATGAATCGGCAAAACTGTGCAGGCCGACAGGAGGACACTTTGGGATGCTGATTGACAGATAAATATCTTCGGCAGATAATTTTAGTTAGACGGATCATCGAATTTTGGGTAAAAAGGGTCGAAGGGTTTTCGGAAAAGGGGTAAAATAGGTGGTATCATCTTTTGAAAGGGCAGGTTATGGGGTATCAACCAGAGCTTCGGATTGATTTTGACGCGATCACGGATCTTTTCTCAGAGGCTGAACAGCAGGGCCGCAAAGTGTTGTTCGAATATGAAACATATCGAATGCTGGCAGATTCAGGTGCGGAAACACCTCCATCATTCAATTTCATTGTAAAGGGCAGTCAGCCGTCCAATGAAGTGATTGATGCCATGCCTGGTGAAAAAGTGGTTTTGAAAATTGTTTCTCCGGGGATTATCCATAAAACCGAGGCCGGCGGGGTCAGGATTGTTGAGAAAAAGCCGGAAAAAATTCGATCGACAATGCGGCGCATGATGTATGAAGTACCGGACGCATTGGGTGATTTGATTGAACGCCGGAAAATTCATTCTCCCGAGGCTTACAGTGGTTTGTCAGGAGATGATTTGAGAGAGGCCGTCGTTCGGGATATTCGCGGTATTCTGCTTGTACAGTTCATGCCGCCGGATTCTGAATCGTTCGGCAATGAATTGATCGTCGGGATCCGGTACACCCGGGAATTTGGCATGGTGATCAGTGCAGGGCTCGGGGGGACGGATACGGAACTGTATGCCGAACGATTCCTCAAAGGGCAGGCCATTGTTACGGCATCTACGGCCATGACCGATGGAGACATTTTTTTTGGATTTTTCAAAAAAACCATCAGTTATAAAAAACTGGCCGGGTTGACACGAGGCCAGCGGCGGATTGTTACAGATGAACAGCTGATCGAATGTTTCAGCTCTTTTATCGCCATGGCAAATTATTATTCACCGGACAATCCTCATGCGCCCTATGTCATCGATGAACTGGAAATCAATCCCTTTGCTTTTACGGACTACCTGATGGTGCCCCTGGATGGTATGTGCCGTTTTTCCAGATCGGTTTCACTGCCGGTCCAGCGACCGTTTCATAAAGTGGGTCATTTACTTCATCCGGTTAAGATCGGCATTATTGGCGTTTCCACGCAACGGGTGAATTTCGGCAGACTCATTTTAAACAATATTTTGGCCAATGGATATAACCCGTGTGATATCTGTATCGTCAAACCTGGCCTGGATATGTTTGAAGGAATTCCATGTGTGCCGGATCTGGCATCCCTTGGTATGAAACTGGACCTGTTTGTTGTGGCAGTGAATGCACAGCAGGTTCCGGACCTGGTGGATGAGATTATTTTGCACGATGCAGCCAACGCTGTGATGCTGATCCCGGGGGGGATGGGAGAAACTACTGAAAGTGAAGACCGCGCCCGGCAGCTTGTGCACAAAATCAGTGAAGCCCATTTGGAAGAAGGCGGGGGACCGGTGTTTCTGGGTGCCAATTGCCTGGGGGTGGTTTCACATCCCGGAAAATATGACACCCTGTTCATCCCTGAGGTTAAACTACCTAAAAGGCGTGGTGATCACAAACGGAACACCGCCTTTGTCAGCCAGAGCGGTGCGTTTATGATTACCCGCCTGAGCAAGTGTCCGGAGATCGATCCGGCATATATGATATCCGTGGGAAACCAGAATGATTTAACTTTGGGGGATATTGTCAAATACCTCAAAGATGATTCGGATATCACGGTCATCGCTGTCTACGCCGAAGGATTCAAGGATCTGGACGGGCTGGAATTCAGCCGGGCCGTCCGGGAGGCGGTGCAAAATGGAAAAGAGGTGGTCTTCTATAAAGCCGGTCGCACCCCTGAAGGCAAAACCGCCACGTCAGGTCATACCGCTTCTCTGGCTGGAGATTATATGGTATGTGAATCCTGTGTGCGGCAGGCAGGGGGGATGATTGCCCGCACGTTTCCCCAGTTTGAGAATCTGATCATGCTGTCACAGCGGCTGCATGATAAACAGATCCATGGAAACCGCCTGGCTGCGGTCAGCGGGGCCGGATTTGAAGCCGTCGGCATGGCGGATAACATCCGGTCTGATGATTATTCCCTCCAGATGGCCGGATTTGCGGATGACACAACCCGTAAACTCAGCAAATTTCTGGCTGCCAAACGCCTGGACAGTCTGGTGGACGTCAAGAATCCGCTGGATATCAATCCCGCGGCAGATGATGAAACCCATGTCACGGTCGTCAGGTATCTGGCAGAAGATCCAAATGTCGATGCCGTCGTCGTTGGGCTGGATCCGTTGTCTCCGGCCATGAGAACCCTTGCCGAATGCGAGGCCAAAAAATATAATATGGATGATAAGGAAAGTATTGCACTGCAAATGCCGAAACTGGCATCTGAGCTGAGCAAACCGGTGATAGGCGTAGTGGATGGCGGCTATTTGTATGAACCGCTGGTGAACAAACTGCTCTCCCAGGGCATGACAGTGTTTCGATCATCGGATCGGGCAATACACTCCCTGGCGATATATATCGAGGGTCGGCTGTATGCTGCGCATATCCGTCGTAATACAGGCGTATAACATATTTTTCATGTCATCGAGACGGCCCTGCTGCTTCAACGATTCAAACTTTCGGGCATATTCGTTGAGCAGCTGGCCGTCCGCATAGGGATTCATCTGTAAGGCCTTTGTGTTTTTCAGGTTTCTGTTTGTTACTTTAAAACCAAATCATTCTTCAAACAAAGGGATCTGCGTCACTTTATCCTTGAGGTCTGCTTCCAGTTTTAACGGCCGGCCCCCGGTGTCGGCAATGACAAAGGTGACATCCGCATCCACACATACGGTGCCCGTGGCCTTGTTTATTATCTGTTGTCTGATGACTGCACTTTTATTGCCGATTTTTTTTAGCCCGGATCGAACTGTGACGCTGTCTCCCACCCGGGCCGGGCTGCGGTAGGAAATGTTGATGTTGACGACAAAAAATAAATAGCCACCCCGCATGAAAGACTCCAGATCCATGTGGTCTTCCAAAAGCTGCCACCGGGCTTCTTCCAGAAATTCGAGATATCTGGCATTGTTGACGTGCTGGTATAAATCGGTGTGATATCCTCTGACTTTTATCTGGGTATCCATTTTCAATTCCTTTGCGTTTCAATTCATTCACAAGCCGGGTACAATACCATCGGATGCTGCTTTTTAAAAGCATTATTCGATTTGGGGAACCTGAAAAAAGACCCTTTGCGTGCGAAGGGGTTGGGTCTTGACTTGACAGCGGGTCTGGGTCGGTTATGATGCCCAGGATATGGTTTGAACGTAAAAGGAGAAAAAATGCAGATATTTCATATTATCAGCCCGGACGGATATATTTCCGATATGCATGATCAGGAAAAAAGCTCCGGGATCCTGTCGGCCCGGTTTCATTTTCCCCTGGTATCCGATTATATCCGGTCTGCCATCAAGGAAGGCAAACCCTATTTGTTCAGCGGCCGGAGCGGCAACGCCCAGATCGGTATCAAAACCGATCTGGCCGAAGGGGCCGAACCCGTGGTGGAAGCATCAGATATCTATGTGCAGGGCCGGCTTCAAAATCTGAACCCCTTGCTGGGCAATGCCCTGGACCTGTTCAAGAAAGGGGATGAAATCGGGCGCCTGGCCATCATGGATCCGGAGCTGAGAATCAAGGATGTCCGTCATTATCTGCACAAGCGGCTGTTTGTGGGAAAAAAGACCGGCAAAGGGTTTTATGAAGGGTTTGAGATCCGCCAGGAAGTTGATCCGCACACCGGTCAAGCCTGTGATTATATCGCCATGGAACTCGAGCCGTATC
Source organism: Desulfotignum sp. (assembly GCA_021737695.1). Taxonomy (GTDB): domain Bacteria; phylum Desulfobacterota; class Desulfobacteria; order Desulfobacterales; family Desulfobacteraceae; genus Desulfotignum. Next base: position 9,615 of record JAIPDL010000092.1, on the reverse strand, counting down.
AATACTGCTTTGAACCCCATGCCATCACCTCGGCCGGCATCAACGCAGTGATCAAAAAAGGGCGCAGTGCCCTGAATACGATCCGGTCCCGCATGGCGTTGAACCTTGATAATACAACGCTTTCCCCCAACGACCTGTTTGTGGGCGCCATTAAAATTTCTCTGGGTGATATCTACGGAATCATCGATGCGGTCACGGATCCGGAAACGGCAAAGATCGAGCATCTGCCGGCCCGGGTGCTGGATCCGTTCAGAACCTTCAGGGACCGCCAGGTGGAACTGTACAACTTTGGCACGGAAGCTGTTTCTCTGACCGATATCCGGATCCGGATCCGGTTTTTCCGGGCCAATAACCCATTGACCGTGCCCCTGGAAAAAGTCAAGGTCAAGGAAGGGTATCGTCTCAGTGATCTGCTCACCAATGCGGAGATCGCCAATCTGTTTGCCGCCATGGATGACACGGCCCTGGGAATGATTTTGAACAAAGCCAATTTTATTCCCATTCCCAAAGCCCTGGATCCTTTGGGCCAGGCCCAGCTGGAGATCATCCGTAACGCGATCCTGGCTTCCACGTTCCGCAAAAATATGCCCCGGGTACCGGAAAAAGGAAACGGCAAATTCAAAAATACCCTGGAAAAGCTGTCCGTGCTGGGCGGGGTGAATTCCCGGGTGTTCATCGGCCGGGATTTTCCGGACATGGATGTGGTGGATGCCTTGAGAACCAGTGGATTACGCACGTTTCTCATTCAAAGGGACAACCCGTCCTTTGCGGACGAGTATGTCAAAAAAATGATCCGGCTGACCCATTCAGAACAGGCCGCTTGCGAATTTCTGCGGTATGATCCGGACATTGACAAGCTTTATACCTTTTACCACGGGTGCTTCATGGAACCGGACGACCGGGACCGGTTTGATAGGGTCCGGTACTGGTTCGCTTTTTACGGGTCCCATACCAGTGAAGCGGACAACCGGTTGACCATCGATTTGATCAATCAGCTGGCCCCGAAACTGGGATATGAAATGGGCATTGTTCACGGCGGGGGGCCCGGACTCATGAAAGAGGCCAATGATCTGGCCCGGCAGCACAACCTCATGAGCGTGGGCATTGCCATTGATCTGGAAGGAGAAAATCAGGCATCTTTAACCACCTGTGACGGATTGATCAAATACAATGAAGGACTGCGCTTGGCAAGACAGGACCATCTCCAGAAGCTGAGCAACTTGCCGGTGGTCAATACCGGCGGATACGGCAGTGCGGAAGAGCTGGCCATAACCATTACCTCCATGAAACTGCATGAAAATCCTCTGGCTCCCATTATACTTCTGGATCCGGACAATCTCTGGGACCATGCCCGAAAACAGACCCTGAAGATTGCTGAAAAAAAATACGGCCCTGAGTTTATGCCCCGGCTGGTTCACTCCTGCAATACCGCCCGGGATGCGGCCGATATTCTGATGGAATTTTTGGAAAATCCGGACGCGTGGTATAAGAAGTGCGAGATCCCTTCAGAAAATGTGGACAAAGCCCGGGCCAAAACCGGCCGAATCCGGCAGGCCACCCTGGGCCAGGCTGTGGTGGAGACCTTTGACCGGCCCAATTTCCGGCTTACGCCGTAAATTCTACATTCCGGGATGCCACCGGGTCGGTGTAGGTGATCCGGACGGTGCAGGTCTTGATATCGATGCGGGCTGTGGCCACATGCTGGTCGTGGCCCCATTCCAGGATCAGCTGGGTATCCTTTGATTTAAGCAGGTTGAATTCACCGTTAAAGGCCGGGTAGGAGTTTCTGAATTCCATGAGCTTGAGCAGCCGCTGCACCACCGGTTTTTTAACCGCATCTTTTATCTCTTCCAGGGTATAGTTGTGGCGGTTGATATTCCGGCCCTGGCGGGTTTTTTCCACCAGATCGATATCGTTTTCCCCGGCCAGCAGTCCCACATAATAGACCTGGGGAACCCCGGGGGCGAAGAACTGGATGGTTCGGGCCGTGATATAGGCATCGTCATCGGATCCCAGAGCCGAGTAATAGGTGCAGTTCACCTGATATATGTCCAGGTTCTGGTATTCCGGTCCGGAGTAGGTTTTCTTGACATTGGAGCCTTTTTCATACAGATGCTCCAGGGTCGCGTCGATCTCTTTCTGGGTGAGCAGGTCTTCCACATCCACCACGCCGATGCCGTCATGGGTATCCAGGGTGGTGATCTGTTTGCGGGGGCATTTTTTCAGCCAGGATTTCAGCCGTTTGGTGGTTCCCTTGTATAGGCAGTGGAGCACCAGCATGGGCAGGGAAAAATCATAGCACCAGTATCCTTTTTTAGCCAGTTTGAGCTGATACGAATAGTGCTCGTGGACTTCCGGTAAGATTTCCGTGTCAAAGGCCGATGCAAAATCATTGAACCATTCCAGCAGTTCCCATATTTTGGGCTCCAGAAAAAAGCAGTTGGTTCCCAGTTCCACCGTGGTGTATGCAATGGCATCCAGCCGGATCATTTTGGGCCGGTTTCTGGCCAGCCGGATGATGAATTTGCGCATGATCTCCCGGGTTTTGAGGGAGTCATAATCCAGATCGATCTGTTCATAGTCAAAGGTGCACCAGATTTTTTCCAGGGCCCCGTCGGGCCGTTCCAGGGTCAGGTAAGGGGGGCGGGGTTTTCGGGTATAAACTTTGGCCAGATCTTCATCCTTGATCCATCCGTCAGGGGCCAGTTTGTCAAAACTTAAGAACATGTCCGCATACTCACTGTCTTTTCCTTTGGCAATATAATCCTGGAAAAAGAGTGACTGCCGGGAGATATGGTTGACCATGAAGTCAATGACCAGGTCAAAGTCCCGGCCTATTTTTTCTACATCCTCCCAGGTACCGAAAGCAGGTTCCACCTCATCATAGGTTTTAGGGGCAAACCCCCGGTCAGAAGATGAGGGATAAAAGGGAAGCATGTGTACGCCCTTGACGGCTTTTTGAAAATATTTGCGCAGTACATAGTGAAGTTCGGGCAGATTCGCACCCAGACTGTCCGGGTAGGTGATCAACTGAATTTTATTTTCAATGCTCATGATTTCTGGTTCTCTTCAGCTTTTTCAATAATCTGATAATGGTGGATGCCTTCCATCATGCCTTCGGCATGGGGTTTTTCGGCAAAATAGATGTTTTTGGCATTTTTCAGGTGAGCCAGTTCCCGACAGAAATTGCCCACCACCAGTCCTAAAGGCTCGCCTTTGAGCATTTCTTCATCATTGCCGGAATCACCGCACACCAGAAAATGGTTCAGAGGAATTTCCCATTTATAGCTCAGATACCGGATTGCCTTGCCTTTGGATGCCCGGAAGGGAAGAATATCCAGGAATCTGTCCTGGGAATAGATCAGGGTGTACCGGATCCGGTTTTGGGTCAGCACATGGTTGATCCGTGCCAGGCGGTCTTTCCCCGGTTCCATGTAATAGCTCAGTTTGTAGGATCCCTGAAAGTCCCGGGCCTGGGGCTGGATAAAATCCAGATCCGCCAGAAGGGACCGGATCCGTTCCGGTTTCCAGTCCTTGGAAATATGGGTCTGCCATCCTTTGTCGATGCGCTCGTTATCTGAGTAACTGATCCGGGATCCCACGCTGGAGATCACGATGTCCGGTGTGGGCACGTTGTTGGCCTTCAACACTGCCAGGGCGGAATCGGCTTTTCGGCCCGTGGCCACACCAAATCCCAGCACCGGCCGGTGCTGCTTCAGCAGGTCGGACAGCGTTGCCAGGGCGTCAGGATCGCCCCCCAGCAGGGTGTCGTCGATATCGGTAATGAGCATGTATTCAAGATCTTTAAGGCGACGGCCGATGGGATGCGGCGTTTTTTCCATTTTCGTTCGGCTCTGTATGCGGTCTCTGCAAAGGGCCTGCACCTCCTGGATATAGGTGGCGGCATGGCTTTTCCATGTGTAATGTTTCCGGGTATTTAAAATGCCGTTTTTTGAAAATTTTTCCCATTTCTCCGGCTCGGCAATGATTTTACGGATGGCTTTGGCAATCTGTGCCGGATCCGTGGGATTCACCAGAACGCCGCCTTTGCAGTTGTGCATGATATCTTTGGGACCCCCATCATTTGTGGACACCACCGGCAGTCCGCAGGCCAGTGCTTCCAGCAGGGTCAGTCCGAAGGGTTCGGTCAGGGCCGGATTGACAAACACCCCGCGTTTCCTGGCCGCAATCCGGTACAGTTCCGGGACTTCATGTTCAAAATCATGTTTTTTGGGGATGGCCATTTTGCCATACAGGTTGTACTTGTCCATGAGCAGAAGCATTCGGGTGAGCACGTCTTGTTCGTTGTCCGGCATTTGAGAAATATCTTTGCGGATGCCCGCAAATACGGCCAGGTTGGCCATGGCCTGGAGATCCGGATCTTCGCCGAATGCCCGGATCAGGCCCTGGATGTTTTTGCGTTTATCCGGACGGCACAGCACAAGAATCAAGGGTTTGCCCGGATACTGAAAAAATCGATCCAGTTCCCGGGTCAAAGAGGCCCGGGTGAACAGGGCCTGCTCGGTTTCAGGGTCGTCTCCGTCCATGTCATGGTAAAACGGATAGAACCGGTGGATACCGATACCCGGCGGGATGACCCGATATCCGGGCAGACCATGGTTTTGATACTGCCCGTACTGCTCATCAATCTCCTGGCGGGTGGAAGTGATCACCAGGTCTGCGGATTTGAGAATGGTCTCTTCCATGTCGATGCGGTGATCGATTTTCAGCTTCCGGTTCATATCATCCAGATTCATGCCGTCATCCAGGAGCCTGGCTTTTTTGGAACGTCCCAGAGAATGGCCGGTATAGACAAAGGGAATGCCGAAAAATTCCGCCAGTTCCCGGGCCACATAACCGGCATCCGGATAATGGCCGTGGACCAAATGGGGCAGGGTCTTTTCCCGGCGGATGAACTTGATGGTCTTGTCCACGAATTCATCCAGAAACGGCCAGAGCCGTTCTTTTTTCAGATATTTCCTGCCGCCGCACTGGATCCGGACGATCCGGCATTTGTCATTGACCGGTTCAATTTCTTTGGCATAATCGCCGGAAAAGGATTTGTCCTGGATCAGACGGGTGAACAGGTCCACCTGCCGGACATCTTTACGCTCCGAAAGTTTCCTGCACAGTTCCACCACATATTTGATCTGGCCGCCGGTATCGGCATCATATCCCAGTTCCATATTCCGGTGCCTCACCAGGCCATGAATGCTGAACATCTGAATATACAGTCCGTTGTCAGAAGCCATGTTGATCCATCCTTTGGTTGAATTTCCGGTAAATATGTTCGTCTTTGGGCAATGCCCCTTCCAGGGTGCAGATATGGGCAGCAAATTCAGATGCCAGGTCCATGCAGACATTTACCGGCAGTTTTTTGAGAAGACCGGCCGCAGACATGGCCGCATAGCCATCCCCGGCACCGACGGTATCTTTGATCTGATGGACAGGCGCTGCCGGGCAGTGGCGGACCGTATCCGATGTGATCCAGGTGCTGCCGTCCAGGCCCAGGGTGAGGATAGTGCGACTGATGGGGTGTTCTGCCATCAGGTCCCGGGCCGCTGCTGTTTGTGCGGCGGTTCCAACCCCCGCAGTGTCGCCGGCCGACGCTGTCAGTTCTTCCTGGTTGAGTTTCAGGATATCCGCCGCTGCCAGACAGGTCTGGATGACTTTGTTCGTATAGGATGCCGGCCGCAGGTTGATGTCGCAGAAAACCCGGGTTTCAGGCGGTTTATGTTCCAGAATCCGGTGGATCAGTGCCTGTCCCGGTTCAGTCCGCTGGACCAGGGAACCGAAATATAACAGATCCGGACTCTTTGCCAGCAGAGACCTCATGCGGTGGTCAAATTCGATCCGGTCCCAGGCGGCGTTTTCAGTAATGGTGAACGCATGACCGTTTTCAGTGACTTCCACTTGAACCGTACCGGTGGAAAGCACAGAATCGATCTGGATGTCTGAGGTGTCGAACTGGTGTCCTGCCAGAAAATCCACGATCTCTTTGCCGAAGTCATCGTTTCCTACCCGGGAGACAAACCGCACGTCAAATCCCATTTTTTTCAAGTGAAACGCAAAGTTGAACGGGGCTCCGCCCAGTTGCCGGCGGTTTTCAAAAAGATCAAACAGTATTTCACCTGTGACCAGAATCATGGTCCTCCGATATTCGGATTCCGGCTCCGACTGTTTTGGACTCAGGCCGATAAGTGGAAAGAAAAAAGCATCGGCCGATTTTGTGTATTGTTTCACCCATAAGTCACATCCGTATATACCATTGTGAACGGATCCGGTCAAGGCGGCAGGTCGGCAGTTTGCCGCTTTTGAGTAAGGTTTTGACACAGGGGGCTGGCAAACCCCAGGTGTTTAACGCTGTCTGCTCCAAGTCTTTTTAAGGCTTTGGTTGACAAAACCGGAAAACCTGTCCTATTCTCTGGCTTACAGCAACAGCTGTCCGGTGTTGGAAGCATTTGATGCTGTGTCAGAGAAATTTTCAACAGATCTGGAGGACCAATGCAAATAGAAGAAACAATGCAGAACAACACCTGTGTGGTGCGTGTGACCGGGCGGCTGGATGCCACAACAGCCCCGGAACTGGATCAGGCGGTGACGCAGATCATCGAGCAGGGCAAACATAAAATGGCGTTCGATCTGACCCCTCTGGAATATGTGTCCAGTGCCGGGTTGCGGATATTTCTGGTGGTGGCCAAAAAATTGAAAGGATTGAATGGTGAGCTGAGCCTGGCCGGACTCCAGGGAAACATCAAGGAAGTGCTTGAAATTTCAGGCTTTCCGTCCATTTTGCCCTGCTACGACAGCATGGACGATCTGCCGGCCTGAAAACACCCGGTAATGCCGAAAATTTATGTCAGGGCCATGCGGAAAGTAAGGATGTTTTTGTTATCTTTCCGTGCATACCATACCGCATCAATCATTTTTTTGATGAAATAGATGCCAAGTCCGCCCACGGTCCGCTCTTCCAGAGACAGGCCGGTTTCCGGATCTTCAACAGACAGCACGTCAAAGGCATGGCCTTTGTCTTCAAAAGCGATCAGCAGATCGTGGTCATCTGACAAAGTGCAGCATACCGTGACATCTCCGGGTCCCTCATCTGGATACGCATAACTGAAAATATTCATCAGCGCTTCTTCCGATGCCAGTTGCAGTTTGAGAATCCGGTCTTCAGGCAGAGAATGATCCCGGGCACAGGTGGTAATGAAGTCCTGAAGCGGTTCCAGATTTTCAACACAGGCCGGCAAAGTCAGTTGTCTGGGGTCTTTTATCATTGTATCAATCCACTGAGGTTAATCCATCAGTACTTCCCGAACCGGGACCGGCTGGCTGACATTTTTCAGTTCCAGTGCCATCGGGTCAGACAGGGTCGTGCGGTGTTTGATGTGATGTGACGTCATGTCAGTGACCAAAATCTGCCCGTTGCAGGCATGGGAGCAGATCCGGGCCGCAATGTTGGTGACCGCGCCGGAAGCGGTATAGGTCCACCGGTCTCCGGCAATGCCCTTGAACCGGGTGGAGCCCACAGATGCCGTTCCTGAATTGATCCCCATGTTGACGGTCACCGGGGAAAATTTTCCTTTTAATGAATTATTGATCAATTGGGTCCGTTTTTTGATGCCCATGGCAGCGGAAACCGCGTTGAACGCATGGGTTTTCGGATCATCGGCCAAAAACAGGATCATCAGTCCGTCTCCGGCGGTTTCGTTGATGTCGCCTTTGTTTTCGACAATGATATTTAAAAATTCACTGAAGTAGGTTTCAATCAGATAATTCATTTTGTCCTGGGATGTGGTCTCACTCATTTTTGTATACCCGGCAATGTCCAGAAAAAGTACGGAAAGATCTTTTTCATGTTTGTTCAGATCCGGATTTTCCGGATTGTTTGAAATCAGGTCCTGAACCGATTGGGGTACAAATTTTTTCAGGTGCATTTCAATGCTTTCCAGAAGCTGAACCCGGGCCAGAATTTCTTCCAGTTTTTTGTTTTTGTCCTGGATTTTCTGGAGCAGCTGCTCCAGGTTGTATTCTCTGGATTCCACTCTGACGATCATCATGCCAAAGGCTTCAGCCAGTTCCGCCACCGTGGGCGGATACTTGTCCGTGTTGGTCAGTTCCATGAGCTGGTCTGCGTCATCATAAGCCCCCATGGACACTTTTCTGGCGGCATCCCGTAAAATTTCAAACAATTTGTCACTGCTGTCATGCATAAGTATCACCATACCGTATCAAGCACTCTGTTTTTCAAGTGTGTTATGTTATTACGCTTTTTTTTTATGAAAAATCAATGAATTTTGTGTTGATAAAAGGATTGAGTATCCGATATAAGAGAGATCAGACCATCAAACATATGGAGACTGCCTGTTTTGAAAGAAACCGATCCTGGTAAAAAAAAAGTACCTTTATTCAATTCTGTGCAGTCCAAAATTATTTTTCTGGTCATCGCCATCATGGCAGTGACAGCCATACTCATCATCACACTCTCGGGCAAGGAAATCAACCATGCCATGCTGGCCCAGCAGGAACGGTTGTCCCAGCACGTGTTGTCTCTGATCAGTCTAAATATCCGCGGGGAATACAACAACCTGATAACAGACAAGATCGATTCGGTGACACGGTATAAACAGATATTAAAGGGCCGGACCGACCTAACTGTCAAGCTGATCGAGCAGCAGCATCGATACAGCCGGGAAAATCGGTCTTCCATGGACACAGCCCAGCAGATGGTTCTGGACTGGGTGATGAACAGCACGGATCAGGAAACTTATGGCACGCTTTTTATCGCAGATAAAAACTTGACAGTGCTCGCACATCCCGACCCTGAATTCGTGGGACAGGATATCAGCGGATTCATGGACATGAAAAGCAACACCCTGGCCCAGAACCTGGATGCAGCCGGCATCACCCCTGATCCGGTTGTCTCGGTGGTGAACTGGCCGGACAGAAAAGCATACCGGGCCAGATATCTGACCTGCATTCAAACCTTCAGTCCCTGGAACTGGGTGGTGGGAACCGTTGTCAATATTGAAGAGATCGAAGTGGAGGCCCAGGAAAAGTTGTCCAAAATAGTGGAAACTCTGGGAGAAACCTTTGCCGACATCCGCATCGGCCGGACCGGAATCGCTTTTCTGTTTGACAACGCGTTCTCTGTGCTGGCCATGACTGATCCAGACCTTGCAAGTCAATTTAAGCAAACAGTCAATTTTCAGAGCGGCAATCTCCTGGTTCAGGATATGGTGACCCGGGCTATTCAAGGGGGGGGATTTTTGTCTTATCAGTCCGATCTGTTTGAAAAACAGGAGATGATCGCCTATGTCCGGTTTTTCAAGCCCCTGGGCTGGTATATCGGGGTCACTGTGCCGGTGTCGGAGATCAGGGAGCCGGCCAAAGAGATTGTGTTCAAACAAAGCGCATTGATCGGGCTGATTCTTTTGTGCAGCCTTCTGTCTGCTGCCTGGATGGTGTCCCGGATTTCCAGGCCCTTGAAATTTCTGGCGGATCGTGTCAAGGCGTTTTCATCGGCTGATCTGACCCGGGATGAAACCCAGGACATGTATCTGGATCAACTGGCAAAAAAAAACAGGGATGAAGTGGGACTTCTCGCCAACGCCT
>JAIPDL010000091.1 GCA_021737695.1 Desulfotignum sp. | reverse complement strand
CCTATGGCCCTGACACGGTTTTTGTGGAGTTTGCTCCGGAACTGGTGGTGATGGATACCCCGGGCCACTCCCCGGGTCATACGTCATTTTATTTTCCGGACGATCGGATTCTGTTTTCAGGGGATCTGGGACTGGATCGATTCGGACCGTGGTATGGGTGGCAGAATTGTGATATCCGGGATCTGGTCTTCTCCCTTCTTCGATTGGATGGCATGCAGATCAATCTGATTCTGTCCAGTCATGGCGGAATGATCCAAAAAGGAATATCCGACATTTTTATGGCAAAAATCAAAGAGATCCTCCAGCGGGAACATTACATTGAAAAACAGTTGTCCGCAGGAGAATCCGAGGCTCAAATCATTGAAAACGGGGTGTTCTATCTCCACAAAAAAAAGGTATCCCCGCCCTTGAAAACGTTTTTGGATATGTGGGATTTGGTCATGTTTCAGCATCACAAAAATTTATTGGCCCAAGGCGGTTTGACAACATTTTTTCCTGAATTGGCCCAAATTTCCAACGTTCTTTAGCCAGCAAACCCGTCTTTGACCAGAGACCGGCCCGGGATCATGGTCTGGGTCCGTTTGATTCCCTCGATTTTCCGGATCTGCTGATCCAGGAACTCGGCAATGGTTTCCGCATCCGAGGTGAGAAAATCCCGCTGGAGAACCACTTTTACCAAGAGATCGATACTGCCGTGAACCGTGTGGACCTCCCGGACTTCATCCAGTTCGAACAATCGATCCGACAGAGTGGTTTCTGTCATGGCATCCGTGTCGATGAGAATGAATGCGGTAATGGTGCGTTTCATTTCCGGGTACTCCGGGGTTTGTTTTTCCAGCATCGCGGTTCTGAAACCGGCCATGCTTTTGGGGATGAGCCGATCAATACCGATGCCGTAGCGCCGGTTGGTACTGGAATCCCAGTGATGATAGGCAATATAGGTGTACAGGTCGGCAAGGGTCCGCCCGGGAAAATATTTGAGCAGGTCCCCGTTTTGGATGATGGATGTCATGGGCAGGTATATGGTGTGGTACCAGTCTTTGGCGGCTCGGATGAAATCGCAGTTTTTGCCTGACTGGGATGTCAGGTAATTCTGGTGTTTCCGGATCTGCTGTTCCAGATATTTGTATTTTCCCACCTCCGTGAGATCGATTTCCCGGGGCAGTTCCGTTTTTTCCAGAAATTTCGTTTTTTCCAGATACAACAGGTTTTCCAGGGTATTTCTGGCGGATACAATCTCCACCACCTTGGCGTTGATTTCAGTCCATCCCAGTTCCTTGGCCGCTGCTACCCGGTGATTGCCATCCAGGACATAGTACTGGTTGCGGATTTGGTACAGTTTGACCGGTGGTATGGCTCTGCCCTGACGCATGACCTGTTTGATTTCCGTAAACCGCTGGGCAGACATGTGTTTTTTGGGCCGGAACCGGGAATCAAAATCCCCGTATTTACCCACACTGCCGATGATGTTTTCCAGGGCAATGGTCTGGATGCCGTGATCGACGAACGTCACATCTTCTTCCTGGGCCTGCTGTTCATGGAAGGAATCCACGTGGTTGCGTGTATCCTGCCGGCTGGTATCGGCCGAGAACAGGTATTTGAAGAAATTTTTCATGGTTCAGACCTCTATGAGTGTAAATCCGCAGGTGTTGATGACCTGGGTATGGTTGACGTGTGTAATTCTATCGGATCGGGTATCAAATTCCCGGTGTATGTGTCCATGGATAAAATAATCGGGCCGGTATTTTTGAATCAACGTGTTGAAGCATTCAAATCCCCGGTGACATAAGTCCTCTTTGTCATGGATATGGCGGGGCGGGGCATGGGTGATGATCATGTGTACCGGTTTTTTGCGCCATAAAGACAGCCACAGGGAAAAAATCTGTTTTTTCATCATGGATTCTGTGTATTGGTTGGCCCCCCCATTGTACCACATGGAGCCTTCAATGCCTAAGATATTGACCCCGTCCAGGGAAACGATCTGCTTGTGAATATTTTTGCATCCCACAGGGTTAACGGAAGAGTACCGAATATCGTGATTGCCCTTGACGTAAAACAGGGGCCGGTCCAGCCGATCCCGCAGAAATGACAGGTATTCCGGCTCCATATCCCCGCAGGAGATGATGAGGTCCACGGGCGCCAGGGTTCTGGTTTCCACCATGCGGGTCAGGGCTTTATCGATGAAATCAGAGACTGCCAGTATTTTCAGCTTAGGGGGCTGCCGGGGTGAACAGGAAGAACTTGTTTGGGTCAGCTGTTTTTTCATGAAATAATAACGGGTGCCGGTTATAGGGTGAATCGTACAAATAACGTCATCATCATAGGATATATTACGTCAAATATCCAGATCCATAAAATATTGCTTGCCATTTAATTTGGTTATGCGCTAATTAATGAACTTGAGTTAAAAAACGGTTTTACAATCCTTTAACAGGCTTTGACGGATCATTTTCGCTGACGGAGATGATATCAGAGCCGAAATTTAATTTTCAGGAGGAAAAAGATGAAAAAATTGTTTGTATCCCTTTTCGCTCTGGCATTTGTTCTTGTTTCTGCACCGGCGTTCAGTGCCGACATTGAACTGGCCAAAAAATCAACCCTTGAATCCATTGTCAAGGCAGGAGAAATCAGGATAGGCTTTGAATCCGGGTACCTTCCCTTTGAAATGACCAATACCAAAGGCCAGTATATCGGATTTGACATTGACATGGGAAAACAGCTGGCCAAGGCCATGGGAGTTACGTTCACCCCGGTAAACACGGCATGGGACGGCATTATCCCCTCGTTGATCACTGAAAAATTTGATATCATCATTTCCGGTATGACCTGTACCCAGGAAAGAAACCTGGCCGTCAACTTCACCGAACCCTATATTGTTGTGGGACAGGCCATCCTGCTGAACAAAAAACATGAAGGGGTGGTAAAATCCTACAAAGACCTGAATGACCCCAAATATGTCATCACCTCCAAACTGGGCACCACGGGTGAGCAGGCCGTCAAACGAATGATCCCCCGGGCCACCTACAAGAGCTTTGAGGTGGAAACCGAAGCGGTCATGGAAGTGATCCAGGGCAATGCCGATGCCACGGTGTATGATCTGCCCCTTATTGAGATCATGCAGGCACAGCATGGGGCAGGCAAAACCGTTGCTTTGACTGAACCGTTTACCTTTGAACCCCTGGCCATGGCGGTCAGAAAAGGGGATCCCGATTTCCTGAACTTTCTGAACAACTTTATCCGCCAGTATAAAAATGATGGCAGATGGCAGCGGTCCTATGACAAATGGATCAAATCCAATGACTGGCAGAAAGATCTGCAGAATTAAATTGGTTTGTCACCATTGCATCAGGAACTTTGAATGAATCCGGGCCGGCAGAAGATCTCTTCTGTCGGCCTGTTTTGTAAGGTTAGATATATGGAACAAAAGCTATCCAACATCAAACGTTTGAGCAATCCCATTGCCTATTTTCTGTCAGTGATCGGTTTCCTTGTGCTACTGTTCATGGTCATCGGTGCCGTGTATTATGCCACGGTGGCCGTGGATTACCAGTGGCGCTGGTTCAAGGTGCCAAAGTATTTCATGTATAAATCCACCATTACCCTGTATGCAGAAGGATATGGAGAAATCGACTCCATTGTCGATAACAGGGAAAAAAAGGATATCACGGTCACACTGGAGGATGCCGGCACAAGAACCTATAGCGTTCCCGAAGGTTCGTTTGACTGGATCGAAGGGGATATGGTGTCTCCGGGGGATATTCTGGCATCGTATGAAGGGGGATGGCGGCCCGGTATCCTGGCCAAAGGGTTGTGGGTGACCCTGAAAATTTCGTTCCTTGCCACGATTTTCGGAATTTTGCTGGGGATCATCGGCGGCGTGGCGCGGGTCTCGGATACCCCGGTGCTCAAATGGTCGGCCATCACCTATGTGGAGGTTATCCGGGGATCTCCTTTGCTGGTGCAGATCATGATTTTTTATTTTGTTCTGGGAACCACCATGAACAAAATTCTGCTGATGAACGGCATTCCCAAACTTGATCCCCAATGGTACGGTATCATGGCCCTGTCCATTTTCACGGGCGCTTATGTGGTGGAAATCGTCAGAGCCGGTATCGAGGCCATTCATCCCGGTCAGGTCGAGGCGGCCCGGTCTTCGGGCATGACCTATTTTCAATGCATGTTTCATATTATTCTGCCCCAGGCATTGAAAACCATTCTGCCACCTTTGGCAGGTCAGTTCATCAATCTGATCAAGGATTCCTCCCTGCTGGGACTGATTTCCATCCGGGAGTTGACCAAGGCCACCCGGGAAGGGATCACCACCAGTCTGCAAACCTTTGAATTGTGGATATTGTGCGCCATTCTCTATCTGCTTATGACCTTCACGCTTTCCATGTGTGTCCAGTATCTGGAAAGGAGGACCGCCACCAAATGATAGACGTCAAACATATTTATAAGACCTTTTATGTGCCCCATGAAGTCAAGGCCCTGGTGGATGTATCCAATACCATTGAGGCGGGTGAGGTGGTGGTGGTGATCGGACCGTCCGGTTCCGGGAAAAGCACGTTTTTGCGGTGTCTGAACCGCCTGGAGACAGCGGACCACGGGCAGATTATGGTGGACGGGGTGGATATTTTCGACCCCAAAACCAATATCAACACCGTCCGGGCGGAAATGGGCATGGTGTTCCAGTCCTTTAATCTGTATCCCCACCTGACCGTGCAGGGCAATGTGACATTGGCCCAGAAACTGGTGAGAAAACGCCATAAAAAGGAGCGGGAGGAAAAAACCAGGATGCTGCTGGAAAAGGTGGGGATCTCCGCCAAAGCCAAGGCCTGGCCGTCCAATCTGTCCGGGGGCCAGCAGCAGCGGGTGGCCATTGCCAGGGCCCTGGCAATGGACCCTAAGATCATGCTGTTTGACGAACCCACCTCTGCGTTGGATCCGGAAATGATCGGGGAAGTGCTGGAAGTGATGAAAACCCTGGCCAAAGAGGGCATGACCATGGTCTGCGTCACCCATGAAATGGGATTTGCCAGGGAAGTGGGGGACCGGGTTATTTTTATGGACGAAGGCATGATCGTGGAACAGGGCACGCCTGAGCATTTTTTCAAAAATCCCATCCACGACCGGACCAAACTGTTTTTGAAGCAGATTCTATAGCGGTTATATCGGGATGATGCCCGGCAGCAAATCGGCCGGCAAGTTTGAATGACTGATCTGGAAACGATGGTCTTTTTTACAGTCTGAATTCCCATGCCCACCGGGCAAACCGGCGGGCATGGGCCGGGTCGATGGCATTTAAATCCCCCAGAATCTGGGATACGGTTCTGGGTCGGTGCCGGGCCGGACCGGTTTTGGAAAAAAATTTGTCTGCACAGCAGATGATTTTTTCTGCCAGGGTTACCGGCACCATATCCCGCCGGGGCAGGGGTAAATTATGGCGTTGAATGGTAGCAAGGCAGATACCGGCCCCGGTGTGCCGCTCGGCCACCCGGCCGTAAGCCGGATTCAGGCCTTCGTTGTCCAGTAGTTCCCGGCCCAGATATCCATGACACACATAGGGCGCCTCCCCGGTGCAGCCGAGTTTCGGGGAGGCGGTCAAAAAGATGCCGATGTCATGGAGCAGGGCGGCCTGTTCGATAAACAAAAGATCCAGGTCCGGATCCGCCAGGTTCCGGGCGATTTCCAGGCTTTTTTCAGCCACCTGCCGGCTGTGATCCACCAGGATGCGGTGCAGTGCGGAGCCCGAAGGATAATATTTTTCAATAACGGCCATGGGATCCATGGTCAGGACATCAATACCCCTTCAATGAGTTCATCCAGATCCCCGTCCAGGACCCGGTCCACATCCCCGATCTCATGATCGGTGCGGTGGTCCTTGATCATGCGGTAGGGATGCAGCACATACGACCGGATCTGACTGCCCCAGGCGATATCATCCTTACCGTCGTGCAGCGACTGCATCTTCTGATCCTGCTTTTGTTTTTCCTGCTGGTAGAGCCTGGATTTAAGCACCTTCATGGCGATCTCCTTGTTCCGGTGCTGGGACGGTTCCTGCTGGCACTGAACCACGGTGCCGGTGGGCAGATGGGTGATGCGCACGGCCGAGCTGGTCTTGTTCACATGCTGGCCCCCGGCCCCGGATGCCCGGAATACATCAATGCGCAGGTCTTTGTCTTCAATATCGATCTGGATGTCATCTTTGATGTCCGGATACACAAATACCGAAGCAAAAGACGTGTGGCGCTTGCCCCCGGCATTGAACGGGGAGATGCGCACCAGCCGGTGCACTCCGGATTCCACTTTCATGAACCCGAAGCAATTTTTTCCCCCCACTTTGAAGGTGACCCCTTTGATGCCGGCCTCGTCTCCAGGCTGCAAGTCGATCAGGGTCATTTTATACCCTTTTTTATCGATCCACCGGGAATACATGCGGAACAGTATTTCGGCCCAGTCCTGGGAATCCGTACCCCCGGCCCCGGCATTGATGGACACCAGGGCGTCTCTGGCATCGTCTTCATGGTCCAGGGTGATATCCAGGGAAAACTGTTTGATTTTCTTTTCAATGTCGGCCAGTTGCCGGGCCACGTCTGATTCCGCTTCCTTGTCTTCTTCCTCATGGGCCATTTCCAGCAGCATGCGGGCGTCTTCAATTTCATTGCCAAGATGGCTGCAATGGTCGATCAGATCGGAAAGCCGGGTCTGTTCCTTGAGCATTTCAGTGGCTTTGTCCGGATCATCCCAGAAATCGGGCCGGGCACTGATGAATTCCAGTTCTTTTAAGCGTTTTTCCTTGACCGGCAGGTCAAAGATACTCCTTGAGTCGGTCGGATTTGGCGGTTAATGCAAACAGGGTTTGTTTTAAATCGGTATTCATGGCTGATATCTCCTTTTCATATATTGACAGGTTTTTACCATAAAACCCGGGATGATTGCAATAACACAGATCAGGGTGAACAGATCCCCGAAACGGGTGTAACCGCTCAAATATGTCATGGCCGGGAGGGTTTGCAGGATCATTGCATCGGTAAAAACAGGGGTGGATTGCAGCACCCGGCCGGTGGGGTCGATGAACCCGGAAATCCCGGTGTTTGCGGCCCGGGCAACACTCCGGCGGTTTTCCACTGCCCGGAGCAGGGCAATGGCAAAATGCTGGGATGCTGCAGATGTGTGTCCGAACCAGGCATCGTTGGTCACCGTGGTCAGCAGATCAGCCCGGTTTTGGACAAACGCCCGTGAAATGTCCGGAAACAGGATCTCAAAACAGATCAACACCCCGGTGTAATGATTTTTGAACGTCAGGGGATTAAATGCCGGATCTCCTCTGGAAAAATTCCCGGCTTCAGCCGTCAGTTTTTCAATGAAAAACAGCAGGTCCTGGAACGGGACATATTCACCGAACGGCACCAGATGGGTTTTGTCATACACCCCTTTGGGCAGGGCCAGTTGATCGAGCATCACCACCCGGTTGAAATATCGGACCGGATCATGGGCCGTGTCCACGGCCGGGGTGCCGATGAGAAAATGGGTGCCGGCCTGCCGGATATACTGGTCCACCTGATTGGAAAGGGCGGTGTTATGGCCGTAATAAAACGGCAGAGCGGTTTCCGGCCAGATGATCAGGTCCGGCTGAAATTGGGCCGCCTCAAGGGACAATGTCCCGTATTTTTCGATGGTGGCCCGGCGAAACGCCATGTCCCATTTCATGTCCTGCCGGATATTTCCCTGAAGGATGGCCAGGCGGGTGTCCGAAGCCCGGGCCATTTTTTTCTCCACATCGGCAATTCGATACATTGAATATCCATACACCCCGGCCAGAAGCAGACAGGTGTATCCGGCGCTGATGACCACCGGGATCAACGCCGCAGAATGTCCGGCTCGCCGGCGTGTCACAAGATATCGCCACGTCTGTGCGGTCACAGCACTGCACAGGACCAGAAGAAAAGAGATGCCCAGCACCCCGGTCATGTCCGCGATTTGGACAATCCACCGGTTTTCCGCCTGGCTGTAGCCTAAAACGCCCCAGGGAAACCCGGTGAACAGCCAGGTCCGCACCCATTCAAGCCCGATCCAGATGGCGGCCGCAGCCAGGGGCATCCATACGGGAGACGGTGCCAGTTTTTTGAGGCCAAAGGCAAATAGGGCCGGATAGACAGACAGATACAGGCACAGAAGAATCAGGGCCGACACCGATAAAACCAGGTGTAGTCCGCCGAATGTGCATAACGTGGGAACAATCCAGTAAATCAGGGTGGAGAAATGAACGAATCCCGCGGCAAATCCGGCAACAAATCCCTGCCGGGCCGTCAGGGTCTCCAGAGAGAAAATCAGAGGGGCCAGGGCGATGAATCCCAGGCAGTACATATACACGTCCGGAAAACTCAAGGTCAGCATCAGGCCGCTCACCAGCGCTGGAAAATAAAGGGGCCACATGTGCATAAATGTTAAATCAGTCCGCCGGTTGGCATTTTTTTTTGATTTTTTCCGGATACATGTTCGTCCAATATCACCCATGGACCGGGATTTCAAGACCCTGGTATGGGAATATTTTTATTGCGCTTTACAATTTTACACCCGGATGATATCGTAATTGATGGTCATACGATCATAAGAACACCCTCTGCAGGAGCTTTTTATGGAACATATAGAAATTCGTTTCGGCAGCAACCTTGGTACATTCGATACCGATGAAAAATCCTTTCAAGACATGTTTCAGTCCGTAAATCCCATGTTCTGTTTTTCAAAACGGATCTGGAAACCCCAGATGGATATTTTTGAGACCCAAAATCAGATCATTATCCAGGCGGAAATCGCCGGGGTGCAAAAAGAGGATATTATTATCGAGGTCAGCAACAAAGCAGTCAAAATTTCCGGAATCAGAAAAAGTGCCCGACGGGATCCCGCAGCCACCTACCGGCTGGCTGAAATTCAGTTTGGTCAGTTCGAACGGGTCCTGTACCTTCCCTGCATGATCGATGTGGAAAAAGTCTCTGCCGTGTTTAAAAACGGTTTTCTTCAGCTGACCCTGGGCAAATTGTTTTCTGAGAATATTAAACCGGCACATGATATGTCCATGGATTTTATCTAGCATTTCTGTCCATTCACAAAGGATAATACATGGATGACATCAGACATTCAGCCGCTGCCATCTCTACCAATGATATTCCCGGTACGATTCCCATCCTTCCCATTGTGGATACCAACCTGTTTCCCAAAATGGTGCTGCCCCTGGTATTGATCCAGAAAGAGGCGATTGATCTGATTGATGAAGCCATGGCCGGATCCCGGATGCTGGGCCTGATTCTTTCCAGAAAACCGGAGCCGGGGTCGAAACACCGGGCCGAGGATCTGTTTCGCATCGGTACCGTGGCCATGATTCTGAAAATGTCCAAAATGGAGGATGAAAAAGCCCAGCTGCTCATTCAGGGGCTGAACCGGTTTAAGACCGTGCAGTTTTTACAGGGCAAACCCTATCTTCAGGCAAATATCGAGGTGCTGACCTGCAAAAACCAGGATCGGAGTGTGGAAAACCGGGCACTCATGGCCAATATCGCTGGACAGTACGAAAAAATCGTGAATCTGTCTCCCGGACTGCCGGCAGAGATGGCCCATATGATCAAATCCCTGAAAGAACCCAATGTGCTGGCAGACATGGTTGCGTCCTCTATTAACGCGCCCGTGGAAGAAAAACAGAAAGTGCTGGAAATGCTCAATGTCAACCAGCGGTTGAAAAAAGTCACCCGCCTGGTCAATGATCAGCTGGAAATTCTGGAAATGGGCTCCCGGATACAGAACCAGGTCAAGGAAGACATGGACAAACAGCAGCGGGAATATTATCTGCGCCGGCAGCTCAAAGCCATTCGGGAAGAGCTGGGGGAAACCGACAGAGACAGTGTGGAAATCCGTGAATACCGGGCAGTGATTCAGGAAAGCCGTCTGCCGGAAGAGGCGGAAAAAGAAGCCCAGAGAGAATTGCAGCGTCTGTCCCGCATGAATCCCTCATCGTCGGAATATGTGGTGGCTTCCACCTACCTGGACTGGCTCACCAGCCTGCCCTGGCACGAGGCATCCAACGATGTGCTGGATATCAAATCCGCCCGGCGCATCTTGAACCAGGATCATTATGGACTGGAAAAGCCCAAAAAGCGAATTCTGGAATTTCTGGCCGTGCGAAAACTCAAGAAAAACTCCAAAGGACCGATCCTGTGCTTCACCGGTCCCCCGGGTACCGGAAAAACCTCGCTGGGTCGGTCCATTGCAAAGGCGCTGGGTCGGGAATTTGTTCGGATTTCTTTGGGAGGCGTTCGGGATGAGGCTGAGATCCGGGGACATCGCAGAACCTATGTGGGGGCCCTGCCCGGCCGGATCATCCAGAATATCCGGAAAGCCGGAAAAAAAAATCCCGTGTTCATGCTCGATGAAATCGACAAGTTGGATTCTTCCTATCGGGGTGATCCATCCGCGGCTCTGCTGGAGGTGCTGGATCCGGAACAGAATGATTCATTCACCGATCACTATCTGGATGTGGCCTTTGATCTGTCAGATGTCATGTTTCTGACCACGGCCAATGTGATGCATACCATTCCTGCGCCGTTGCGGGACCGCATGGAAGTGCTGGAACTCAACGGGTACACCGAGGATGAGAAACACAAGATCGCCACCCGGTACCTGATCCCCAGACAACGGGATGCCCATGGGCTGACCGCCGGACAGATCCGGTTCACGCCCGGGGCCGTCAAAAAAATTATTTCCGGGTATACCCGGGAATCGGGTCTGCGGAATCTGGAACGCCGGATCGGCACGGTGTGTCGGGGGGTGGCCACAAAAATCGCTGAAGCCCAGGCCGTTCATCTGGTGATCCGCCAGGATGATCTGCATGAATATCTGGGGCCGGTGCAGTATTCTCCGGATCAGGCCCTGCGCATTCACACCCCCGGTGTGGTGGTGGGTCTGGCCTGGACCCCGGTGGGCGGGGAAATTCTGTTTGTGGAAGCTGTGGCCATGAAAGGGGGCAAGGAGTTGACCCTCACGGGCCAGCTGGGAGATGTGATGAAGGAATCCGCAGCCACGGCGTTGAGTTTTATCCGGTCCCATGCCAAAAAACTGGGGGTGGAAGACACGTTTTTTGATACCCATGATATTCATGTGCATGTGCCGGCCGGATCCATTCCCAAGGACGGACCGTCTGCCGGGGTCACCCTGCTGGTGGCGCTGGTATCTCTGGTCACGGGCCGCAAAGTGCGGCCCCGCACGGCCATGACCGGGGAAATCACCCTCAGGGGAGAAGTGCTGCCCGTGGGCGGGATCAAGGAAAAAATCATTGCCGCCCACCGGGCCGGCGTTAAATCGGTGATTCTTCCTTTGTGGAATCAAAAAGACATGGAGGATGTGCCAAGGCATATCCAGGATCAGATGAATTTTACGTTTACCGATAAAATGGAAGACATTATTTTACATGCCTTTGACTCATGAAAAAAAATATCCCCGGATGTTGGGTATCGGCATCCGGCTGGTGTGCCTGTGTTTGTTCTGTGCCTTGGGTGCCGGATGTGCCAAATCCATCGATCCGGACCTGCCGGACAAACGCCCGGCGCCTTCCTCCCGGAAAGATTCAGGAAAAATCCCTGCCACCCAGCGGCCCTATAAAGTCCTGGGCAAGCATTATACCCCCATTGCCAGTGCCCATGGGTTTTCCGAAACCGGCATCGCCTCCTGGTACGGCAAAAAATTTCACGGCCGGAAGACCGCCAATGGTGAGACCTATGACATGTATGCCATGACCGCGGCCCACAAGACCCTGCCCATGAATACCTGGGTGGCGGTCCACAATCTGGACAACAACCAAAAAATCAGAGTACGCATCAATGACCGGGGACCGTTTGTCACGGGCCGGATCATTGATCTGTCATATAAAGGCGCCAGAAAGATCGGTATGACGGGTCCGGGAACAGCCCGGGTCCGGGTGACTGCCCTGGGGGCAGCGACCCAATATGCTGAAAAAGAGCCCGTGGCATTCAGGGAACTGGACTACTGGACCGGCAATTTCACGGTGCAGGTGGGTGCGTTCCAGGAAAAGGCCAATGCCGACCGGTTCAGGGAAAAATTGTCCAAATCCTATCTCAACGCCCATATTATGGTACATGAGGATCACCGGGGCCGGTTCTACCGGGTCCGCATCGGCCGGTTTTCCAGTCTCAAGGATGCCGAACGGTTCAGTGACAATCTTTTGAAAAATGACGGGTTTGCCCAGGCCTTTGCCGTGGCGGAGTAGCCATATGGCAGCCGTAGTATTTCTGGACCGGGACGGGGTGATCAATCAGGATTCCCCTGAATATATCAAGCACCCGTCTGAATTTCATTTCATCCCGGGCAGCCGCCGGGCCATTGCAAGGCTGAACCGGCATGGATTTGATGTCATTGTCATTACCAACCAGTCCATCATTGGCAGAAACATGGTTACCATGCAGACCCTGGATTTGATTTTTGATAAAATGTACCAGGGGATTGACGCTGCCGGGGGCCGGATTCTGGATACATTTTTGTGTCCCCACACCCCGGATGCCGGATGTGACTGCCGTAAACCAAAGCCGGGATTGATATACCAGGCAAAGGCCGGGTATGACATCGACCTGTCCCGATCCCTGTTTGTGGGCGACAGTGTTAAAGACATTCAGGCAGCCCGGAACGCGGGGTGCGGCAAGGCCGTGCTGGTGGCCACGGGAAACGGCAAACAGGCATTTCAGGCATTGACCGACCAGGGCGAACCACCGGATTATTTCGCAGAGAACCTGATGGCGGCTGCCCACTGGATCACCCAACAACCCAGGCACCCGGCGCCATGATCACCATCAAAGGGGTGCTGTCCCGCCTGACATACCAGAACCCGGACAACCAGTACACGGTCTGCCGGATCCAGGTGGAAAAGATCCAGGATCCCATTACTGTGGTGGGATATCTGGCCGGGGTGGCCGAAGGCGAGACCCTGACTCTGAAGGGCCAGTGGATGTCTCATCCCAAATACGGGGACCAGTTCAAAGCGGAAACCTATGAAGTCACCCTGCCGGCCACAATATCCGGTATCCGCAGATACCTGGGGTCGGGCATGATCAAGGGGATCAGCAGATCCCTGGCCGACCGCATCGTGGATCGATTCCAGGATCAGACCCTGGAGATCATTGAGAACCAGCCGGAAAAACTGCGGGAGGTGACGGGTATCGGCAAGGGCAAACAGCAGATGATTGTCAAATCCTGGAACACCCATCATGCCGTGCGCCGGGTCATGCAGTTTCTCCAGGAAAACAATGTCAATGTGGCCCATGCCGGCCTGGTCCTCAAAACCTATGGGGCCGGTGCCATGACCATTCTGGAAACCGATCCGTTCCGCATTGCCATTGATATCCCGGTCATCGGGTTTGCCGCCGCCGACACCATCGCCCGGGCCAAAGGGGTGGAAAAAACCGACCCTGCCCGTCTGGCCGCCTGTCTGCTCTGCCAGCTGCTGGCCTTTGAATCGGACGGCCATGTCTATGCCCTGAAAGAGGAACTTTTTTCTGCCTGCGCCCGCCTGGCAGGGGTGGATGTAGACCTGTTTGCCCCGGCCCTGGAAACCCTTGCCGGCAGCAAAGAGATCCGGATCTGGGAGGACCGCGTCTATCTGACCCGCCTGTATGCAGCGGAAAAAGGCATTGCCGACCGGATCAATGCCCTTTTATCCATGCCGGCGCCGGAACCGCAGATCAGTCAGGAGGAGATTCTGGACCAGGTGCTGTCCGGCATGGCAGTGAAATTGTCCGATGAGCAACTGGAGGTGGTGTGCCAGGTGATGACCAAAAAAATATCCGTGATCACCGGGGGCCCGGGTACGGGCAAGACCACCCTGGTGCGGGCGTTGTGCCAGGTGTTCAAACAGCTTCGTCTCACCGTGGTTCTGGCCGCTCCCACGGGCCGGGCCGCCCGGCGCCTCGCCGAAACCACGGGCAAAAAAGCGTTTACCCTGCACAAACTGCTGGGATTTGATACGGATCAGGGCACGGTGGAACACAATTACACCAATCCCTTGAACCTGGATGTGATGGTGGTGGATGAGGCCAGCATGGTGGATACCCTTTTGATGTATCATTTGCTCCAGGCCATGCCGGCGGGTGCCAGCCTCATTCTGGTGGGGGACACGTTTCAACTGCCGTCCGTGGGACCGGGCAATGTGCTGTCTGATATCATGGATTCAGGCCGGATCCAGGTGTTTGCCCTGACCAGAATTTTCCGCCAGGCCCAGAAAAGCCCCATCGTGCGCCATGCCCACGATATCCGGAACGGGCAAATGCCTGATTTCAAAGCCAGGGAAGAACAGGGGCTGTCCGAGTTTTATTTCATTGAAAACCAGCACAGTGACAAAGTGGTGGCCACCATTATAGAACTGTGTGCCAACCGGATTCCCAGAACCTTTCCCCATATTAGCGATTTTCAGGTCTTAACCCCCATGCACCGGGGCGAGGCCGGCACCATCAACCTCAACCAGCAGCTCCAGGCTGTCCTCAATCCGGGCAAAGGCGGGATCGACAGCCATGGCATCACGTTCCGGTCCGGGGACAAGGTCATGCATTTGAAAAACAATTATGAGAAAGAGGTGTTCAACGGCGATATCGGCCAGGTCACTGACGTGTCAAAGACGGACGGGACCCTGGTGGTGGACTATGACGGCCGCAGTGTGACCTATGACCTGCTGGATTTGGACGAACTCACCCTGGCCTATGCCGTGTCCGTGCACAAGTCCCAGGGCTCGGAATACGGGGCCGTGATCATCGCTTTGACCATGGCCCATTTCCCGCTGCTCCAGCGCAACCTGCTCTACACGGCCTTAACCCGGGGCAAACACCTGGTGATCATGGTGGGATCCTCCCGGGCCGTATACACCGCATTTGAAAACAACCGCACCCGCCTGCGCCGGTCCGGGCTCAAGGACCGGTTGACTGCATAATCAAACGAGGGCAAATACCCGGGCGATCCCCACCACGCCCCAGAGAATGACCAGGGTCATCAGAACCGCCAGGCAGCGGACACTGAACCGGATGATAATCCGCAGTTTTTGAATCAACGGTTCTTTGGGGTTGTCCAGGTCATCCATGGGCAGACCTTTCTTGTTTTAAGGTTTCAGGTAATACCCGATGGCGTGAATTCTATGGCAAAAATCTTGGCGATGCAATAAAAAAACACCTGAAACCGATTGCCGGGTCAAGCCGACCGTGACAGCCCCTGAATAAAATCCCGGACCGCATCCACACCGGACCTTTCCATCACCCGGATGGTTTCAGAGCCGATCACCGCGATATCGGCTCTGCCTGCCAGAAAATCCATATCCGCCCGGTCTTTGATGCCGAATCCCACGGCCAGGGGAACGGAAGTCGCCTTTCGGCATCGGGCCAGGTATTGGGCCAGATCCGCGGACAAATCAGTCTGTGCGCCGGTCACGCCTTTTCTGGCCAGACAATAGACAAACCCGGAAGCAATGGATGTGATCTGTGCCATGCGGGCATCACTGGTGCTGGGTGAAAACATCTGGATGGGAGATAACTGGTTTTTGCGCATGGCCTGGAGGTATTCCGCGCCCTCCTCCATGGGCAGATCCGGGACAATGGCACCGGTCAGGCCGATGTCCGCAGTGGTTTTTGCAAAGGCTGCCATGCCGAATCTGTAAGGGATGTTGGCATAGGTCATGAACAGAAAGGGAATGGGATATCTTGCTGCCATGTTTTTGGCAAATGCCAGGCATTTTGCCACGGTGGCGCCTTGCTCCAGGGCTTTCTGGTTGGCTTTGAGAATCACGGGTCCGTCTGCCATGGGTTCGGAAAACGGAATCTGCAGCTCCATCAGGTCCACGCCGGCCGCCACC
>JAIPDL010000090.1 GCA_021737695.1 Desulfotignum sp. | reverse complement strand
GCCTGGATCGGGGCTTTGCTGCCCTGGGCCTCCTGGACCATGCGGATGATCTGGGCCAGGACCGTATCCTTTCCCACCCGGGTGGCGGTTATCTGCAGCAGGCCGTCATTGTTCACTGTGCCGCCGGTAACCATGTCTTCCACATTTTTTTCCACAGGGACCGGCTCTCCTGTGAGCATGGATTCATCCACACTGGAGCGTCCCTCCGTCACCCGGCCATCCACGGGAATCCGCTCTCCCGGGCGGATGAGCAGCAGATCACCCTCTTGCACACTGGCAATGGATACTTCGATTTTTTCTCCGTTCTCGATGCGGGTGGCGGTTCTGGGGGCCAGGCCCATGAGTTTTTTAATGGCCCCCCCGGTCTTGCCTTTGGTCCTGGCTTCCAGGAGTTTGCCGAATTTGATCAGCACGATGATCACAGCAGCGGTTTCAAAATATACATGCCCTGTGAGGGCCGGCACCACCAGGATGGCCAGAGAATAAAAATAGGCCACAGACGACCCTAAGGCAATGAGGACATCCATGTTTGCGGACCGGTTTTTCAAGGCTTTGTAAGCGCCTGTATAATAGTCCCATCCGGTATAAAACTGCACCGGGGTGGCCAGGAGCAGAAACAGCCAGTTCATCCATGGTGCATGGCTCCAGGCCCCGGTCAGCCCGAAATCTCTGGACATGCTCAAAAGAAACAAGGGCAGGGCAAAGGCCGCGCCAATGACAAATTTTCTGGTCTGGTCCCTGATTTCCCTGTTTCTGGCAATCTCTTCCACATCAGCGGCATCAGCCTCATCATCAGCCACGATCAGTTCAAATCCCAGGTCTTTAATTTTTTTTTGCATGTCATCCAAAGATACCACTGACGGAATATATTGGATACTGACCCGTTCCGAGGCAAAATTCACAGATACATCAACAACACCGTCCATGCCGGCCAGGGTTTTATCGATATTGGCGGCACAATTGGCACAACTCATGCCGGTTACCGGTAAGGTCACGATCTCCTGGGCCATATTCCATCTCCTGTCTTTTTTTGGTGATACCTGCATAACAGGTATCTGTTTTCACAATTGAACTAAGAAATATGGTAAGCATCAATTTTTTATTTGCAAAAATTTTTAGGAGTGGTAAAGCTCCTGCCATGAATACCTATGGCAAAATACTGCTGACCACCCTTTTTTCACTTTTTGCCATTGTCGGAACCACCTATCATTTTACCCGCACCGCCCTGATTGACCTGGGGGAAACCTGGCTGGACACCCGGTTATCTGAAGCCATGGTCATTGTCATCTCCCAGGAACAGATGCTCCATGAATACGGTCTGGCAGATATTACCGCCAGTATTGCCAAAGCCAAAATGGACACGGCAGTGGAAATCGCAAACATCGGTGTGGGGAAAATGGGATATATTTTCGGTGTAACCAGGGATGGCTTTATTGTATTCCATCCCGATAAAAAGATGGTTGACACATATGTTGGTGACACAACCTGGTTTAAGGCTCTCAGGAACAAAACCAAAACCCGGCAGCTGGTGATGGACATGAATCAGGAACCCAGCCTTGCCCGGTTTGCCTATTTTAAGCCCTGGGAATGGTATGTTCTGGCAGTGGATCCCATGCAGGAGATCTATGGTGTCGCCAGCCGAATGCGGCCCTATTTATATGCCATGGGCGGGGTTGCAGCGCTGATTATCTCCCTGGCCCTGATGCTGTTGACCCGCCGGCTGACAAAACCATTAAAGGAACTGGTTCAGGGGACCGAAAAAATCGGCAAAGGTGATCTGGACACCCGTATCCCCATCCAGTCCAAAGATGAGTTCGGCCATCTGGCAAAGCAATTCAACCAGATGGCATTTCGGCTCAAGGAAACCCTCACTGCCCTGCAATACAGTGAAGAGCATTTCCGTGCCTTGACCGAAAATGCCAGTGATCTGATCTGGATACTGGATGCCCAGGGAAATTTTAAGTATATCAGCCCGTCCACCAAACGGATACTGGGGTATGATCCGGATCTCCTCATGGAAAAAAATGCGTTTGATTTTCTCCATCCAGAGGACCGGTCCTCAGCCCATAACCGGTTTCAAAAACGCATCCAGGGAACACTGCCGGAACAGACCACGGAACAACGATTCAGACACCAGGACAACTCTTACTGTACCCTGGAATCAATCAGCAAGAATCTGCTGAACCATCCTGCTGTCCAGGGGGTGGTCATCAATTCCCGGGATATCACCCAGCGCAAAATAGCGGAGCAGGCATTGAAGCGGTCCCACCAGGAACTGGAAACCCGTGTGGTGGAACGTACCAGGAACCTGACCCTGCTGAACCAGGCATTGAACAATGAGATACTGGTGAGAAAGCAAAAAGAGGTTGAACTCAAAAAAGCCAACCAGGCAAAAAGTGAATTTCTGGCCAACATAAGTCATGAGATCAGAACACCATTGAATTCTGTCATCGGTTTCAGTGAAGTGCTGTCCACCATGGTCACTGATACACAACAAAAAAATTATCTTCAGGCCATTACCACAGCCGGCAAACACCTGCTGGTCCTGATAACCAATATCCTGGATCTGTCTAAAATCGAAGCCGGCAAACTGGCCATAAAAAAAACCACTGTCTCCCTGGACACCCTGTTCAGAGAAATTCATCACCTTTTCAGAATCAAACTTGCCCATAAAGGTATAAAATTTCTCATACAGATTGATGAAAACATGCCGGACTATCTGATTCTGGATGATATGCGCCTTCGCCAGGTGCTCACCAACCTGGTGGAAAATGCGGTTAAATTCACAGAAAAAGGTCAAATAAGCCTTTTGGCCCGAATCAATGCCGGATCATCTCCGGAAACTGTGGACCTGATGATCCAGGTCCGGGATACGGGTATCGGCATTCCAGAAGACAAACATCAACTGATTTTTGAATCCTTTGAACAGGAAAACGCAGACATCAACAGAAAATACGGGGGAACCGGCCTGGGCCTGGCCATCAGCAGGCAGCTGGTGGAACTGATGCAGGGCCATATCAGTCTGGACAGTCACCCGGGCCGCGGCAGTACCTTTACAATATTGCTCCCCCAAGTGGCTGTCAGTTTTGTCAAGAAAACCAGCCCGCATTCATCTGACAGGTCATTACCTGACATCACTGTGGCAGCCCCTGTGCCGGTATTGTCCCCGGCAGTTTTCCGCCAGGCCCTGAACCGGTATCCGGACCTTGCCCCCCTGGTGAAAACAAAAATTCTCCCGCTGCTGCCCGGAACCCAGGGAGGGGTGAAAATATCAGATGCCCGGGACATTGCCGAAAATATCATGGAGATGGGCCGGCAGTTCGATCTTGTCATGTTCCGGACGTTTGGGGAAGACCTGATGCAGCATGCTGAGGTCTTTGATATTGAAAAAATAGCCCTGTGCCTGGATCAGCTTTCCGGCATCCTGAAGGAAATGGATACCGGCTGAATCACCTGGCCTGTCTGCCCGGAAAAACCAGAGACCGGAGCCAGCCCCAAAAGGTATTGCCATCCAGGCTTTGTTTTTCCGATGCTTCTAAAAACCGGGTCATCTGTTCTGTATTCGTGTACCGGTCTTTGCGGGTGATGATGTTTTTGTCCGGGTCCAGACTGCGGATAATTTTTGCAGGATTGCCCGCAGCTATGACATTGGCAGGAATGTCTGATGTCACCACGCTGCCGGCACCGACTATACTGTTTTTACCTATGGTGACCCCTTTGCACACAATGGCGGAATCCCCGATCCACACATTTTCCTCCAGAACGACATGACTGAAGTCAGACGGCGGCAATGACCGGTCATAGATACCGTGCCAGTCAGAATCCGTGATATATGAGTGGCTTGCCAGCATACACGAATCTTTGACTGTAACGCTGTGGGCCGCACTGATACGCACCCCCGGGGAGATGAGCACATGGTCCCCGATGGTGATGCCGGGGATCTCTTTTTTGTCAGACCAGACCGTGAGCCGGGTTTTCTTGTCTGAACATCCCAGCAGGGTCACATGGGAGCCGATGCAGATGGGGCCGCCGAACAGTTCGATATGCCAGGGCTTGATGATAAAGGGATGTTCCCCCAGACCGGTGAGGTGTGGGACCAGGTAGTGGCGCACATACAGGTGCTGGAGCCGGTACCAGGCTTTTTTGATATAATAGGGCCGGGTGTCCCGAATCACCGGTGTTTTCCCGTAAACATAAACCCGTCCCAGTTTTCATGGCAAAACAGCCCGGATGCCGGGGTCAGGTCATAAAGACTGTCAGCCGCCATAAGGGCCACTGCATTGGTCCAGGATATTTTTTCCTCCGGCCAGATCACCATGTCCGGATAGGTATACCCGCACCAGAAGGTCTTGTCGTCATACACCCGGTCCTGGATCCAGGAAAATACGATCTGGGCTTTCTGGCGGTTGCCCATGGCATGGAGGGCCAGGACCAGCTCACAGGTTTCCGCAATGGTCACCCAGGGCCGGTCTGACACACACCTGGCCCCCTGTCCGTCGATCATATATTTGTGCCAGTATTTTTCCACCCTGACCCGGGCTTTTTCCCCCTGGATGGCTCCGCAGAGAACAGGATAGAACCAGTACATGGAAAACCGGGACTTGCTTACGTTATAGCTGTGCACATTTTCCTTAAGGGAATGGGCAAGCCTGATCCATGCATCTTCCCATGCCGGCCGGGGCCGGTCCAGGATATGGCAGATGGTCAAAGCGCATTTAAGGCTCATGAACACGGAAGAAGACCCTGCCAGCAAGGACATGGTGTCAATTTTTCCTTCCGGGCTCCTGGCCCAATGAATCTCCCCGGCAGGCACCTGCAGGCCCAGGGCATAGTCAACGCCCTTTTCCATGGTACCCCAGAACCGGTCCAGCCATGACCGGTCCCGGGTGATCAGAAAAGCATGAAACATTCCCACAGCAATATAACAGGCCATATGGGCCTGGCAGGTTTTGTCTTCAGGAATCTCATTCACATAAGAGGAAAACCAGGATCCGTCAGGATTCTGATGCTGTTGCAGCCATGCCATTGCCCGGCGGGCATCCCGGGTATATCCGGCAATATTCAACCCCATCACCGATTCCACCAGGTCCCAGGGGTCTGTTTTGCCGTCCCTGTGCCAGGGGATATCTCCTGAAGGCCGCTGCAGTTTGAGAATCAAGCCTGCGACTGAAGCTATGCTCAGAACGGAAAATTCCTGAATCTTTGCTGGTATCTGGTGCATCAAGAGGTCTCCACCTATACAAATATATTGATAACCTGATTAAATTGACTGGTTACCCTACCAGAACCGGTTTTTTTTTTCAAGGACCTTTCCCGTTAAATCATGAATGATAATTCATTTTTTTGTTATTCCTTTCATCCTGGATCTGCCCGGGCGGCATCATTCAATAATTACACCCTAACATTTTGAAATTGAATGACATTATTCCTCAGTATCCGGGAAATTATTTTCCTTGACAACCCCGGGGTTTTTCTGTTATTCAAAAATGAATACTCATTCATAAAAACAAACTGGTTAACCACGCTTACAACAGGAGGACATTATGGTAAGAAAAATAAGAAAGGCCGCAGTCATCGGGTCCGGTATCATGGGAGGCGGAATTGCCGCGCTTCTGGCCGGTGCCGGTGTAAAGGTACTGCTTTTGGACATTGTGCCGTTTGACCTGAAGGATGAAGAAAAAACCGACCCGGCAGCCCGGAACCGCATCGTCAAGGCCGGACTGGACGCTGCCCTGGCATCATCTCCGTCCCTGTTCTTTAATAAAAAGGATGCTGCATTGATCTCCATCGGCAACCTGGAGGATGATATTGAAAAACTGGCCGACTGCGACTGGATCGTTGAGGTAGTGGTGGAAAGACTGGACATCAAGCGCAGCCTGTTCGAAAAGGTGGAAAAGATCAGAAAACCCGGCGCCATTGTGAGCACCAACACCTCGGGCATTCCGCTCCAGGATATCACCGAAGGGTTTTCCAGTGAATTCAAACAGCATTTCATGGGCACCCATTTTTTCAACCCGGTGCGGTACATGCACCTGCTGGAACTTATTCCGGGTAAGGACACCCTGCCGGAAATCTTAGGCTTCATGGCAAAATTCGGCGAGAAAAACCTGGGCAAAGGCATTGTATGGGCCAAAGACACCCCCAACTTTGTGGGCAACCGCATCGGTATCCAGGGCATCAGTGCGGCCATGCGCTTCATGCAGGAAGACGGCCTCACCGTGCCCGAGGTGGATGCCATTTTCGGACCGGCCATGGGGCGGCCCAAAACCGCCATCTTCAAGACCACGGACCTGGTGGGCCTGGATATCATGATGCATGTGGCCAAAAACTCCTATGACCTGTGCAAAGATGACGAGCAGCGCGACATCATGCAGCTGCCGGATTTTGTACAGAAAATGGCCGATAAAAACCTGCTGGGCAACAAGACAAAGGCAGGGTTCTACAAAACAGAACTCACCCCGGAGTGGAAAAAGATCCGCAAGGTGCTGAACCTGGACACCCTGGAGTATGAAGACCTGGAACGGCCTACCTTTCCCTGCCTGGGTGCAGCCAAAAAAGCCGGCACCCTCACCGAAAAGGTCAACATCGTGCTCAAGGCAGATGACAAAGCCGGCAAATTTGCCTGGAAACTGGCAGCCAACTCCTTTCAGTATGCAGCCAATCGTATCCCGGAAATAGCCGACACCATCGTTGAAATCGACAATGCCATGAAATGGGGCTATAACTTTGAGATGGGACCCTTTGAACTCTGGGATGCCTATGGTGTGGCAGAAGCCGTGGAAAGGATGACCGCTGACGGCCTGGAAGTTCCGGCCAATGTCACGGCCATGCTGGATGCCGGCCATACCGGTTTCTACCAGCTGAAAAACGGGGTCCGGTATTTTTATGACTTTGTTTCAGCTGCCTACAAACCCGTGCCTGTACCCGATTCTCTGGTCTCCATTGCCGCGGCCAAAGGCAATAACAAGACGGTCATGGAAAATGGTTCCGCCTCCCTGGTGGACATCGGAGACGACGTGTTCTGCCTGGAGTTCCATACCAAGATGAACGCCATCAACGCAGAAATCGTGGACTCCATTGCCGAGGGTCTGGATTATGTGGACAAAAACGGCGCAGGCCTGGTGATCGGCAACGAAGCCGGCGGCATGCCCGGCGCGTTTTCCGCCGGAGCCGATCTGGGATTTGTGGCAAAACTCTGCCATGACAAAAAATATGCGGAAATCGAGGCGTTTCTGAAAAAAGCCCAGGACGGGATCCAGGCCACCAAATACGCCCCCTTCCCCGTGGTGGCGGCCCCCTACGGCATGACCCTGGGCGGCGGGTGTGAAACCTGCCTGGGTGCGGACCGCATCGTGGCCCATGCCGAACTGTACATGGGGCTGGTGGAGATCGGGGTGGGCCTTTTGCCTGCCGGCGGCGGCACCATGAACCTGTGGAAAAAACATGTGAACGCCCTGCCCGGAAAAACCGTCAAGGATGTGGACCTGGCCAAAATCTTTGTGGCAGCATTCATGAAAATCGGCATGGCAGCCGTGTCCATGTCCGCGGCCCAGGCCGTTGGCAACGGATTTTTAGGACTTTCCGACCGCATTGTGTTCAACCGGGACACCCTGGTGGGAGAAGCCAAAAAAGAGGTGCTCAGAATGGTGGATGACGGGTATGCACCTCCCGTGAAACAGCCCTTAAAAGTCATGGGCGATGCCGGCCAGGGCATGGTGAACGCAGAAATATTCAACATGCGCAACGGCAATTTCATGAGTGACCATGATGCCTTTCTGGCCAAACGGATCGCCTATGTGATGAGTGGCGGAGATGTGAATGTGGGATCCGAGATAAGTGAAGACACCATCCTGAAACTGGAACGGGAAGCGTTTGTGGATTTCTGCAAAGAGGAAAAAACCGTTGCCAGGATCGACCATATGCTCAAAACCGGCAAACCACTCAGAAACTAGAAGGAGGAGATACCAATGAAAGACGCATATATTGTACAATCGGTCCGGACCCCGGGCTGCAAGCAAAAACGTGGCCTGTTCAACCAGACCCGGCCCGAAGAGCTGATCTCCTTTATCATGAAGACAGCCGTGGAAAAAACCCCCAACCTCACCCCGGATCATCTGGATGATGTGATGATCGGATGTGCCTTTCCCGAAGGGGAACAGGGCCTGAACATCGGCCGGGTGGCCGTGAAAATGGCCGGATTTCCCGACAGCGTTTCCGGTGCCACCGTGAACCGGTTCTGCGCCTCGGGCCTGGAAGCCATTGCCCTGGCCTCCATGCGGGTCCAGATGGGCTGGTCCGACATCACCATGGGCGCGGGTCTGGAATCCATGACCTATGTCCCCATGGGCGGCAACAACCCCCGGCCCCACCCGGAATATTCCCGCACCAACCCGGAAATGTATGTTTCCATGGGCATTACCGCAGAAAATGTGGCAGACCGGTACAACATCTCCCGTGAGGACCAGGATGCCTTTGCCGCCGCTTCCCAGTCCAAGGCTGCCCGGGCCAGGGACAACGGCCTGTTCACAGAAATCATTCCCACCCCTGCCATCAAATACGCAAAACAACCGGACGGCACCTACAAAAAAGAACAGTTCATTGTCGAACATGATGACGGCATCAGAGAATCCACCCCGGAAGGCCTGGGTAAACTGCGCACCGTGTTCAAGGCCAACGGCTCGGTCACCGCAGGCAACTCCTCCCAGACCACGGACGGGGCCGCCGCCACCATCATCGCCTCCAAGGAAAAATGCGAGGAACTGGGCCTGACCCCCATTGCCCGGCTGGTGTCCTATGCCACCATCGGGTGCAAATCCGATGAAATGGGCGTGGGTCCCAGGTACGCCATCCCAAAGGTCCTGGAACAGGCCGGCCTGACCATTGACGACATCGACATCTATGAAATCAATGAAGCCTTTGCCTCCCAGGCCCTGTACTGCATCCGGGAACTGGACCTGGAAAAGTACATGGACAGAATCAACATCCACGGCGGCGCCATCGCCTTAGGGCACCCCCTGGGATGCACCGGCGCCAAACTCACGGCCACCTGCCTGGCCAACCTCAAAGAGGTCAACGGCAAATACGGCATCGTGTCCATGTGCATCGGCGGCGGCATGGGCGCAGCCGCCATATTTGAGCGCCTCTGATCCCGCATTTTTTAACAACATAGCATAAGCAGTTACCGGCCGGGATTCTAAGGTTTTTAGAACCCCGGCTTTTTTTTGCTCAGGCTGACACTTTAGCAGATACAGCACCTGCATAATGTGTGCTGATTCCCTTTTTTTTCTATCGGTTTTGCAGCCGCCTGAGCCGTTCCCTGGCAAAGCCGTATTCCGGACGGTGGTCCAGATAGGATCCCAGGGCCTCTTTATAGTACTTGGCGGCCTTTTTTGTCTGGTTGTCCCCTTCGGCCCAGAATCCCATGGCTGTATAGGCGGTCAGAGCATCACAGGGACTTTCACTGGTGCCCTGAATCAGCTCGGCTTCGGTCTTTTCCCCTGAAAGGGTTTCCCCGATACAGCGGTACCACGGATCGGTCTGTTTGTCCCGGATAAAAGATTTCAGCCGGGCTTCTGCATCCTGATCCCGGCCCATCATATGCAGAAGTCCGGGGGAAAGCAGGGCCATTTGCCATCGGTTGGCACTGTTCCAGCCCCGGTGGTCCAGAAAGGCGGCTGCGGCCTCAAGGGCCCCTTCCCAGTCCTCCCCCATGGCGCAGGCAAAGGCCAGCTGGGCCAGCCATGCCACATGATCCGGATCATCGGTTAACAGCTTTTTGAGAATATCTTTCCGTTTCGACGGCTGGATGGTGTCCCGCTCCAGCTCGGCCAGCAGGGGGGCATGTCCGGCCTGTCGTTCATTTCGGATGGCATGGGCCTGCCTGACCTGTTGTAAAAAGGCCTCGGTTTCAGTCCGATAGGCCTGTTTTGCCATTTTATCCGGCAGCCCGGCCCATCGTTTTTTCCCAACAGCTTCCCACCGGGCCAGGGCCAGAAGAAAGAACCAATCTTTACTGTCGGACAGCTGCAAGGCCGCCTTGAACCGGTTTTCGGCCGCAGGCAGATCGTTTTCTTTTTGGGCCTGAAGCCCGGTCACATAGTGCAGCCAGGCGGTTTCACCGGATGTATGCCCCTTTTTTCGAATGCGGGGGTCTGGAATGGGTGATTCCAGAACGCGGGTTAAATATCCCAGAAACTCGTCGGGGGACCGCCAGTCCAGATCCAAAAGCGCCTGGCGGCAGGGGCTTTCGCCGGACCGGTTGTTGAGCCAGTCCATTAAAAAGAGCATCCACCGGGCATTTTGGTTGTTTTCGTTGATGGAAAGGGCTTCCTGGAATCGGTGCCGGGCGGTTGTGAAATCATCCAAACACACATTGAGAATGCCGGCCAGCAGGAACAGTCCGGAATCCACGCTGGTTTGCAGAGCCCTGTCCGCCATTGCCAGTGCCTGCTGCCATTTCATCTCACCGGCCAGTGCCAGGATCTCATTGATTTTGGTGTCCAGTGACAGATTGACAATACCGTTCCACTTGATATGGCCGGCCTTCAGCTCTTCGAGAAAGGCTGCTGCTTTTGCAATGGGCAGGACAATGCCGATGTCCGAAAGCAGGGTGGCCACCGGAAAGGGACCCGGTCCATAATCCATGACCACGCTGGACGCAATGCCAATCACCTTCCCCCGGGTATCGATAATGGGGCCGCCGCTGTTTCCGGGATGGATGGAGGTATCCACCTGGATCATTTCCCTGAAGCTCCGGCGCACATGGCCGCCGGTGACACTGACGGTGACGGTGGTGGTCTGGGTCCGTTTCCCCAGGGGAAACCCCAGGGCGATAACAGGGGAAAGGCGGGGGATGCTCAGGGGGTCTAACCGGCGGTCAAGGGGGAGGGGGATAAGCCCTTTTGGCACGGATTGGATTTTTAGAACGGCAAAATCATCCTTTAGGGGGGATTGGACCAGCCGCCATGTTTCCGTGGGGGGGACAGCCACGCCGGCGATGGTCAGATACGGCTCAAATGCCGTGCTGTATGCTGATTCAAGAAAATAGAGATCTTCCACCTGCGTGTTTTCGGAAAGGGCCGGTACCCGGGTAAAGGCCCGCTGCCCTTCAAACCACAAAAACAGGCGAAACTCCAGTCGGGGGGAGCTTTGTCTTGCCCGCAGGCGGTTGACCAGTATCACCAGTTTGGGGTCTTCCAGCCAGGGACAGGCCACGTGGCGGTTGGTCAGCAGGTACCCGGCGCGGTC
Source organism: Desulfotignum sp. (assembly GCA_021737695.1). GTDB lineage: Bacteria > Desulfobacterota > Desulfobacteria > Desulfobacterales > Desulfobacteraceae > Desulfotignum. Next base: position 4,846 of record JAIPDL010000090.1, on the reverse strand, counting down.
CACCAGAAAGGCGGTGCCTTCGGTTTGATTGCGGTATATTTCATTGTCACCGTCGGTCAGCCAGTATTCGGCCAGGACAAACGCCATGGATGGTGCATACCTGTTGGCATGGATTCCCAGAAGGGTTTCGGCGTCCTGTTTTTTGACAGTCCAGTAAATCCATGCTGCAGCACCGGTTATGACGGTAAGGATCAACACGATAACCAGCCGCTTCATCCATTTTTTAATCCCCCGGATCTCGGTGGGCGTGGATCCCATGGCTTTTTGGTCCACGGCCATAAAGTCTTCGTCCGTCAATGCGGACAGGGTCCGGGCCACCTCGGCCATGGATTGGGGACGAAGCCCCGGATCATCGGCCAGCATGGATTTGAAAAGCACTTCAGCATTTCTGGGAAGGGGGGTCTGGTCGATTTCAGCGATATAATCAGAGGATGTGTGCGTCGCGGTCAACAGCTCCACGAAAATCTTTCCCAGCGACCAGATGTCGGTTCTAAAATCAAGGGGGCGCTGGTTGACAATATCGGGGTGGCACGACAGCAGATGCTTGAGCATGGGGCCCGGCCGGTCGATCCTGGGATCCAGAAAACGGGAAAGCTTGTAGTCGATTTTAATCTCGAAATTCCCGGCAGAGTTCCTATAGACAATGATGTCATCTAAAATGAGATGGGGGATAATATGGCCGATGCGGTGGAGCCCTTCCAGGATAACCGCGATCCGGTAGAACAGGGCAAAGGTTGTTTTGAGATCGCCCAGGGTGCCGGCAGACAACAGGTTCCCCCAGCTTTCCGCATCGATCCATTCGCTGACCCGGTACCATAACCCGTCTGAGGATTGAAGAATATCCAGATGCTTGACAAAATAATCCTCGGGCAGCTTTTTCAGTGCCTCCAGTTCCCGCTTTAAACGGTGGGCCACGGCCTGGTCCACACCGGACCTGGGGGTGAAGATCCGGATCATAACCGGTTCTTTTTCCCCTGCTTTCACCGCTTTGCATAAAATACTGGAGTAGCCTTCGTGGAGGACCTCAAGGATGCGGTAATCGTCCACATGGGTCCGGCCCTCCCCGACTTCATTCCCACAGGTCGGACAGATAATAATCGATTCCGCCACGGGCTGGCCGCAGGAGGGGCATAGTTTCATGGGTCACCCTGAAAAAAGGTTACCGGTTTAAACGCAGTGCATTCCTGTAAAAAACATAAATGATCGAGGGACAAAAATCAAGGTATACCGTCACATCCCCAGGCATGGCCAGCGAAACCCCGGGGGGGTAAAATCCGAGCCGCCTGGTGCAGGCCGGGTGACATCTATCCTGTCACAGGGGGAGGATGCCATAGCTACCCTGCGTATATTATTGCAGAGCCAAAGGGCGAGATATTTTCATCCAGGGGTACCCACGGCGGTGATGAGGAACACGACCCCCTGGATGATATTGTCCGCCGCTTCAATGAACGGTGGTTTCAGGGATGGAGCGCCACCCCTGATGAACAGCGGATCAAATTCATCCACATTGCAGACAGCATCAGGGCACACCCGGATTTTGATCAAAAGTACAAAAACAACCAGGATACCCATAACCGGGTGCTGGCGTTTCAAAAGATATTTGAAGATGTCATGCTCAAAAAACGGCACAATGAGCTGGAACTATACAAACTGCTGACCAGCGTTGCTGCATTCAAATCGGCAATGCAGCAACGCCTTAGACAAATCGTTGACAGATAGCGTGATCGGATCATAGGGATCTGCCCGGCAATCCAACTGCACTTGACAAAGTTCACACATTTGTATACTTTATGTTTATGAAATCGATATCATTTTACAAAACTATTTCAGGTAAATGCCCTGTTGAAGAGCACTTAGATTCTCTCTCTGATCAACAAGCAACCAAAATCACCTGGGTTTTAAAGCTGATACGAGAAACTGATAATGTTTCGACCAAGTATTTCAAAAAGCTGGTCAATACAAATGATATCTGGGAAATACGAGTAAGAGTTGGGAATAATGCCTTTCGGCTACTTGGCTTTTTTTGTGATAACCAATTGATCATCTTGACCAATTCTTTTCAAAAGAAAACGCAAAAAACTCCCCGTAAAGAAATAAAGTTGGCCGAACAGAGAATGAAAGATTTTTTAAGCAGGAGATAATTTATGGATGATCTTAATAAATATATTGAAAAAAGAAAAAAGAAGAGCCCAAAATTTGCTCAAAACTATGATCAGGGATATGAGCAGTTTAAAATCGGGGCGTTGTTAAAGCAAGCACGGCTTGATGCTGGTCTTACTCAGGAAGCGGTCGCTAATAGACTCAAAACTGGTAAATCTGCAATCTCAAGAATTGAAAATCATGCTGAAGATATCCGCCTTTCAACCCTTGTAAACTACGCACAAGCTCTCGGAAAAAGCCTTAAATTAGAAGTAGCCTAATTTAGGCAACATCCGTGCACACCCGGATTTTGATCAAAAGTACAAAAACAACCAGGATACCCATAACCGGGTGCTGGCGTTTCAGAAAATATTTGAAGATGTCATGCTCAAAAAACGGCGCAATGAGCTGGAACTATACAAACTGCTGGCCAGCGATGCTGCCTTCAAATCGGCAATGCAGCAAAGCCTTAGACAAATCGTTGACAGATAGCGTGATCGGATCACCCCAGAAAAACAGTTATTAACATTTTTATTGCACGATAATGTTTAAACATGTTAATGTGCAAAAAATATGTTAACAGGATACAGTCATGGACCAGCTTGCAAGCAACTTAAAGCGCTATCTGAAGGAAACATTGGATATCGATGTACGCCCTAAAAAATGGCTAGGGGCAGGGAATCTGCCGATATTCCTTCGGAATATGTATGCATTTTTTGAAGTCCGTATTTTAGATACGCCTTGTCTGGTAATGGCTACGAAGGACAAGACAGAGCAAACCCCTGCAACCATCCATAAGCACATGCTCCAAGTGCGAAAAAAATGGCAGGATGAGGTGATCTATGTACGGCAGCAAATGACCGCATACAATCGCAAGCGGTTGATCCAGCACAAGATACCTTTCGTTATTCCTCTAAATCAAATGTATCTTCCTTTTCTTGGCATTGATCTACGCGAGCACTTTAAAAAAATCAGGGAAACAGCGGCGAGTTTCAGCCCATCCACACAAGCTGTTGTATTATATTACCTATCCCAAAACAGGCAACTTCATTTAACACCCAAAAAATTGGCCAATGAACTTGGCTATAGCATCATGACGATGACCCGCGCATTGGATGAATTGAATGGCGCTGGACTTGGCACAATCGCCATGGAAGGACGCGAACGGGTTCTGCGTTTTCATCGGGATAAAAAACAGGTTTGGGAAACCGCTCTCGAACGGTTGCGCAGTCCCGTTAAGAAAAGATTATGGGTGAAGGCATTTTCCAACCAATCCTTTGGATTGAGTGCAGGTCTTTCCGCTTTGGCGCACTATTCTAATTTGGCGGCACCTAAAAACCCAGTGCTGGCCTTAGAGGGAAAGCACTGGAAAAAAGTTAATAACACCAATGATGTAATGATCCTGGCTATTGCCGAAGCCAATGCCAGCAAGTTGGAAATCTGGAGTTATTCCCCGAAACTATTTGGGGAAAATGGAGTGGTGGATCGCTTCTCTCTTTTCTTGAGTATGAGGGAGGATAACGACGAACGGGTCCAATCTGCGCTGAAAGGCATGATGGAAGGAGTTGAATGGTAAAAGGGATTAATCAGTTTAAGGCCCATTTCAAAGATTTCAATGATCGGTATGTACTGATTGGCGGAGCTGCTTGTTTTCTTTCCTTGGACGAGGCTGGATTGGATTTCAGGGTCACAAAAGACCTTGCTATCGTTTTATACGTCGAGGCCTTGGAGGTCGAGTTTGCAAAGGCTTTTTGGGATTTTGTCGAAAGGGGAAAGTATAAAAATACCCAAAAGAGTACAGGGAAAAAACTGTTTTATCGGTTTTACGATCCGGAAGATGCTTCATTCCCATATATGTTGGAGCTTTTTTCTCGTATCCCAGATGCATTGAAACTATCCGATGATGCCCATTTAAGGCCCATCCCGTTGGATGAATCGCTATCAAGCCTTTCGGCAATTTTGTTGGAGGATGGCTATTATGGATTTATCCACTATTTTAAAATTGATATCGATGGTATTCCGACGGTTCCCCCGGAAATCATTGTTCTTTTAAAGGCGAGGGCTTGGTGACACCAAATTCGTTGAAATCACTGAATTGCTTCGAACCATATATGAATTACGTTCCTGATAATAAATGACTTTCTGCTGGAGATTTGAACGGTATAACCGTATTGGTGTGGATAAAAGATGGCAAAAAAAAAGAGTGGTAATCTCATCTACACTGGAAGATATTATAGAGACTGTCGGAGAAAATATCAAACTTGCGTATTGTGTGACAATATAAAAAGGTAAGGCGCAACTGGTTCCAGAATTGTTTCTTGCGCCGAATTTGTCAAAGAAATTGGGCCTGGTTCGGACATCCTTCCAATACCATTTGCCGAAAATGGCAGCGTTGCCAAATTCGGCAAATCCCGATTTATCCCGGGGCTTCACTGTTGCACAGGTGGCGCAAAAGAAAGTCCTTGAGTATCTCGGGCGGTACACGCACAAAACCGATACAACGCTTTTCGTTAACTGGACAACTCACGCCATTCCCTTGCGGTAAAATTTTTCGGTAATATCTATTAACTTGACAGTCCAAAGTTCTCCAGACTTGTTTAAGCAGCACGTACCACACATTTGTACATACGTTATACACACTGATTAACAGGATAGTAAACCCACAATAAATAATAGATAGCATATATTTTTATGTACGTAGAAAATT